>NZ_JXQX01000007.1:0-158249 GCF_000834175.1 Microbacterium sp. MEJ108Y | reverse complement strand
GTGGGCTCGGAGATCGCCGAGCCGCTTCGTCTGCACGGACTCGCGACCGGGCGGGCCGCGTTGCGCGAAAAGGTGCAGGACCTGCTGCACCGGGTCTGGATGCCCGACGCTGCCCGGCGGGCACGCCAGTATCCGCATCAGCTCTCCGGAGGGCTCCGGCAGAGAGCGCTGATCGCCTCGGCCATCGCGGCCGAACCCGCAGTCCTCGTCGCCGACGAGCCGACCACTGCGCTCGATGCCACCGTGCAGGCGAGGATCCTCGGGCTGTTGCGAGACATCGCCGATGCGGGCACCGCCATCGTGTTCATCAGTCACGACTTCGCGGCCGTGCGCAGAATCGCGGATCGGGTGCTGGTGATGCGCAACGGCATCGTCGTCGAGTCAGGGCCCGTCGATGAGGTGCTCGAGAAGCCGCAGCACGAGTACACCCGTCAGCTCATCGCCGCCACGATCCACGAGCCTCGCGCAGAGCGTGAAGGCACGGCCGAGCCCGTGCTCGTCGCCGCCGGGGTCACGAAGGCGTTCGGCGATCTCGTCGCGGTGCAGAACGCGTCGTTCTCCGTGGCCGCCGGACGCACACTCGGCATCGTCGGGGAATCGGGATCGGGCAAGACGACGCTGGCGCGAATGATCGTGGGCGTCGAGGATGCGGACGACGGAGGCCTGCGGTGGATCGGACAGCACCGGGTGCAGCTCGTGCACCAGAATCCTCTCGGTGCCTTCGACCCGCGATGGACGATCGGGAGATCGCTGAGAGAGGCGCTCGCCGCCGGGGGTGTGCCTCGTCAGCAGCGAGCGGCTCGAGTGGTGGAGCTTCTCGCCGAGGTCGATCTCGACCCGACGCTCGCGAGCCGCAGACCCATCGCCCTGTCGGGCGGGCAGCGTCAGCGCGCGGCGATCGCGCGGGCGCTCGCCGCAGAGCCCGAGGTGCTGGTTCTCGACGAGCCGGTATCGGCTCTCGACCCTTCGGTGCGTGAGAAGGTGCTGCAGCTCCTGCTGCGCCTCCAGCGCGAACGGGAGCTGACGATGATCTTCGTGTCGCACGACCTCGATGTCGTCGGCGCGGTGGCCGACGAGGTGCTCGTGATGCAGGACGGCGTGATCGTCGAGCAGGGAGCGGTCACCGACGTGTTCGCCGCGCCGCAGCATCCGTTCACCCGGGAGCTGCTCGAGGCGAACCGGCCCGTCAGTCCATGACCTGGATGCCGATCCCCGCCGCGAGCAGCGGCGCGAGCTGCTGCACCTGGAAACCGGTGAGCGTCGTGCCTCGCAGGCTGTTCGCATCGAGGAACGCAGAGGCGTCGAGTCCGCGGAGGTCGACGTGCCTGGCCCGCATCGCCCGGGTGTCGACCTCGTCAGAACGACTGCCGGTGAAGCCCACGCGCGTGAGTTCGGCCTGAGGCATGTCGAGGGTGCGGATGCCACAGTCGCGGATCTCGATGTCGGTGGCCTTCGCCGCCCCGAGATTGAGATAGTCGATGCGCACGTCGCTGAGCAGCAGCTCGTCGATGCGAGCGCTGCTCAGATCGAGCGTGCCGATGCGGCCCCCACTGATGCGCACGCGGCGGATGCTCGCATCCCGCATCTTGAGCGATGCGATCCGCACGCCGGTGAGGTCGACGTCGATGAGCGTGGCACCTGTCAGGTCGACCGCGTCGGCATCGGCGGCGACCGTGCACTGCTCGAGCGAGGCATGGGCGAGGTCGACCGTGCCCTCGAGATCGAGACTCGCTGCGATCAGATCGGCGCTGCGATGTGCTGCGGCGGGCGTGAACTCCCGCGGAAGGTCGGGCGGCGAGACGCGGGGAGCCACGGGGGATTCGGGGGAGCGGGCCATGCTTCGAGGGTAGGGGGTGGGTGCGACAGCGCCCAGAGTGCTCAGGAGGCGCACCCCCGCCGCCGCGCGTACAATGGAGACACGAGCATCGATCCGGACATCACCGGGGAGCTCTCGGAAGAACGGTCGGGCTCGCACGGGTCGACTCAGTAGAACCGAGCGGGGCAGGCCCGTCACAGCCGCAGTGAGAGTGGCTCCGCCGTGAGGCGCGGCACGCGAGGTGGTACCGCGGTTCCCCGGGATGAGATTCCGGACGGATCGTCCTCGCAGCAGCATCCGCCACGACTCCTGCGAGACGACATGACCTACCCGCGTTCCTCCTTCGGCCCCGCCGCCGACCAGGCTGCCTCCGTCGCACCGAGCCCTCGGTTCCCCCAGATCGAGCGCGAAGTGCTCGACTTCTGGGAGACCGACCAGACCTTCCGCGCCTCGATCGAGCAGCGCGAGGGCAACGACGAGTGGGTCTTCTACGACGGCCCGCCGTTCGCCAACGGCCTGCCGCACTACGGGCACCTGCTCACCGGGTACGCCAAGGATGTGTTCCCCCGCTTCCAGACCATGATCGGCAAGAAGGTCGATCGCGTCTTCGGCTGGGACACGCACGGTCTGCCCGCTGAGCTCGAGGCCATGAAGCAGCTCGGCATCACCGAGAAGAGCCAGATCGAAGAGATGGGCATCGACGTCTTCAACGCGAAAGCGAAGGACTCGGTGCTGAAGTACACGCACGAGTGGCAGGACTACGTCACGCGTCAGGCTCGCTGGGTCGACTTCGAGCGCGGGTACAAGACGCTCGACCTCGGCTACATGGAGAGCGTGCTCTGGGCGTTCAAGACGCTGTTCGACAAGGGGCTCGCCTACGAGGGCTACCGGGTGCTGCCGTACTGCTGGCGCGATGAGACCCCGCTGTCGGCGCACGAGCTGCGCATGGACGACGACGTCTACCAGAACCGTCAGGACCCGTCGGTCACCGTCACGTTCCCGCTGACAGGCGCGAAGGCCGAGGCCCTCGGACTCACCGCCGTGCGCGCGCTCGCCTGGACGACCACGCCCTGGACCCTCCCCACCAACCTCGCGCTCGCCGTGGGACCCGACATCGAGTACGTCGTGCTCCCGGCAGGTCCCGGTGGAGCGGCGGACGTGCACCAGATCGCCGGAACGGCGGATGCCGCAGTCGAGGCGTCCTCTCATCGCTACCTCCTCGCACGCGAGCTGCTCGGCGGCTACGTCAAGGACCTCGGCTACGAGAGCCTCGACGACGCGCTCGCCGCTGTCGACGCGACGGTGCGAGGAGCCGACCTGGAGGACGTCACCTACGACCGACTCTTCGACTACTACGCCGACGCCGAGACCTACGGCACCGAGAACGCCTGGCGCATCCTGGTCGACGACTACGTCACCGTCAGTGACGGCACCGGCATCGTCCACCAGGCTCCGGCCTACGGTGAGGACGACCAGCGGGTCGCCGGTGCCGCCGGCATCCCGACGATCCTGTCGCTCGACGACGGCGGGCGCTTCCTGCCGAACGTCACAGACGTCGCCGGCCAGCTCTGGATGGATGCGAACACGCCGCTCATCCGTCTGCTCCGCGCCGAGGGACGACTGCTGCGCGAGCAGAGCTACGTGCACTCGTACCCGCACTGCTGGCGCTGCCGGAACCCCCTGATCTACAAGGCCGTGTCGAGCTGGTTCATCCGTGTCACCGACATCAAGGACGACCTGCTCGCGAACAACGAGCAGATCACCTGGGTGCCCGAGAACGTCAAGCACGGCCAGTTCGGCAAGTGGCTCGAGGGGGCGCGCGACTGGTCGATCAGCCGCAACCGCTACTGGGGCTCGCCGATCCCGATCTGGAAGAGCGACGACCCGGAGTACCCGCGCATCGACGCATACGGCTCTCTCGAAGAGATGGAGCGCGACTTCGGCACGCTGCCGCGCAACCCCGAGGGCGAGATCGACCTGCACCGCCCCTACATCGACGACCTCACGCGTCCGAACCCCGACGACCCCACCGGCAAGAGCACGATGCGCCGCATCGAGGACGTGTTCGACGTGTGGTTCGACTCGGGTTCGATGCCGTACGCGCAGGTGCACTATCCGTTCGAGAACCAGGAGTGGTTCGACACGCACGCACCCGCCGACTTCATCGTCGAGTACATCGGGCAGACGCGTGGCTGGTTCTACGTCATGCATGTGCTGTCGACCGCGCTCTTCGATCGTCCGGCCTTCACCGGTGTCAGCTGCCACGGCATCGTGCTGGGCAACGACGGCTACAAGATGTCGAAGTCGCTGCGCAACTATCCGGATGTCTCCGAGGTGCTCGACCGCGACGGCTCCGACGCGATGCGCTGGTTCCTCATGTCGAGCTCCGTGCTGCGCGGTGGCAACCTCGCGGTCACCGAAGAGGGCATCCGCTCGGGCGTCCGCGAGTTCCTGCTTCCGCTGTGGAACTCGTGGTACTTCTTCGCGACGTATGCGAACGCGGCCAAGCCGGGCGGCTACGAGGCGACCTGGCGCACGGACTCGACCGACGTGCTCGACAGGTACATCCTGGCTCGGCTCGGCGACCTCGTGCGCGACGTGCGGGCGGACCTCGAGGGACTCGACTCGACGACGGCGTCCGCTCGTCTGCGCGACTTCGCCGAGGTTCTCACCAACTGGTACATCCGCCGCTCGCGCGACCGGTTCTGGGAGGGCTCGAACACCGAGGCCTTCGACACGCTCTACACCGTGCTCGAGACCCTGACCCGCGTCGCGGCTCCGCTCGTGCCGCTCGTCAGCGAGCGCGTCTGGCAGGGGCTCACAGGCGGACGCAGCGTGCACCTGCAGGACTGGCCTGACGCCACCGCATTCCCCGCCGCCGACGAGATCCGGAATGCCATGGATGCCGTCCGCGAGCTCTCGAGCGTCGGCAACGCGTTGCGCAAGAAGGAGAAGCTGCGCGTGCGTCTGCCGCTCGCCCGCCTCACGGTCGTGTCACCGCTGGCAGGGACGCTCGGCCAGTTCGAGGACATCCTCCGCGAGGAGCTCAACGTCAAGTCGGTCGAGCTCGTCCCGCAGTCGGAGACGACTGCTGCGGACTACGGCATCAGCCACCGGCTCAGCGTCAACGCGCGTGCCGCTGGCCCGCGGCTCGGCAAGAACGTGCAGACCGTGATCAAAGCCGCGAAGGCAGGCGACTGGTCGGAGAGCGACGGCGTCGTCACCGCGGGCGGTATCGCTCTCGAGCCGTCGGAGTACGAGCTCGCACTCGAGACCGCCGGTCGTCCGGAGGGCGAGGCTCTCGCCCTCGTGCCGACGGGGGGCGTCGTGCTGCTCGATACGCAGACGACACCCGAGCTCGAGGCGGAGGGACTCGCCCGCGACGCGATCCGCGTCGTGCAGGAGGCCCGCAAGAACGCTGACCTCGACGTGAGCGATCGCATCGTGCTCGCGCTCAACGTGAGCCCGGACGACGCCGAGGCGCTGCAGGCGCATGCGGAGCTGATCGCAGGGGAGACCCTGGCCGTGGCGTTCGCTGTGCAGGCCACCGACGAGATGAACGCTCTCGTGCAGGACGTCACCAGCCCGGGAGGCGGCGTGTTCCGCAGCGGGGCGACCGCGCTGGGCGCCGACAAGCGTCCGATCATCGTCACGATCGACACGAACATCGAGGAGCCGAGCGCATGAGCGCACGTGACAGGGCGGATGCCGTCTACGAGACGCTGCTGAGCCGCGCGGGGGAGCGCTGGGTGCAGCCGCGCAAGGAGCGCACCGCGCGCATCCTCACATACCTCGACGACCCGCAGCGCACCTATCGCGTCGTGCACATCACGGGGACCAACGGGAAGACGTCGACGGCTCGGATGATCGAGACTCTGCTTCGGGCGCACGGGCTGCGCACCGGGCTGTTCACGAGTCCTCATCTCGAGCGCTTCACCGAGCGGATCATGATCGACGGCGAGCCGATCGAGGATGCCGCCGTCGCCGACGCGTGGGATGAGATCGAGCCCTTCGTCGAGATCGTCGACGCCGAGCTCGAGGCCGCAGGGGAGGAGCCGCTCACGTTCTTCGAGCTGCTCACCGTGCTCGCCTTCGTGGCCGTGGCCGATGCCCCTGTCGACGTGCTCGTGCTCGAGGTGGGCATGGGGGGCGAGTGGGACTCGACCAACACGGCGGACGGCGACGTGGCGGTCTTCGCGCCCATCGACATCGACCACGCGGATCGTCTCGGAGGCACGATCGCCGAGATCGCGACGGTCAAGGCGGGGATCATCAAGGAAGGCGCGGCCGTCGTCTCGGCGCAGCAGCCCGCAGAGGCCGCTGAAGTGCTGCGTCGCGTCGCCGCCGAGAAGAACGCCACGATCGCGTTCGAGGGTGAGGAGTTCGGACTCGCCGACCAGAAGCTCGCCGTCGGTGGACAGCTGTTGACCATCCGCGGACTCGCCGGCGCCTATGTCGAGGAGTATCTGCCGCAGTACGGTGCTCACCAGGGGCACAACGCCGCCCTCGCGGTCGCCGCCGTGGAGTCGCTGATCGGAGGCGCCGAGCAGCCGATCGCCGCCGACATCATCTCCGAGGGGCTCCAGGGAGCGACCTCGCCCGGACGTCTTCAGCTGCTGGGGATCGCTCCGACGGTGATCGTCGATGCCGCGCACAACCCGCACGGCGCCGCCGCGCTCGTTCTCGCGATGGACGACAGCTTCGACTTCGACGAGTGGGGCGTCGTGCTGGGTGTGCTCGCCGACAAGGACGCCGCCGGCATCGTCGCGAAGCTCGCACCTGCAGCAGCGCACGTCTTCGCCACCGCGCCGGAGTCCGACCGCGCGAGCGACGCGGATCTCATCGCCGACCTCGTCGAGGCGACGGGACAGCGTGCGACCGTCCATCCGACCCTCGCTGAGGCTGCTGATGCCGCACGGGAATGGGCGGCATCGTCCGATCGCCGAGCCGTCGTGATCGCCGGGTCGGTCGTGCTCGCGGGCGAGGCGATCGCCCTCGCCGAGGCAGAGGACTGGAAGTCCGGGTGGCGCGCATGACCGCCGTCTCCCCGTCTGCGCGTCCTCCGCGTCCGCCCCGCACGCTCGTGCAGAAGCTGGCGCCGATCGTGCTCGGGTTCGAGTCGATCGTCGTCTTCCTCGCGGGTCTCACGGTCTTCGGTCTCAAGTCGCTGCCTGCCGGCATCCCGCAGTGGTGGGGGATCGTCGGCGGTGCGGTCGTGGGACTCGCCTGCATCGCCGTCGCCGGGATGGTCACGAAGCCCTGGGCGATCACCGCAGGGTGGATCCTGCAGGTCGTCATCGCGCTGGCGGCTATCCTGGTGCCCGCGATCCTGCTCGTCGTCGTGGTTTTCGGCGGCATGTGGGGGTATGCGACGATCATGGGGGCCCGATTGGACGCACGACGTCCTGACGGGCCCACGACCGAGACTCAGACAGAGAGTGAATGACATGGCCACCGAAGAAACCCTCGTCCTCGTAAAGCCCGATGGTGTCGCCCGCGGCCTCACCGGCACGATCCTGGCTCGCATCGAAGCGAAGGGATACTCCCTCGTCGACATCCGCCTGGTCGAGCCCGACCGCGACCTGCTGGCCGAGCACTATGCCGAGCACGAGGGCAAGCCGTTCTACGAGCCGCTCCTCGAGTTCATGCTCTCAGGGCCGTCCGTCGCGATCCGCCTCGCGGGCAACCGCGTGATCGAGGGCTTCCGGTCGCTCGCCGGCACGACCGACCCCACCACCGCCGCACCCGGTACGATCCGTGGCGACTTCGGTCGCGACTGGGGCCTCAAGGTGCAGCAGAACCTCGTGCACGGCTCGGACAGCCCCGAGTCGGCCGCACGCGAGCTCGGCATCTGGTTCGACTGACCGATCCGCTCACGACGAAGCCCGCCGCACGAGATCGTGCGGCGGGCTTCGTCGATTCAGGGGTGAGAGGAATCAGAAGATGATGCGCGCCATCTCGCCGAGGAAGTCGAGACCCTGCAGCTGAGCCATCACGATGATGATCGCGTAGGCCAGGATGGTCGCCAGCGGAACCCAGACCATGAGCTTGTCCGCACGCGACTGGGCCTTCTCGCTCTTGGTGAACGTGCCGTTCCGAGTGAGATGCAGCATGGTCGCGAAGAACGTCGGGATGGTCACGGCCCAGGTCACCATGCACCACGGGCACAGCACTCCGAGGTTCGATGCATACAGGCTCTGGCCGATCAGCCAGCAGACGAGTCCGAATGCGAACGTGATGCCGGCACCGAACGCAGCCCAGAACCAGCGGGGAAAGCGGGCTCCAGCGAGGATCGCGACCCCGACGACCAACGGCGCCATCCACCCGGTCAGTCCGAGCAGCGGGTTGGGGAAGCCGAAGATCTCGCCCTGCCACGAGCCCAGGTTCTTGCTGCACTGGATGAAGGGGCTGACGTCGCAGGCCAGGGCATCGGTCGGGTTCTCGAGAAGCACGAACTTCTCGACCGTGAGCTGGAAGGCGGCGAACCAGCCGATGACGCTCGCGATGATCAACCACACGGCATAGACGACGGGGCGGGTGCGCTGCTCGCTCATGTCTGGATTCTCTCAGCGATCGCTATGTATCGGGCGTGAGCGCGCCGGAGAAAACGACTCAGTGCCCCGACGATGCCGCGAACCGGCGCACTTGGTGCGATAATGGCCTGTGATGCATCGCTCGACCCTGTCGCGGCGGGCATCGACGCAGACTTCGGGGCCGTATGCCCCTCGTGATCAGAGCCATGAGCCGGTCGCACACCGAATGAGTTCGCGGCACCTGCGGGTGCCGCATGAGAGTTAGCGGAACACGAAGTGTCCGCGCGAGGAGCAAGCCAGAGATGGCCGATGACAACAATGACTACGACGCCCCTACCCTCGACTTCTCTGCGGATGCTGACGCACCCGCAGAGGTAGTCGCCGACGCTCCGGAGGCCGACGGCACGTCCGATGCTTCGGAGGACGGCGCGGGTTCGACCGCTGAGCCCTCTCCGGCGGAGGAGACTCCTGCTGCGGATGCTCCTGCTGAGGATGCTCCTGCTGCGGATGCTCCTGCTGAGGACGCACCTCCTGCGGAGGCTTCCGCCGAGGCAGCTCCTGACGCTGAGGCTCCTACTCCTGCCGCTGAGGCTCCTGCCGCTGACGCTCCTGCCGCTGAGGCTCCTACTCCTGCCGCTGACGCTCCTGCTGCTGACGCTCCTGCTGCTGACGCTCCTGCCGTCGACGCTCCCGCGGCCGAAGCCTCTTCTGAAGAGACCGCTGCTGAGCCTGCCCAGGAGAAGCCCGAGGCGCCCCAGCCCCTCACGGCCGTGTCGCTGGGGCTGCTGCCCGAGGTCTTCGTCTCTCAGGTATCGACGCAGCTGCACTTCTACGCTCCCGAGGTCCTTCCGCTCCCGGCCCGTCCGGGCCGCGAGCGCGTGTTCGACCGCATCGCCGAGCGGGAGCCGGAGGAGCCGGCCGGCCGCCGTGGCCGCCGCCGTCGCGGTGGTTCCGACGATGTCGAGCAGCGCGAGCCGCGTGAGCAGCGTGACGAACCTCGCCAGCCCCGCCAGCGCGTCGTCGAGTACATCACCGAGCCCAAGGCGATCAAGGGTTCCACGCGCCTCGAGGCGAAGAAGCAGCGCCGTCGCGACGGACGGGATGCCGGTCGTCGGCGTCCGGTCGTCACCGAGGCGGAGTTCCTCGCGCGTCGTGAGTCGGTCGACCGCAAGATGGTCGTCCGTTCCAAGAACGGCCGGACGCAGATCGGTGTCCTCGAAGACGGCGTGCTCGTCGAGCACTATGTCGCGCGCAACCAGGACGCCTCGCTGATCGGCAACGTCTACCTCGGCCGCGTGCAGAACGTGCTGCCGAGCATGGAGGCCGCGTTCGTCGACATCGGCCGTGGCCGCAACGCCGTGCTCTACTCCGGCGAGGTCGACTGGGATGGCGTCGAGACCGGCAACCAGCCGCGTCGTATCGAACTCGCGCTCAAGGCGGGCGACCGCGTCCTGGTGCAGGTCACCAAGGATCCGATCGGCCACAAGGGTGCCCGTCTGACCAGCCAGATCTCGCTTCCGGGTCGCTACCTCGTGTATGTGCCCGGCGGATCGATGAACGGCATCAGCCGCAAGCTGCCCGACAACGAGCGCACGCGCCTGAAGCGCATCCTCAAGGAGGTTCTCCCCGAGTCCTCCGGGGTGATCGTCCGCACGGCGGCCGAAGGTGCCACCGAAGACCAGCTCACTCGCGATGTTCAGCGGCTCACCAGCCAGTGGGAGCACATCCGCAAGCAGGTCGAGAGCCAGCAGGCGCCGGCGCTGCTGCACGCCGAGCCCGACCTTCTGGTCAAGATCGTCCGCGACGTCTTCAACGAGGACTTCACGAAGATGCTGATCCAGGGCGAGGACGCGCAGCGCACCATCCGCGCCTACCTCGAGAGCGTCGCACCCGATCTGCTCGAGCGCGTCGAGTCGTACGAGGACGAGAGTGATCCGTTCGATGTGTTCCGGATCACGGAGCAGATCGAGAAGGCGCTCGATCGCAAGGTCTGGCTGCCGTCCGGTGGCTCGCTGGTCATCGACCGCACCGAGGCCATGACGGTCGTCGACGTCAACACCGGAAAGTTCGTCGGCTCGGGCGGAAACCTCGAAGAGACGGTCACCAAGAACAACCTCGAGGCCGCGGAGGAGATCGTCCGCCAGTTGCGTCTGCGCGATATCGGCGGCATCATCGTCGTCGACTTCATCGACATGGTGCTCGAATCGAACCGCGACCTCGTGCTGCGCCGCCTGATCGAGTGCCTCAGCCGTGACCGGACGAAGCACCAGGTCGCCGAGGTCACTTCGCTCGGCCTCGTGCAGATGACCCGCAAGAAGCTCGGCCTCGGCCTGCTCGAGACGTTCAGCGAGGCGTGCGACGTGTGCGCCGGTCGTGGCGTCATCGTGCACCACGACCCGGTCGTGAAGCACCGCTCGAGCAGCAATGGCAATGGCAACGGCAACTCGCAGTCCAACCGTCGCCAGCGCGGCGGCAACGGCCAGTCGCAGAACTCGGCGCCCGCCGCGGTGACGACGCACAGCATCCCCGAGGGGGCGAAGTCCGCGCTCGCGCAGATCGCGGCCTCGACGCGCGTTCCGAACGCCGACGAGCCGACGGAGGTCGCCGCTCCCGCCGCGGAGACGACGACGGAAGCCCCCGCCACGCAGGAGCGAGCCAAGAAGCCCCGCAAGAAGCGCGGATCCGACCGCAAGTCGCCCAAGTCCCCGGCTGAGGCGCTGCTCGATTCCGTGCTCGATGCGCTTCCCGAGCCGAAGGCTCCGGGGCAGGGACGCGGTCGTCGCCGTGTCTCCACCGCCGCGCTCACCGGCACGCCCATCTCCGTGAACTCGGAGCCGTCAGCGCCGGTCGCGGGCGGGGACTCGCAGTCCTGAGGCGATCAGTCGCCTGACCAGCTCCTTGCCGCCGACATGCTGTGCGCCGGCGGCGAGGAGCCGGGGGATGAGGTCTTCGGGGACGTCGTAGTGGTCGAGGTCGAAGGCGCGTGCAGGAACGTCGTGCGACCTCGCGAAGGCGTGCAGCTCCTGCAGGCTGTCGTCGCTGACGAGATGGGCCCACAGGCGCCCGTGTGCGGGCCAGATGGGGTCATCGACGAGAACGGTCATTCGTTCAGCCTATGACCGGACACACCAGGCGGCGCGTTTTGCCACAGTGTCCTGCATCCGGTAAAGTAGTCCCTTGGTGCGTATGCCGCGTCGTCCTGGACGGTCGAAGCGGAGAGTCTTGCGTTCGTGCCCGTCGCCCAGCGTCGCATGCAAGCAACAGTCTTCCCGTGAGATATCGGAGCCGCGAGCTCCCCAACGAAACAGGTATGAAGTGGTTTACGCAGTAGTGCGCGCCGGTGGGCGGCAGGAGAAGGTCGAGGTCGGCACGATCGTTCAGCTCGACCGTGTCAAGGCTGCCCAGGGCGAGAAGATCGAGCTGGCCGCAGTGCTGCTCGTCGACGGCGCCTCGGTGACCACCGACGCCGACTCGCTGGCGAAGGTCAAGGTCACGGCAGAGGTCATCGGCAACCTCCGCGGCCCGAAGATCATCATCCAGAAGTACAAGAACAAGACCGGCTACAAGAAGCGCCAGGGCCACCGTCAGGAGCTCACGCGCGTCAAGATCACCGGCATCAAGTAAGACCGAGGAGACCAGGACATGGCACATAAAAAGGGCGCAAGCTCCACCCGTAACGGTCGTGACTCCAACGCTCAGCGACTTGGCGTCAAGCGCTTCGGTGGACAGCAGGTTCTCGCCGGCGAGATCATCGTCCGCCAGCGCGGCACGCACTTCCACCCCGGCGTGAACGTCGGCCGCGGTGGCGACGACACCCTGTTCGCTCTGGCCGCCGGTGCGGTGCAGTTCGGCGCGAAGGGCGGCCGCAAGGTCGTCAACATCGTCGCCGCTGCTGAGTGATCACAGCACGACAGTAGTCATGCGATTCGGGGCGGGCTTCGGCCCGTCCCGAATTTGCGTTTTCGGCGGGACATGTGCTCCCGGCCGAATCGCCGGCCGAACTCTCGGTTCCGGCCGAGTTCTTTATTGAGGAGAGAGACATGGTCAGTTTCGTCGACACCGTGACGCTTCACCTGCGTGCGGGCAAGGGCGGCAACGGCTGTGTCTCGGTGCACCGCGAGAAGTTCAAGCCGCTCGGCGGCCCCGATGGAGGCAACGGCGGTGACGGCGGCGACATCGTTCTCATCGCCGACACCCAGACGGGCACGCTTCTCTCGTACCACCACTCGCCTCACCGCAGCTCCGGCAACGGCGGACCCGGCATGGGCGACCACCGTGCAGGGTTCATGGGTGAGGACCTCGAGCTTCCCGTTCCCGTCGGCACCGTGGTCAGGAACGCGGCCGGCGATGTTCTGATCGACATGATCGAGCCCGGCGAGCGATTCGTCGTCGCGAAGGGCGGCCATGGCGGACTCGGCAACGCCGCGCTGGCGACGCCGAAGCGCAAGGCGCCCGGATTCGCGCTTCTGGGCACCCCGGGAGACGAGGGCGATGTCGTCCTCGAGCTCAAGACCGTCGCAGACGTGGCTCTCGTCGGCTATCCCTCTGCAGGCAAGTCCAGCCTGATCGGTGCGATCTCGGCGGCCCGCCCCAAGATCGCCGAGTACCCGTTCACCACGCTCCACCCGAACCTCGGTGTCGTGCAGGCGGGGGAGTCGCGCTACACCGTCGCCGATGTCCCCGGACTCATCGAGGGAGCGAGCGAGGGGCGTGGTCTCGGACTGGAGTTCCTCCGCCACGTCGAACGCTGCACCGCACTGCTGCATGTGCTCGACTGCGCGACGCTGGAGCCCGGTCGTGACCCGATCTCCGACCTCGACGTCATCCTCGGCGAACTGGCCGCGTACGAGGTCCCCGAGGGGCAGACTCCGCTGCTCGAGCGACCCCAGCTCATCGCGCTGAACAAGATCGACGTGCCGGAGGCCCGCGACCTCGCCGATCTCGTGCGTCCGGACCTCGAGGCTCGCGGATTCCGCGTCTTCGACATCTCCACCATCTCGCACGAGGGCCTGCGCCAGTTGACCTATGCGCTCGGCGATATCGTCGACGCACACCGCGCAGAGCTCGCCGCGACCGAGGTCCCGCGTGAGCGCGTTGTGCTTCGCCCGCGCGGCCCCAAGAAGGGCTTCGAGATCCGGGTCGAGGGTGGCAGCTACGGCAACATCTATCGCATCCTGGGCGAGAAGCCCGTCCGATGGGTTCAGCAGACCGACTTCCAGAACGAGGAGGCCGTGGGTTATCTCGCGGATCGCCTCGAGAAGCTGGGCGTCGAAGACGAGCTCTTCCGCCTCGGTGCAGTGCAGGGATCCACGGTCGTCATCGGCGAAGGCGAGAGCATCGTCTTCGACTGGGAGCCCACCATGACGTCTGCGGCCGAACTCATGACGGCGCCCCGCGGAACCGATCCGCGCCTGGCGCCCAACGCCCGTCGCACCACCTCCGAGCGTCGTGAGAACTACTACGAGCGCATGGATGCCAAGGCCGAGGCTCGCGCCGAGGTCGAGGCTCAGCGGCTCGCGGCCTACCGCGAGGACGGGGAGTGACCGCTCGCACGAGGGCGGATCTCGCCACAGCCTCGCGGATCGTCGTCAAAGTCGGGTCCTCATCGATCAGCGGTGAGTCGTCATGGCGGATCCCCGTTCTGGTCGAGGCGCTGGCCGCGGCGCACGCGCGCGGAGCAGAGGTGATCCTCGTCTCCTCCGGAGCGATCGCCACAGGCATTCCGTTCCTGCGTCTCGACGCCCGCCCGACCGACCTGGCCACGCAGCAGGCCGCGGCCGCGGTCGGACAGAACATCCTGGTCTACCGCTATCAGGAGTCTCTGCGTCGCTTCGACATCGTCGCGGGGCAGGTGCTGCTCACGACGGGCGACCTCGAGAACCCGACCTCGCGCAGCAATGCTCGGCGGGCCATGGAGCGACTTCTCGGTCTGCGCATCCTGCCGATCGTGAACGAGAACGACACGGTCGCGACGCAGGAGATCCGCTTCGGCGACAACGACCGACTCGGAGCGCTCGTCGCGCAGCTGATCGAGGCCGACGCTCTGGTCCTGCTGAGCGACATCGAGTCGCTCTACACCAAGCCGCCGTCCGACCCGACAGCCGAGCCCATCGACGTCGTCGCCCCCGATGCCGATCTGTCGGGACTCGAGTTCGGATCGACCGTCGTCAACAGCGTCGGCACCGGAGGAGCCGCGACCAAGGTCTCGGCCGCTCGCCTGGCTGCCGCGTCCGGGATCGGCGTGCTCGTGACGAGTGCCGACCTGGTCGACAAGGCCCTGTCCGGGGCCGACATAGGGACCTGGTTCGAACCCGCGCTCTCCTAGACTGGGCGGATGACCGACCAGACCCCCCAGACGCGCCTGGAGCTCGCCAAAGAGGCGTCCCGCGCCACGGCCAGGCTGACCAGCGATGACAAGGCCCGGGCTCTCGAGGCCATCGCGGTGGCTCTCGAGCAGAATGCTGCCGCGATCATCGCGGCCAACGGTCGAGACATCGAGCGAGGTCGGTCCGACGGCATCGGGGAATCGCTGATCGACCGGCTGCGCCTCGACGAGAAGCGCGTCGCCGCTCTCGCCGCGGCAGTCCGCCAGGTCGCGGCCCTGCCCGACCCCGTCGGTCGCGTCGTCGGAGGGCATCGGATGCCCAACGGCGTGGCACTGGAGCAGGTGCGGGTGCCCTTCGGAGTGGTCGGCGCGATCTACGAGGCGCGTCCGAACGTCACCGTCGACATCGCCGCGCTCGCGCTGCGCTCGGGCAACTCCGTGGTCCTGCGCGGTGGCAGCGCCGCACGAGAGTCGAACACCGTGCTCGTCGAGATCATGCGCGGCGCGCTGCAGGCTGCGGGCGTCACGCCGGAAGCGGTGCAGACGGTCGACGACTTCGGTCGAGACGGCGCCACGGCATTGATGCACGGACGCGGGTTCATCGACGTGCTCGTGCCCCGGGGCAGCGCGGGCCTGATCGAGACCGTCGTGACCGAGGCCACCGTCCCCGTGATCGAGACAGGCGCAGGCAATGTGCACATCGTGCTCGACGAGAGCGCTCCTGACGACTGGGCGCAGGACATCGTGGTGAACGCGAAAGTGCAGCGTCCCAGTGTCTGCAACGCCGTCGAGACGGTGCTCGTGCTCCGTCAAGCCGCACCGCGGCTCGTGCCGCTCGTCGCGAGCGCACTGCAGAGCGAGGGAGTCGCGATCCACGGTGACGACATGGTGGCGGGGCTCGTCTCGAACGTGATCCCGGCGACGGAAGACGACTGGGCGACGGAGTACCTCAGTCTCGACATCGCGATCAAGGTCGTCGACACCCTCGACGATGCGCTCGACCACATCCGTCGCTACAGCACCGGGCACACGGAGTCGATCATCACCACCGATTCGCGCAACGCTGAGCGATTCCTGGCCGAGGTCGACTCGGCGGTCGTGATGGTGAACACGTCCACTCGGTTCACTGACGGGGGAGAGTTCGGGTTCGGCGCCGAGGTCGGCATCTCGACGCAGAAGCTGCACGCGCGAGGACCGATGGGGCTTTCCGAGCTGACCAGCACGAAATGGCTGGCGCGTGGGGCAGGGCAGACGCGCGGCTGAGGGCTAGACTAGGGGGCGCTGTGGCTCTTCGTGAGTCATGCCCGCCAGCCACGAAACGGAGTCAGGATGAATCTCGTCGCACAGATCGCGATGGTCGCTGCCGAAACCGAGCACCACGGCAATGTGCAGCTCGAGACGCTGATCTTCGGCGTGATCGCCATCATCGTCTTCGCCTTCCTCGGCCTGGTCACGCTGTCGTACAAGAACGTCGCCAACCGCCACTCCGCCAAGGCCGACGCCTGGGCGGCGAAGCACGGCAAGGACGGCCACGAGGCAGGGCACGGCCACTAGGCCCGTATGAACGACACGACCTCGCGTCCTGCGCGCATCGGTGTGATGGGCGGCACCTTCGACCCCATCCACCATGGCCACCTGGTCGCCGCGAGCGAGGTCGCCCACTCCTTCGATCTCGACGAGGTCGTCTTCGTCCCCACCGGACACCCATGGCAGAAGTCGGATGTCACCCCCAGCGAGCATCGCTACCTGATGACGGTGATCGCCACTGCATCCAACCCGCAGTTCACGGTGAGCAGGGTGGACATCGACCGTGAGGGGCCGACCTATACGATCGACACCCTTCGCGACCTGAAGGAGAAGCGCCCCGACGCAGAGCTCTTCTTCATCACCGGTGCCGACGCCGTGGCGCAAATTCTCAGTTGGAGGGACCATGATGAACTGTGGGAGTTGGCCCACTTCGTCGCGGTCTCGCGTCCAGGACACGTTCTGAGCACTGACGGCCTCCCCAGCGACAACGTCAGCCAACTGGAGGTGCCGGCGCTGTCCATCTCGTCGACGGCCTGCCGCGTGCGGGTCCGCGACGACGAGCCGGTCTGGTACCTCGTCCCCGACGGAGTCGTTCAATACATCGCGAAGCATCATCTGTATCGGAGCAAGGCATGAGTACATCGGATCAGCAGGGTCACGGTCCGCTGACGCGAAAGCAGCTGCGTGAGATCCGGCTGACGGGTTCCACGCCGGTCATCTCGGTGGAGGAGGCTGCAGCTGCGGCTGCCGTCGCGGCTCCACCCGTGCCGCCGAAGCCAGAGGCGCCCGAGTCGACCACGGTCGAGCCCACCCCGCCGGCCCGGTCAGGCGCGAGCGACACCGAGGGGGAGACCTCCCACGGGACTGTGGGGCTGACACGTCGACAGGTTCGCGAGCGCGAGCGCGCCGCGACGGGATCGGTTCCTGTCGACGAGTCCGATGCTCCTGAGGGATCGGCCCCCGAGAATGCGGCCGAAGAGACGCAGCCCGTCGAGCCCGCATCCGAGCCGAAGACCGAGACTCCCGCGTCCTCTGCATCCGATGATGATGACGAAGACGATGACGACACTGCTGTCGAGGGCCTCCCCGCTCCCGTCAGTGCTTCGACGTCCGTCGAGGCCACGGATGACGACGCTCAGACCGCTCCCGAAGCGGGCGACACCTCTGCGGCCGTGGCCGAACTCGGCATCGACGCAGATCCGGCCGATGCGAACGACGACGTCCTGGCCGATGTGGCCGAGTCCGATGACGTCGACATCGCCGAAGGGGAGCGCCCGACGGTGAACTCCGCCTTCGGGCAGGAGCTGCTCACCGACGGCGCAGAGACCCGCAAGCCCTTCTCACCGTCGTTCGACGAGCTTCTGACCGTCGGTGACTCGACCGGATCGCAGCATCTGGCTCCGAACACGCTCATCTTCAACCCCTCCCCGGGAGACGGGTCGCTGTCTGGCCCGGTCGCCTCCACGGGGGAGATCCTCGTGACCGGCTCGTACGAACTGCCCAAGGGCCTCGGTTCGCAGGGTCACGCGCACGGCACCACAGACGGCAAGGATGTGGACGCCGTGCTGATCGACGGCGAGCTGCCTCCGGCATCGTCGCCCACGCCGATCGCCGCCAGTGCGGCCGTCAGCACCATCAAGCCCGCCGGTGAGGTCATCCGCCCACCCGCCCCCGAAAAGGGCAACAAACTCATGCTCATCCTCGCGATCGTGGCGGGTGGTCTTGCGCTCGCGCTGGGCGTTTCCCTGATCGTCGCCTTCAACTCGAATGTGTTCTAATGCAGTCACCTGAAACCGCCGAAGAGATGCTCCAGCTCGCGGCCGACGCCGCCGTCTCGAAGGGCGGTGAAGATCTCGTCGCCCTCAACGTGTCGGAGCCTCTTCCGCTCGTCGACATCTTCCTGCTCGTCACCGGAAACAGCGAGCGGAACGTCGCCGCCATCGCCGATGAGATCGAGGACAAGCTCATCGAAGCCGGCCACAAGCGGGTCCGCCGTGAGGGTCGTGCGGAGGCCCGCTGGGTGCTCCTCGACTTCGGCGACCTGATCGTGCACGTCTTCCACCAGGAGGAGCGGGTCTACTACGGCCTCGAGCGCCTGTGGAAGGACTGCCCTGTGGTGCCGTTCGAGCTCGCAGACTCCGCTGCAGCAGACCGCGACTGACATGAGCGTCCACCTGATCACCGGTGCCGGTTCCGGCATCGGCTCCGTCGTCGCGCGCCGACTGCTCGATCGGGGCGATCAGGTCGTCGTGCTGGCCCGTGATGCGGGGCGCGCCAAGGAGATCACCGCGGCGCTTCCGGGCGCATCGGCGATCGTCGGTGACCTGGCACAGCCCGGAAGACTGTCATGGGCGCTGTCGAAGCAGGCGCTTCCCGAACGAATCGACTCGCTGATCCATGCAGCGGGCGTCGTCGACCTCGGGCCGGTGGCCGACCTGGCGGCGAACCTGTGGGAGCGTCAGCTCGCCGTGAACCTCGTGGGGCCCGCAGAGCTGACACGCCTGCTGCTGCCGCTGCTGCGTGTCTCCGGTGCTCGAGTGGTGTTCGTCAACTCCGGCGCGGGGCTTCACGCGCACGCAGGCTGGTCGGCGTACGCCGCGTCGAAGCACGGGCTCAAGGCTCTCGCCGACTCCCTGCGGGCCGAGGAGGCCGAGCACGGGGTGCGGGTCACCTCGATCTATCCCGGTCGCACAGCGACGCCCATGCAGGAGCGCGTGCACCAGCAGGAGGGGCGCGACTACGATCCGGAGCGCTTCATCACGGCTGACTCGGTCGCGACGACGATCCTCACCGCACTCGACCTCCCGGACGACGCCGCTCTCACCGACCTGACGATCCGCCCTCGCGGCTGATCCCCTTCCCTGCAGTCTCTCTCGCAGCTGTCAAGCCCCTGTGGGCCTGGGGCGGCACCGTGGATGATGTGCAGTGGGGGAGAAAGTCGTGGAGGGAATCACATGTCCGGAGATCCAGATCCTAGATACGTATTGCATCGTGTCACGCCATCGGAATGGGTGATCAACGACCGACGGTACGAGTCGCACGATCCGCGGCACGTGGTGGCGAGTGTGTACGAATACGCCGACACCGAGGTCGAGGTCGTGTGGCTTCGTGATCTTCCTCTGGCAGTGCGATACGCCACCGCCACCGAAGTCCTCGAAGAGGTCACTCGGGTGCAGGATTCGAGTCGGGCGACGAGGCCCATCGCGATCCCGCACCTGCCACCCCTTCTCTCGAACTGAACAGAGTGCGCGGCAGGTCCCGGGGAGGGACCTGCCGCGCACTTCTGCGCCAAGGGGACTCAGGAGTCCTCGCCGAGCGGTCTTTCTGCGGCCAGGCGGTCGGCGGCAGCACCGTCGACCTGGTCGGCATCGGCGTCCGTGTCGAGCACGGGCTCCCCATCGACTTCGCGGTGGGGGACACCGTCGATCTCTCCGTCATCGTCCGGCCGCGGGACGAGCGGGGGTATCGGATTGTTCGTCATCATCGACTCCTCTCGTGGGATGTGAGGGCCACGGTAGGGCGGCTCCTCGTCTGAGAGGGAGCGGGTTGACGGATGCAGTCCCGGGGGAGTACCGGGCGCCGCTGCCGGCCTTCACAGGCGGACTCAGACCGTCTCGGGGCGCTTCTTGCGGAACGGCTTCGCGGGCGTGTGCGGTCCGTCCCACACGGTGATGATGCCCCAGGCGACGGCAGCGATGGGCACCGAGAGGACCGCTCCCACGATCCCACCCAGGATCGTCCCGGTGGTCAGAGCGAGCAGGATCACGAGGGCGTGCAGCTTGAGTGAGCGAGCCATCACGACCGGTTGCAGGAAGTTGCCCTCGAGCTGGTTCACGAGCACGACGATGCCGACCACGATGAGGGCAGCCACCGGTCCGTGTGTGACGAGTGCCACGAGTGCCGCGAGGATCCCTGCCGCGGTCGCGCCGACGAGCGGGATGAACGCTGTGAGGAAGACGATCACGGCGAGGGGCAGGGCGAGCGGGATCTGGAGGATCGCCAGACCGATGCCGATGCCGAGGGCGTCGGCCGCCGCGACGATCGAGGTCCCGCGGATGTAGCCCCCGAACACATCGACCGTCTTGTCGCCGATGCGGCGGGCGCGGTCGTAGCTGGCTCCGGTGAAGGGACGCAGCAGGAACTCCCAGATGCGCGGTCCGTCCTTGAGGAAGAAGAACAGCACGACGATCATCAGCGCGAGGCCGGTGAAGAAGCTCGCGGTGGCTGAGACGCCGGCCAGCGCTCCGCGTCCGAACGATGCGCTCGTCAGGAAGCCTCCGACGCCGGCCCACACCTCATCGAGGTCGAACGACGCGAGGTTGAACGGCAGGGTGTCGAGCCAGGCCGTCACCTGGGTGATGCCGTCGGTGGCCGAGTCGATGAGGTCGTCCCACTGCGAGCGGACCGTCAGGACGATCACCCAGACGATTCCGCCGAGAATCGCGAGGATCCCGATCAGTGCGATCCACGTCGCCAGGATCGACGGCACCCCGCGACGGCGCATGAGAGCGACGAGCGGGTGGATGGCCGAGGCGAGGATCAGCGCGATCGTCACCGGGATGAACACCAGCGAGAGCTGCGTGATCACCAGGACGCCGACGGCGACCAGGGCGAGCACCGACAGCGTCTGCAGGCTTCGGGTGGCGGCGAGTCCGACACCGCGTGACCAGAGGCCGGGTTCTGCGATCGGCCGCGGGCCGTCTGATGGCGGGGACGACATGATCCCCTGTCGTCGGAACAGTCCCAGCACGTGCGTCCTCCACCTCGTCGAAGACCGTCTCACTGACGAGGACGGCCTGGCCTTTCTATCCGGAGCAGCAGGCGATGGCAAGTCCCTGGCGCTCCGCCGCGTGATGACCCGTCTATGACACGCGTTCGCCGAGCCTCCACCGACGCTGAGCAGGGGCAGACGAAAAGAAGGCCCCGCGATCTCTCGCGGGGCCTTCTGTATGTGGACCTGGGGGGACTCGAACCCCCGACCCCCTGCATGCCATGCAGGTGCGCTACCAGCTGCGCCACAGGCCCAGAACTGCTTCCTCAGTGCTCGAAGCAACTTGAACAGAGTACTACACGGATCGCGCGCAACACCAATCGACGAGGGCCTCCCGGGCGCGTCGCGTTAGGCTCGACGGCATGACGACGATCAACGCGATCACACAGGCGGACTTCGACGAATGGTCGGGTCTGTGGCGCGGATATCTGACGTTCTACGGCACCCAGCTCTCGGACGAGATCACGGCTGACACGTTCCGGCGGCTCGTCGAGGATGGGGAGCTGCACGGCGCCGTCGCCCGCGACGACGCCGGACGCGCTATCGGCATCGTGCACTGGCTCACCCACCCGGCGACGTGGAGCAGATCTGCCTACTGTTACCTCGAGGATCTCTATGTCGATACGGCATCGCGAGGCTCCGGAACGGGGCGGCTGCTGATCGCGCACGTGCGGGGCTGGGCCGCGGAGCACGGATGCGAGAAGGTCTACTGGCTGACTCAGGAGACCAACATGACGGCTCGCGCGCTCTACGACAGCGTGGCGACGCACACGGGGTACACCCACTACCAGATCGCACTCTGAGGCCTGCGGAACAACGGCGCGATCGCGGGTGTTGTCACCAGCGTGAGCATCCTGGACAGCGTCGTGATCGGCGCCGGTCAGGCCGGTCTGTCGGCCTCCTTCCATTTGACCCGTCTGGGCATCTCCCACGTCGTGCTCGACTCGGATTCCGAGCCAGGGGGCGCGTGGCGACACCGGTGGGATGCGTTGACGATGCGCGACGTGCACGGAGTGGCCGAGCTGCCGGGGGAGTCACCTCCTCCGCGTGACGGACAACGCGCCAACGTCGCCGTCCCGGCATATTTCGCCGCCTACGAGCATGCTCACGGTCTACCGGTGATCCGACCTGTCCGCGTCGACCGGGTGATCGACGACGACGGGTTCCTGGTGGTCCATGCCGGCGACCGGCAATGGCGCACCCGCACCCTCGTCAACGCCACCGGCACCTGGACGCATCCGTTCCTGCCGCACTACCCGGGCATGGAGACGTTCCTCGGCGAGCAGCTGCACACGGTCGACTATCCGGGACCGGAGCACTTCGTGGGCAAGCGGGTCCTGGTCGTGGGCGGCGGTGCGTCGGCCGTCCAGTTCCTCGGAGCCCTCGCACCCCTCACCGACACGCTCTGGGTCACGCGTCGCGAGCCGGTGTGGCGCGCCGATGACTTCACTCCCGAGGCCGGGGCAGCGGCGGTCGCTCTCGTCGAACAGCGAGTCGCACAGGGGCTGCCTCCGCAGAGCGTCGTGAGCGTGACCGGACTCATGCTGCGACCGCAGGAGCGCGAGGCCGAGCGTCTCGGGGCGTACGCCGCACGCCGTCCGATGTTCGCTCGCATCGAACCGGACGGCGTCCGCTGGGCCGACGGCTCGTTCGAGCGCGTCGACGTGATCCTGTGGGCGACAGGATTCCGACCCGCCATCGCGCACCTCGCCCCGCTGCATCTGAGCAGTGCGGCCGGCGGCATCCAACTCGACCGTGGAGGCCGCGGCACGACGGCGGTGCAGGATCCGCGGGTCCAACTCGTCGGCTACGGCCCATCGGCGAGCACGATCGGTGCGAACCGGGCGGGGCGCTCGGCGGCGAAGGGCGTGCAACGCGCGCTGGCGAGGGAATCCCTGCGCACCTCGTAGAACGGCCGGGACGGGACCGTCTCCCGGGCGCGTGATCGAGCGACACCCCGTCGCTACGCTGAGGGCATGATCCGCATCGTGCTCCTGGTCGTCTGGCTGCTGCTGTCGGCCTGGCTCGTCATCTGGACCGGAGAGGGTCTCTTCGGTGTGAACCAGCGGGAGTCGATCCTCCCGTTCTCGGGAGAGGACACCCTCGGAGGGCCGATCTTCATCGGGGTCGCATGGGGACTGCTCCTCACCTTCGGAGGCACGATGTCGGGCTTCGGTCGCCGCCGGAAGGTGAGGGGCGAGTCGCAGATCGGCGTGGGCCGCCTCGTCGAGATCTCCAGAACCGGTCTGACGGTGAACGATGTGCCCCAGTACGACCTGTTCATCCGAGTCACTCCAGGAGTGGGCGAGGACTTCGTCGGGCAGCTGCGGATGCTGGTCGATCACAGCGAGATCGGGGCCCTGCAGGTCGGGCAGCCGATCCCGGTCCGATACAGCCTCAGCGATCAGGACACGGTCGAGCTCGCCGACATCACCGACCCCGCGGTGCGAGACGCGATGCTGCAGTGGCGGATCGAACGGGGTCTGATCGACCCTCGTCTGGTGAGAGCGCGAACGAGTGGCACGCAGGTGCCGGCATCCGTGCTCGAGGTGCGCCCCACCGGACGCCGCCTCGAGGGGCAGAGCGAGCTGGCGCTCAAGGTGCTCATGGCTCCGGAGGGCGCCGCGACCTGGGAGGCCGATACGACGGTGTTCGCCTTTCCCGAGGCGATCTCGCGATTCCAGGTCGGCGCGCCGATCTGGGCCTTCTATCGACGCGAGGATCCGCACACCGTGGCCGTGACGATCGAGAAGGAGGCCGGACGATGAACGTTCTCGACACTCTGATCTGGCTGATCAACTTCCCGGCCTCGCACGGATACGCGATGGTGTTCATCGCCGGGTTCTCGATCCTCGGACTGTTCGCGGTGTCCGCACCCGGTGCAGCGCCCGGCGTCGCGCTCCGACGCCTCCGCGAGCGTGAGGGGCTGCTGCACGGTGAGAACGCGGCGCGGGGGAGGGCAGGCGGCACGGCCCTGCGGATCGTGTTCCGGATCCTCGCGTTCGTGATGGTCGCGAACCTCGTGATCGGCATCCTGAGCCTCACCGGCGTCCCCATCACGCGTGCGTACATCCATGGGCACGGTCAGCCGACCACCGGGACCATCGATGGCGACTGGGTCACCTTCACGACCTCCTCGGGCATCGAGTACACGATCGAGAGCAACTTCTTCACTCCTGCGGTCTATCCTGATCGCGACGCGTACCTGCCCTCCGGCGAGCCGGTCGTCGTCCGGTATCTTCCCGGGCACCCTCAGGCGTTCGTCATCGACAGCTCGCAGGGGCCGCGCTGAGCGCATGCCCGAGCCGACGTCGGCGCAGGCGCGTAGGGTGAAGACATGTCGCGAATCATCGTCTTCGGCGGCCACGGCCGCATCGCACTCCTCCTCGCCCCGATCCTCGTCGCCCGCGGCGACGAGGTGACCTCGGTCATCCGCAATCCCGACCATGTCTCAGAGGTCGAAGCGACGGGGGCGCACGCGCTCGTCGCGGACGTCGAGACCCTCGACACCGATGCGCTGGCGGAGATCATCCGCGGACACGACGCCGTGGTCTGGTCGGCGGGGGCCGGTGGCGGCTCTCCTGAGCGCACCTACGCCGTCGACCGCGACGCCGCGATCCGCACCATGGATGCCGCCGAGGCTGCCGGTGTGAAGCGCTATGTCATGGTCTCCTGGCTCGGCTCCAAGGCCGACCACGGAGTGCCCGAGAGCGACGGCTTCTTCGCCTACGCCGATGCGAAGTGGGCGGCAGACGAGCACCTGCGATCGACAGACCTCGACGGCACGATCCTCGGCCCCGGCACGCTCACGTTCGACGAGCCCACGGGTCGCGTCGTCCTCGATCCCGAGGGCAAGGGAGAGGTCGCCCGCGCCGATGTGGCAGCCGTGATCGCCGAGGTCGTCGGCAACCCGTCGACCTTCGGCCGCACCATCAGATTCGGAAACGGCACGGACGACACGGCGGTGCCCATCGTCGACGCCCTCAGCGCCTGAGGCCATGCGGCGGCGTCGCTTCGGGGCGGTCGGAGCGGCGGTGATCGCCGGCCTGGCTCTGGCATCCGCACCCGCGTCCGCATCGACGCACGACACAGTACGTGTCGGCGACGTCCGGTCGGCTGCCTCCTCTTCGGGGACGATTGACCACGCAGCGGCCCTCGTCTCGGAGATGACGACGGCCGAACAGGCGGCGAGCATCGTGATGGGGCACATTCCTACGACGGATGCCGCAGCCCTCCACGCGTACATGCAGCAGGGCCTCGGCGGATTCATCCTGATGGGAGCGAACATCCCCGCGACGGATGACGAGCTGCGAGCTCTCACGGCCGCTCTCACCGTCGATCCTGCACTGCCGCCGCTCGTCGCGATCGATCAGGAGGGCGGGATCGTGTCGCGCCTCGGCAGCGACGTGTTCCCGGCCTCGACCGGTCTCAAGTCGCAGCCGTTCGCGGACGCAGAGGCGGCCTTCTCCGCACGGGCCGCGCTGGTGGCGAAGGCCGGGATCACCGTGAACTTCGGCACGGTCGCAGACATCACGGCCGATTCGACCTCGTTCATCTACGGTCGCGCACTCGGAACCGATCCTCAGACTGCCGCAGAGCGGGTCGTGGCCGCCACGGAGGCGCAGGAGCAGGTCATCGCATCCACGCTGAAGCACTTCCCCGGTCACGGTGCGGCGCCGGGCGACTCCCATCAGGCGATCCCGACGACCGGTGAGACCCTTGACGAATGGCGTGCGATCGATGCGGTGCCGTTCGTCGCCGGTGTGGACGCCGGTGCCTCACTGCTCATGTTCGGTCACCTTGCCTACACGTCGGTGGATCCGGCCCCTGCGTCCCTCTCGGCGCGCTGGCACGAGATCGCCCGGGAGGAGCTGGGCTTCGACGGAGTGATCGTGACAGACGACCTCGGAATGCTGCAGTCCTCGGGGATTCCGGAGTACTCCGACCCGGTGCGCAACGCGGTGTCGGCGGTCGTCGCCGGAACCGATCTCGTGCTCATGATCGCGGGCTCCACGCCCGACACCGCCGGCCAGATCGTGCAGGGGCTCACTGCGGCGGTCGATGCAGGCTCGCTCCCCGCCGATCGCCTCGCCGAGGCGGCGACACGGGTGATGTCGCTGCGCCTGCAGTCGATGTCGGCGACGACGGACTGGGCGCTGTGCCCGGAGTGCGAGCCGGTGGGCTGACGCGTCAGCTCGCGACTGCGGCGGGCTCACCCGAGCCGAGCCACGCGTGCAGGAGTTCGCTGCGAAGACGCGTGCCTCGCTCGGCGAAGACGCGCTGCTGACGCACGTAGTCCGCTTTGCCCTCGGCGGTCTCGATCGGCACGGGCACGATGCCCCACGGTGCCAGATCATAGGGAGCGGCCTGCATGTCGAGAAGGCGGATGTCCCTCGCGAGCTCGAACGCATCGAGCAGCAGATCGCCCGGCACCAGAGGGCCGAGCTTGACCGCCCATTTGTACAGGTCCATGCCGGCGTGCAGACAACCCGGCTGCTCGAACAGAGGCTGGTCGTCGCGGGTCAGCTCTGTGCGGTTGCGCGGCACCGCTTCGGGCGTGAAGAACCGAAAGGCATCGAAATGCGTGCACCTGAGGTCGTGACTCTCGACGACGAGATCGGTGCCCGCCTGTCCGAGACGCAAGGGCACCGGATGCCTGTGTTCGTCGGCACGGTAGACCATCGCCCACTCGTGCAGCCCGAAGCATCCGAACTGACCGGGGCGCGAGGCGGTGCGGCGCAGCATCCGCTCTACCAGATCGGCGAGGTCCGCCTTCTCGCGCGCGAACACGGCGGCATCCGCGATCGCACCGTCTTCGGTCCTGCCGGGGGAGTACCAGCGCCACGTCAGCCGCTCGGGGGCCTGCTCCAGCTCGATCCCGGCGCCCGGGTGCCACCGACGCAGCTGCGCAGGCTTGTAGCTGTAATAGGTGAAGAGGAAGTCCCACACCGGGTGCTTCTCGCCTCGGGCAGCCCGCTCCCTGTGCTCTGCCGTGAGCGCGTCGGCTCTCGCCTGGTGCGCTCGCTCACGCTCCAGCCAGTCGGTCCGCGGAAGCGACGTGATCATGTCAGCGGAGGATGCCGGCTTTGCCGAGCAGGTCACGGAGTCCCGCGCCGTCTTCGGCGCTGACCCACGGGGCGACGCCTTCGGCATGCTGCTCGTGACCGGCGCGTCCACCCGCGAGAACCGCCTCGGCCGGCAGCAGTCGACGGATGGCGACGCCGGCGATCGAATCGGGGTGCTCGTCCATGAACTCCGAATAGATGGACTCGTCGTGCTGGCCGTCGTCGCCGATCAGCAGCCACTTCACGTGCGGGAACTCGGTGGCCAGGCGACGCAGGTTGGTGAGCTTGTGCTCTCGGCCGCTGCGGAACCAACGGTCGTGCGTGGGACCCCAGTCGGTGAGGAGCATGGAGCCTGCAGGGAAGAGGTGGCGCCCGAGGAAGCGCCGGAGCGTGGGGGCCACATTCCAGGCGCCGGTCGACAGGTAGACCATCGGGGCGCCCGGGTACTCGCGCAGCACCTGATCGAGAAGCACGGCCATACCCGGGACGGGGATGCGCGCGTGCTCGTCGACGACGAACGAGTTCCAGGCGGCGATGAACGGACGGGGGAGAGCCGTCACCATCACGGTGTCGTCGACGTCGGAGACCACGCCGAAGTGCGTCGACTCGGCGACGATGAACGCGGTCGTCTCGACCGGATCCTGTCCCTCGACGGAGAACGTGAACGTCTGCCACCCGGGCTCGAGGTCGGCGTGCACGACCGAGTCGATCACCCCGCCTCGGTCAGCGACGACGTAGTGCGTCGAGTCGCCGATCTGCACGGCGACCTTCGCGAAGCTCACCGGGATGCCGACGAAGCTCCGCCAGCCGCGGACGCTCGCCGGCTCGCCGTCTTTCGTGCTCCGCGCGGGCGGGACGATGAGCACGCGTCCGACGACTCGTACCCACCCGGGCCCGCCGTAACCGGGGAAGGGGAGGATGGTCGCGGTACGACCGCGACGGCGCGCTCGTCCCTCGCGCCACACGTGGAGGCGGTGTTCGAGGCGCGCGAACCAGTGGATCCGGGGCGCCGGAGGTGACGAAGCCATTGCTTCAGTCTTTCACGTCGGTCGAGTCCTTCGTGTCGGAGATGTCGAGGTGACGCGACTCGAGGCGCGAGATCACCTTCTTGCCGACGAATACAGCGATGAGGAAGAGCGCGATGATGCCGACGAAGATGTACCCCGCGTAGTGCACCCGGTCGGCGAGCTCATCGAAGCTGCCGGCGGCGAGCGACGTGATGCTCACGTAGGCCGTCGCCCAGAGCAGGCAGGCGGGCGCCGTCCACGCGAGGAACCGGCGGTACGAATAGTGACTCATGCCCACTGTCAGGGGCACGAGAGAATGCAGCACGGGCAGGAAGCGCGAGAGGAAGATCGCGATGCCCCCGCGGCGCGCGAGGTACCGCTCGGCGCGCACCCAGTTCTCCTCACCGACCCGACGACCGACCCAGGAGGCGCGGATGTGGGGGCCGATCCATCGCCCCAGCCAGAAACCGATGCTCTCGCCGATCAACGCGCCGAGCACGACGGAGACGACCATCGCCACGGCCTGAGGGAGGCTGGTGATGCCGATGGATGCGACGAGCACGACCGTGTCGCCGGGGAAGACGAGACCGATCAGAACGCTGGTCTCGAGCATCACGGCGAGCCCCGCGACGAGCGTGCGGGCGACCGGGTCGATGGACCGCATGAAGTCGATCAGCCACGGCACGAACTCGTCCACTCCTTGAGAATACGGGACTCGCCGCGGCCTAGGCTGAGAACGTGCCCGAACCTCTGAGCGCCCGCGTCCTCGGCGACCGGGTGGCGCCCGAAGCGCTCTTCCTCGCGCTCGAGCGTGAGTGCGCAGACGTGTTCTGGCTCGACGCCGGGGCCGATGCGTCCGAAGGATGGAGCTTCATCGGAACCGGCCTTGCGTCGTCATTCCCCGGGGACGTCCGACTGGACGTCGGCACTGCTGCTTCCGACGCGGGCCCGCTGCTGCGGGGAGGGTGGGTCGGGTGGTGCGATTACGAGAGCGGCGCCCGAGCAGCGGGAGCCCCCGTCTCGGAGGCGGCCGACGTGCCGGGCGGGGCCTGGCTGCGGATCTCCCGGCTGGCCGCGTTCGACCATGCGACCGGTGACGTCTGGGTGGCCGCGGCCGAGACGGATCTCGAGGAGTGGGGCGTCTTCGTGACGTACGCCGCGGCGATGACGGCACTCGACGGCGAACCGGCCCTGCATGATGGCGCGTCGAGGCACGTCGAGGCGCGGCACACTCCGACCGAGTACGCCGCACTCATCGAGCGCTGCCGCGAGCTGATCCGGGCGGGAATCGCCTACCAGCTGTGCCTGACCACGCGCTTCACCGTCCCCGGGGTGCACGACGGCGTCGCGGTCTATCGACGACTCCGCGCGGCCACCCCGGCGCATCACGGCGGTTTCATCCGCATCGGCGGTCGCTCGCTGCTCAGTGCCAGCCCAGAGCAGTTCCTCCATGCGGAAGACGGAGTCATCCGCACGCGTCCGATCAAGGGGACGCGACCCCGTGGCCGCGATGACGCGCACGACGCCGCACTCGCGTCCGAGCTCGCCGTCGATGCGAAGGAGCGCGCCGAGAACGTCATGATCGTCGATCTGATGCGCAACGACCTGTCGAGGGTCTGCGAACCGGGGTCGATCCGTGTCGACGCGCTGTGGGCGGTCGAGACCTATCCGGCGGTGCATCAGCTCGTCAGCACTGTCAGCGGCACCGCGGCCGCAGGCACGACGGCGAGTGCCCTCCTCGAGGCATCCTTTCCTGCCGGCAGCATGACAGGCGCGCCGAAGCTCTCGGCGATGACGCGTCTGCACGACCTGGAGGGCGCGCCGCGGGGTGTGTATGCCGGATGCTTCGGGTATATCGGCGATGACGGGGCACTCGATCTCGCGATGGTCATCCGCAGCATCGTCCTTGACGGTGCAGAGGCGGTCGTCGGTGCGGGCGGCGGGATCACGTGGCGATCGGTCGCCGCATCCGAGGTCGCAGAGGTCGCGACGAAGGCGCGCGCACCCCTCTCGGCGCTGGGAGCGGAAATGCCTGCGGCCTGGGCTTCCGATATCCTGAACTGATCCCCTTTTCCCTTCAGATTGGTCGTGCGTTCGTTGTCTGAGAACCTGTCCACCTCTCCCGTCGACGAGGAGACCTCCTCGGCGCACGCTATCCAGGCCAAGTGGCAGAAGTACTGGGCGGAGAACGAGACGTTCCTCACCGGCGGCGATGACGACAAGCGGCCCCGCCGCTACGTGCTGGCGATGTTCCCGTACCCCTCGGGCGACCTGCACATGGGTCACGCCGAGAACTACCTCTACTCCGACATCGTGGCCCGGTTCTGGCGCCACCGCGGGCACAACGTGCTCAACCCGATCGGCTGGGACTCCTTCGGTCTGCCGGCCGAGAACGCGGCGATCCGCCAGGGAGCCGACCCGCGCGAGTGGACGTACCAGAACATCGCCCAGCAGAAGCAGGCGTTCCAGAACTACGGCGTCTCGTTCGACTGGTCGCGCGTGCTGCACACCTCTGACCCCGAGTACTACCGCTGGAACCAGTGGCTGTTCCTGAAGCTGCACGAGCGTGGCCTGGCCTATCGCAAGAAGAGCGCCGTCAACTGGTGCCCGAACGACCAGACGGTGCTCGCGAACGAGCAGGTCGTCGACGGGCGCTGCGACCGCTGCGGCGCCGAGGTCGTGAAGAAGAAGCTGACGCAGTGGTACTTCAAGATCACGGACTACGCCGACCGTCTGCTCGACGACCTGAACCAGCTCGAGGGCTTCTGGCCGCACAAGGTGCTGCAGATGCAGCGCAACTGGATCGGCCGCTCGATCGGCGCCGACGTCGATTTCCGTATCGAGGGACGCGAGGAGCCGGTCACGGTGTTCTCGACGCGGCCTGACACCCTGCACGGCGCGACCTTCTTCGTGGTCGCTCCCGACTCCGACCTGGCGTCCGAGCTGGCGGCGGATGCTCCTGTCGAGGTGCGCGAGCGCTTCCAGAAGTATCTGGCCGATGTGCAGAAGACCACAGATGTCGACCGTCAGGCGACGGATCGCCCGAAGACCGGCGTCTTCCTCGAGCGGTACGCGATCAACCCTGTCAGCGGCGAGAAGCTGCCGGTCTGGGCGGCCGACTACGTGCTGGCCGACTACGGGCACGGAGCAGTGATGGCCGTGCCTGCGCACGACCAGCGCGACCTCGACTTCGCGCGTGCCTTCGACCTGCCGGTCAAGGTCGTCGTCGACACGACGGCTCCCATCACCGGCGCAATGCCGGTCATCGAGGTCGACGAGGAGGGCGTGCCGATCGACACCGGCGCGGCACTCGACGAGCAGAACCCCGCGACCACGGGCATCGCTCTGACCGGCGAGGGACGGATGATCAACTCCGGCCCCCTCAACGGTCTGTCGAAGCGCAACGCGATCGCCCGCGCGATCGAGCAGCTCGAGGCCTCCGGAACGGGGCGTGCGGCGAAGAACTACCGGCTGCGCGACTGGCTGATCTCTCGCCAGCGCTTCTGGGGAACGCCGATCCCGATGCTGCACGCCGAGGACGGCCGGATCATCCCCGTGCCTGAAGACCAGCTGCCGGTGAAGCTGCCCAGCGTCGAGGGACTCGACCTGAAGCCCAAGGGATCCTCGCCTCTCGGCGCGGCCGAGAGCTGGGTGCGCACGGTGGACGCCGCCAGCGGCGACCCCGTGCTGCGCGACCCCGACACGATGGACACGTTCGTCGACAGCTCGTGGTACTTCCTGCGCTTCCTCTCGCCGAACAGCGACACCGTGGCATTCGATCCGGCTCAGGCCGCCCGCTGGTCGCCGGTCGACTCGTACATCGGCGGCGTCGAGCACGCCATTCTGCACCTGCTCTACGCGCGCTTCATCACCAAGGTGCTGTTCGACATGGGGCTGATCGACTTCACCGAGCCCTTCTCGAACCTGATCAACCAGGGCATGGTCCTGCTCGACGGCGCGAAGATGTCGAAGAGCAAGGGCAACCTGGTGCTCTTCGAAGAGGAGCTCGACGCCTACGGTGCCGATGCACTGCGTGTCGGCCTCGCGTTCGCCGGCCCGGTCGAAGATGACAAGGACTGGGCAGACGTCTCGACCACGGGCGCCCAGAAGTTCCTGGCGCGTGCGCTGCGGATCGCCCGCGAGGTGTCGTCCCCGGTCGACGTGGTGTTCGCCGGAGGCGACTCGGCGCTGCGCCGTGCGACGCACAAGCTGCTCGCCGATGCTCCGGCCCTCGTCGAGCAGACGAAGTTCAACGTCCTCGTCGCGCGTCTGATGGAGCTGGTCAACATCACCCGCAAGACCATCGACGGCGCTGCAGGTGCGGCTGATCCGGCTGTCCGCGAAGCCGCCGAGACGGTCGCGGTGATGCTCGACCTGATCGCCCCGCACACCGCGGAGGAGATCTGGGAGATCCTCGGTCACGAGCCCTCCGTCGGTCTCGTCACGTGGCGGTCCGCCGACCCGGCTCTCCTCGTCGAAGACACGGTGACCGCTGTCGTGCAGGTGGGCGGCAAGGTCCGCGCCCAGCTCGAGGTGCCGGCGCGCATCGGCGAGGCCGAGCTCGAAGCACTGGCTCGCGCCGATGAGCGGGTCATCCGTTCGATCGGCGACCGCGAGATCATCAAGGTCGTCGTGCGCGCTCCGAAGATCGTCAGCATCGTCGTCAAGGGCTGATCCCGCGGTTCATCACCGCCGACTCATCCGCTCTGCACATCCGGCCGCCCGCGGGGGTTCTCCCCGATGGGCGGCCGGACGTCTTTCCTCCCTCTGCGGGCCCCTTAGCGTTGTCGGATGCCCGAGTCCCCGTCTGCGTCGACACCCCCGCGACGGCTGAGGCTGGGCGTCGGCGCAGCGATCGTGCTTGCGCTCGTCGTGCTCTCGGCCGCAGTCGGGCTCGGGTTGATGCGGGGCCAGGCCGCACCCACGGAGTCCGTGCCGCTGTCGAGCGGAGGTGAGAGGACCGCAGGCTCATCGGGCGAGCTGTACGTCCATGTGCTCGGAGCCGTCGCGAATCCTGGGCTCTACGTCCTCGACCTCGATGCGCGGTTGGTCGACGCGGTGGCTGCTGCCGGGGGAACGACCGAAGACGCCGACCTTGCCGCGATCAATCTCGCCCGCGTGCTCTCGGACGGCGAGCAGATCATCGTGCCGGTGGTCGGAGCAGCTGCTGCAGACACAGGAGGATCCACGCCTGGCGATGACCGAGTCGATCTCAACACGGCTGATCAGGCAGCGCTCGAGACTCTGCCGCGTATCGGTCCTGCGCTGGCGGAGCGCATCATCGCGTGGCGAGAGGAGAACGGGCGGTTCGCCTCGGTCGATGATCTGCTCGCCGTGCCGGGCATCGGAGAGAAGCTGCTCGCCGGCATCCGTGACGGGGTGCGCGTGTGACGCGCGAGGGATCGCCCCCGGAGCTGGTCGGGCTGCCGCACAGCTCGATCGTCCCGTCGTCGTCGTCGCACGTGGGAGTGACAGACTGAGCAGCCGGAGGGGGAGTCATCATGGCTGCGAAGAACGGGACGAAGAAGAAGGCATCCGCGAGGAAGTCCTCCGGGGGGATCGCCTCCCCGATGGATGCGGAGTCGGTCGAGCTGATCCCGCGTCGCTGGTGGTGGGTGCTTCTCTGCGCCGGGGTGCTCTCGATCGCGCTCGGCCTCGTCATGGCGGCCGTCTACAGCATCCCCTACGCGATCGATGAGCCCGGACGCATGAATCTGCCTTTCGTGGACGAGTACCCCACTGTCGTCGAGATCCTGCTCCGCCGTTCATCGCATTCTTCATCGGAGGAATCCTCACGTTCCTGGGCGAGCTCCTTCGTCGCGGGACGATGATCAAGAACGAGGTCACCAATGTCGCCGTCTTCCGACCGCTCCCTGTCGTCGTCCACGCCGCGTGGATCCTCCCGCCGTTCGTCGCGTGGCTGATCGCGATGCCCTGGGTGCTCTCTCTGCTGGTCCGGCACGCGGATGCGAGGCAGGACGCGATGATCCTCGACGCGGAATCGGATGCCGTGTTCCTCATCGGCGTCTACGGAGGCCTTGCCGCGCTGATGACCGGAGCGGTTGTGGGATCGCTGTTCAAGAAGCTCTGGTTCCTCGCCGTGGTGCGGCGATTCGGTGTTCCCGACTCGTCCTCGGCGTTCTGGTGGAGCTTCTCGTTCTACTGGCGGCTCGATGTATGGCTCGTCGCGCTGGGTGTCCTCCTGCTCGGTCTGGCGCCCCTGCCGTGGCAGCTCACCAGCGCCGGAGGCACAGCACTGACGTTGGGTGGCGGAGCGGCGCTCTTGACGCTCGGCCTGCTGACATGCACGCAGTTCTTCAGAGCGGGTATGCCGTTGGGCGTCGGCGTGTCCGTCACCGGAGGTTACCGATCGCTGCTGACGCCTCGTCGGCCGTGACCGCGAGCTGTGACGTCATCGCACGTCAGCCGTGAAGCGCAGCGGTGCTCCCCGAATACCCCGCGTCAGACAGCACCGCACGCGCGGCACGCTCGCCAGACGCGAGGGCGCCTTGAATCGACGCGGTGTCTCGATGGTCCCCTGCGACGTACAGGCGCTCGGCGTAGCGCGGCGGTCGCGCTGCTCCGAGGGGTGCCGGTTGGGCCGGGAGCGCGTCTTCGATGTCGTCGCGCCGTATCAACTCCCATGTGCTGGTGTCTGCACCCCAGATCTCACTCAGGTGGCGGCGGACTTCGTGCTCTTCGGCCGGATCGCCGCCGCGTGGCAGCAGGCATGTCGCGGCGATGAGGTGGCGTCCGGCCGGCGCGTACGAGGGCACTGTGTGCGTCATCACGACGGTGTTGACGACGGGGCCGCGGTCTCGGCGTCCATCGACGGTGAGCAACGCGGACCCGGTCGGTGGTTCGGCGGCGGCGAACCACCATGTCTGCAGGCCGTTCGTGACGGGAGCGAGAAGTCCGGTGAGACCGGCGACGTCGTCGGGACCGACCGCGACGACCACCCGAGCGGCTCCGACGGAGTCGCCGTCGGCCAGTGCGACCCGGACGCCATCGCCGCGCGCCGATATCCGCTCCGCACGGGAATCCAGACGGATGTCGGCGCCCGCCGTGCGTGCGCGGGCGGCGAGCTGCTCCGGGACCGCAGCTATCCCTTGTGCGGGCAGGCCAGGGCGGCCGAGCGCGAAGTACCGCACGAGCAGCCGGGCGAACGCGTTCGACGTCTCGAACTGGCTCTCCGCCAGGACCCCGGCGAGGAACGGCTCGAGCACGGCGGTGCGGAGCGGGCCGCGGAGCCCCACGGCATCCCAGCCCTCGCGCACCCTGACATCGTTCCGGGCGAGCCGAGAGAGCGGACGCACCAGAGCCGGCGCGGCCCAGCGTGCCAGCGCGACGGCATCCCGACCGTTCACCAGGCCGCTGCGCAACGACGTGCCGATCGACAGCGGGTGCCGCAACGGATGCCGCAGCTCGGCCATCCCATCCGCGGTTCGCACCCCCACACCGACCGGGAAGGTCCCCAGCGCGAGCGCGTCGAGATCGACGCTGCGGCGGAGCGCCGGGTAGGCCGGATTGAGCACCTGGAAGCCGCGATCCAGCCGGAACCCGTCGATGATGTCGGTGCGCTGGCGTCCCCCCACAGCATCCGCGGCGTCGAGGACGACGACATCGAGTCGCCGTGTGGAGAGCAGCCCGGCGCATCGGAGCCCCGCGAGTCCTGCGCCGATCACGATCACATCATGCATTCGCGACTTCCTTCCCTCGGCGGATCGTCGCCGGACCCCGGCCGATCGCCGCGCCCCGGCGTATCGCCGCGCGCCCATCGCCGTCGATTCGATCCAGCGTCCGCTCCATGGCACCAGCGTACGGGGACGCCCAGGCGGGCAGCGTGATTCGGCGTCTTCCGCACATCTGTCCCCCGAACGGCCGATACCGGAGGCTGGGGACGTGCGAGAGGATGAGATCTTCTGAAGATTGCGAGCGACAGGTGGGGCGCGATGAGGGTCACTCGATGACGGCACCCGAGCAGCCGGTGGATGGGCTGTCCGATTTCGCGGAGCTCATGGCGCACGAGCAGGAGTTCAGCGGCGATCGGATCGACCCGGCGGTGCGCAGAAGACGCACACGACGAGGGCTCATCATCACCGCTGTCTGCCTCGTCGCGCTGCTGGCCGTGACCGGAGGCTACGTCGGGTGGGCACTCACTGCGCCGGTGAATCCGCCGGCGGTGACCACTCGCGCACCGCAGGTCCCGGTCGGGGAGGCTGCTGCCATCGCCACGCATACGGCCGCGGCATCGGCGATCAGCATCGCCGGCGCCGATGCCTATCTGGGCGAGGGGGCAAGCGGGACCTGGTCGGCGACAGGGACGGGCGAACCGCTTCCGATCGCGAGCATCACCAAGCTCATCACCGCCCTGGTCATCCTCGACGCGGCGCCGCTCACCTCGGCGGATGACGCAGGGCCCTCCATCACGTTCGGCAAGGCAGACCACGATCTCTACGACGTGTACTACGTGCAGGGAGCGACCATCGCTCCGATGCCCACCGGCACCTCGATGTCGCTGCACGATGCCCTGGCCGTCATGCTCATCCCCTCGGCGAGCAACTACGCCGAGGCGCTGTCATCGCAGATCTTCGGCTCGCAGAACGCGTTCCTCGCCGCGACGCGCGACTGGCTCGCAGCGCACGGACTCTCTGGAACGACGGTCGCGGAGCCCACGGGCATCAGTCCACGCAACACGAGCACGCCCGCCGACCTGCTGGCCATCGCGAAGCTCGCTGCCGCGCATCCGGCGATCGCGAAGATCGTCGCGACATCGTCGGTCTCGATCCCCGGCGCCGGTCCGCTGCACAACACCAACGATCTCCTCGGCACCGCGGGGATCACGGGTCTGAAGACCGGGAACCTGGGCGAGGGCACGCACAACCTGCTGTACACGGCGACACTCGACGTGGGCGCGGCCGATCCGCTGGCGGTCACCGGCGTCGTCCTCGGGGGATCATCGCACGCAGCGGTGAACGCCACGGTGATCGCCGTGCTCGAGAGCATCCGCTCCGGCTTCCACCAGGTGCCCGTCGCGACCGAGGGCCAGGAGGTCGGATCGATCTCGACGCCCTGGGGGTCTGCCGCCAAGATGGTCATCGCCGAAAGCGCGTCGATCTTCACCTGGTCGGACACGCCGATCGAGCTGACGATGGACATCGACACCCCACCCACGTACCGCGACGGCACGGTCGTGGGCAGTGTCACCTGGACAGCCGGACCGAATACCGTCACCGCTCCCGTGGAGATCGCGGGGAGCATCGACCAGCCCACCGAGTGGTGGCGGCTCACTCACCCGTCCGAGCTCGGCTCCCTGATGGATGCCGGGGACTGAAGCTGTTCAGCAACACGGGGACTGCAACCATGGCGATCTCGCACCCGATCCTCGTGCTGGGACATTGACAGCAGTGCTGGCTGTGCCGCCTCCCCTCAGCTAGCACCAAGTGTGGCCGCGCGCACTCCTCGAGGTCGTGCAGGAGCCGCCATGGAGTCGCTCGATGCTTCTGCACACTGCGGCGTCGTCGACGCTTGTGCACAGTGCTCGGGTCCATGTCGGCGAGGTTGCTTCGGGGGATCCTAGGTTCTTCTGATGGGAGCATCCGCGACGAGGGCGAGCAGCCGAGGGATGCTCCCTGTGATCCACGACGTCGTGCTCGCGTGAGGCGGGATCTGCGGATGCTGCCCATCGCGGTGGCTGTGTGGACGGTCGCGCTCCTCTGCGTGTTCGTCCCTGCTGCGGCAGGATGGTGCGCGCTGGGGAGCGGATGCGGCGCGATCGTGGTGCTGGGAATCGTGCTGAAGCTCCGGGAACATGCTGCGTCGAGGGCAGGACTGATCGTGGTGCTCCTTGCCGCCGCTGCGGCCGTCTCCATCGCAGTCATGACCGCGATGCCGGCTCGCGACAGCGCCGCGTCTTGGGATGGGCGGGTGGTCGAGGCGACGGGGGAGGTCACGTCGTCGGCATCGGTGGGTCGGGACGGGCGATTGTGGATGGAGGTGCAGCTCACGGGCATCGGGTCACCGGGGTCGGCGCGTGGGGCATCGGCGCAGGTGCGGGTCGGCATCGATCCGGCCGACGGGTTCGATCTCGGTGCGACGATTCGGGTGAAGGGTGAGGCAGCGGCGACGTATCCGGGGGAGAGGGCGGCGCTCGTGGTGTTCGCGAGCACCGCGTCGGTCGAGGTTGCGGCGTCGGGCGCGTTCGCGGTGGCGGCCGATGCCCGGAGCGCCTTCATCGAGCGGTCCACACGTCTCCCTGAACCGGGAGCAGGCCTGCTGCCGGGACTCGCCGTGGGCGACACCCGGGCGGTCTCGACCGAGCTGAACGACGACATGCGCACGAGCGGGCTGAGTCATTTGACGGCGGTCTCCGGAGCGAACTGCGCGATCGTCGTCGGGGCCGTCTTCTGGCTGGCCGCGCTGTGCGGGGCCGGACGTGCGACCCGGGTCATCGCAGCCGCCATCGCGCTCGCGGGATTCGTCGTGCTCGTGACACCGGAACCCAGCGTGATCAGGGCGGCGGTCATGGCCGGCGTCGCGATGCTGTCATTGATGCTCGGTCGGCCGAGCGCGGGGGCCGGAATGCTGGCGCTCAGCGCGAGCGGCATCCTCATCGCCGACCCGTGGCTGGCCTCCACTGCGGGGTTCGCACTGTCGGTTGCCGCATCGGGGGCGCTGATCATGCTCTCGCCGTCGCTCACCCGAGGGTTCGCACGGTGGATGCCGCAGCCTCTCGCTCTCGCGATCGCCGTGCCGACGGCAGCGCAGCTGGTGTGCGGTCCCGTCATCGCCCTGTTCGCCGAGCAGCAGTCGCTCGTCGGTCTGGCGGCCAACCTGCTGGCCGCGCCCGCAGCACCCATCGCCACGATCATCGGTCTGCTCGCATGCCTCGCGGCACCGCTGCCGCTGCTCGCAGATCTTCTGGCCGCCTCCGCGTGGTTGCCGGCCGCCTGGATCGCGCACACGGCAGGCATCACCGCGCGACTTCCGTACGCGCAGGTCGCGGTGGTTCCCGGCATAGCGAGTGCAGCGCTCGTCAGCATCGTGAGCGCGGCGGTCGGGGTGATTCTGACCGGCGCATACCGCACTGTCCCGCTCGTCAGAGGCGCTTCAGCATCCGTCATCGCAGTGATGCTCGCTCTGGGCGGCGCCCACGTCGCCCTGAATGGGCCGCTCGCCAGCGCCACCAGCCCGGATGGCTGGTCGATCGCCGCCTGCGACGTCGGCCAGGGTGATGCGCTGCTCGTCAGGTCGGACAGCCGGATCGCGCTGATCGACACGGGCCCGGAGCCCGAACCCCTGGCAGCGTGCCTGCGCAGTCTCGGCATCGAGCACATCGACCTGCTCGTCCTCACACACTTCGACCTCGATCACGTGGGCGGCGTCGACGCCGTGCAGGGGAGAGTCGGGGCGGTGCTGCACGGACCACCGGGGGAGAGCGGCGATGAGCGGATGCTGCAGCGGTTGGCTGACGGCGGCGCGGCGGTCACCCTCGCGACGGCGGGGACGCAGGGCGAGCTGGGCACCGCATCGTGGCAGGTGCTGTGGCCGCAGCGCGGATCCGAGGTGTTCCCGCCAGGAAACGATCAGAGCGTGGTCCTCGAGGTCGAAGGCGGCGGTGTGCCGCGGGCTCTCTTCCTCGGTGACCTTTCGGCAGAGGCTCAGCGGATGCTGGCGCGCACTGCGCATCTCAGGGGCAGCTACGCCGTGGTCAAGGTGGCGCACCACGGCAGCGCCGACCAGGACTTCGCGCTCTATCAAGACCTGCGTCCGGTCGTCGCCCTGTTCAGCGCCGGCATCGACAACGACTACGGGCATCCGCGCGCAGAGTCGCTCGCGTCGCTCGAGGCGGCGGGAGCGCGCGTGCTGCGCACCGATCAGCAGGGCCGACTCCTCGTCGGTCTCGACGGGGACGAGCTCCAGCTCTGGACGGAAAGGCAGCCGCCCTGACCACGAGGGCGACGTCTGCGGCCCCCGGTAGTCTTGAGGCATGGCTGCTTCTCGTACCCCCTCCCGCGGCGGAGCGAAGGCAGCCAAGATCGCGCAGGTCTCCTGGCGCGAGCCGCGCCCCGCTCCCGTGGTGCTCGTGTTCGGCCCCGAAGAGGTCTGCGCAGAACGTGCGATCGCCGGGGTCCGCGACTACCTCCGCACCGAAGACCCTGCGCTCGAGGTGACCGATGTCCGCGCTGACGACTACGCGCCCGGCACCCTCCTCTCGTTGACGTCGCCGTCGCTCTTCGGCGAGCCCCGTCTCGTGCGCGTGTCGGGTGTCGAGAAGTGCTCGGATGCCTTCCTGCAGGAGGCTGTCTCCTACCTGGATCACCCCCAGGAGGGAGCGACGGTCATCCTCCGGCACACGGGCGCGAGCGTTCGAGGCAAGAAGCTGCTCGACGCTGTGCGCGCCGGCACGGGCGACGGCATCGAGATCCCGTGCCCCGCGGTCAAGCGCGACAGCGATCGCGTCGACTTCGCCGCAGGGGAGTTCAAGGCGGCCAAGAAGCGGATCGCACCGCCCGCGCTGCGGGCCCTGGTCTCGGCGTTCGCCGATGACCTCACTGAGCTTGCGGCGGCATGCCAGCAATTGATCGTCGACGTCGAGGGCGACATCACTGAGGACGTCGTCACGAAGTACTACGGCGGGCGCGTCGAGGTGTCGGCCTTCGTCGTCGCCGACACGGCGATCGCCGGACGCTACGGCGAAGCCCTGGTCGCGCTGCGCCATGCGCTCGCATCTGGCGCCGACCCGGTGCCGATGGTCGCCGCCTTCGCGATGAAGCTGCGTACGATGGCACGCGTCGCCGGCAACCGCGAACCCAGCCGTCAGCTCGCCCAGCGGCTCGGCATGAAGGACTGGCAGGTCGACCGCGCGCGGCGCGACCTCGCCGGGTGGAACGAGCGATCACTCGGCATGGCCATCCAGGCGACGGCGCGCGCCGATGCCGAGGTCAAAGGCGCGGCGCGCGACCCGATCTTCGCGCTGGAGCGCATGCTCACCGTCATCGCGACACGTCAGCCGTTCGGCGAGTGAGCGTCATCGCGGCGGCGCGGCACCGTCGCTGACATCTGTACTCCGCGCGACGTCGCACGAGCGCTGTCGCGCCTGCCCGACGTGTCGCGTGGGTACCTGCGCACGCGAAAGAGCCCGCCCCGCGAACGGGACGGGCTCTTGTCACACCGTCAGGCGTGGAATCAGCTCAGAGAGCGGAGACCTGCTTGGCGATGGAGGACTTGCGGTTCGCAGCCTGGTTCTGGTGGATGACACCCTTGCTGACGGCCTTGTCGAGCTTGCGGGAGGCGGCCTTCAGAGCCTTCTCGGCTGCAGCCTTGTCACCGGAGATGACAGCAGCGCGCGTCGCGCGGATGTGCGTCTTCAGCTCGCTCTTCACGGCCTTGTTGCGCTCGTGAGCCTTGTCGTTGGTCTTGTTGCGCTTGATCTGCGACTTGATGTTTGCCACGTGTGGACGCTTTCTGTACGGAGTTGTTAGGAAATGCCGGCAGAAGAAGAGGGCTTCCACTCGGCGGTCGTGAGGGAAGAACCCACACGCAAGCCAAGAACCAACTCTACCAGCATCGGGGCGGTTCGCCCTAAACGGGGGCCGCGTCCTCTCGTGCAGGATGCGGCATCGGGGCGTGCGGGTGCACAATCATCAGTATCCCGACACTCGCGTCGCGAGATCGACGTCAAGGAGCGACATGAGCCCCGCCCTCCCCGCTGTCTCGCCGATGCCCAGCTTCCGCAGGGTCGGGCCGCGATGGATGACCGTGTTCACCCTCGCCTGGCTGGCCATCTGGACCGTGCAGCTCACGCCCGTTCAGCTTCTGCTGCCACTCCAACTCGACACCGCGGAGGACGACTGGATCAGCGGCGTCATCTCCTCGGGGTTCGTGCTCGGCATCGGCGGTCTCGCCGGCATCGTCGCAGGCCCGGTGGCCGGCGCTCTGTCAGACCGAGCACGAGTCGGACGCCGACGCCGGCGCCCCTGGGCGATCGGGGGCGTGCTCGTCACCGCGGTCTTCCTCATCGTCACCGGCTTCAGCGAAGGTCCCTGGGCCGTGGGCGCCGCGTGGGTCGGGGTGTCTATCGGCGTCTCGGTGTCGTCGGCCGCCTTCACCGCACTCATCGCCGATCAGCTCCCGACGACGCAACGGGGCGCGGCAGCCGCGGCCGTGGGATCGAGTCAGGCGGTGGGGATCGTCCTGGGGGTGGGTCTCGTGGTGCTCCTCGGCCTCGGCATCCGCGACGGCTACCTTCTGCTCGCCGCGGTGATCGCGGCCGTGGGAACGGCCGCGGCGCTGCTTCTGCCCGACCCGCCGGCGCTCGTCCGCACCCAGCCCGGCAAGAGCGATCGTCGTCTGCTGGCATCGCTGCGCGATCGGGACTTCGCCTGGATGCTGTCAGGCCGCCTCGTGACCAACATCGGCAACGCGCTGGGCACCGCGCTGTTCCTCTTCTTCCTGCTTCACGGCCTGCACCAGGAGACGACGGTGGCGCAGGACAACCTGCTGCTCCTGATCGTGGTCTACACGCTGTTCGTGGTGCTCGCGTCGGTCTTCACCGGCGTGCTGTCCGACCGCACCGGCAACAGACGCACCCTCACCATCCTGGCCACGTTCGTGCAGGCGGCCTCGGGCATCGTGATCGCCCTGGTCCCGACGTTCGAGGCGACGATGGTCGCGGCGGCGCTCATGGGGCTCGGCTACGGCGCGTTCTCCACCGTCGGACTCGCCTTCGCTGCCGATCTGCTTCCCGACGAGAAGGACCACGCCCGCGACCTCGGCATCGTGTACGTCACCGCCGCCCTCGGCCAGCTGATCGGCCCTGTGCTCGGCGCAGGCCTCGTCGCGCTCGTCGGCGGGTTCTGGCTCGTGTTCGTCGTCGCCGCCGTGCTGTCGCTCGTCGGCGGCGGGCTCACCGCTCTCGCGAGGCAGCCTGCGCGGGATCCGCTGCCGCAGCCGTAGCTTCGGACTCGATGGTCGCGACGGCCAGTCGCAGGACGGCGTTGAAGATCTGCGGACGCATCGCGGTGACGAGGTGGGTGGTGCGAGGCACGACGATCAGCTCGGCGTGCGGCGCGAGCCGTCGGAAGAGGGCTTCGTTGACCCGCAGCTGATCCCACTGCCCGTTCACGAACCACAGCGGCACCTCGATGCGAGAGACGGCGGTCGCGAGGTCGAGGGTGGCGAGGTTCCGAAGAGCGGTGTCCTGGGTATCCAGGGCGTAACCTCCCGCGGCGAAGTCCCCGCGCGTCTCGATCGGGATCGTCGCGGCGAGGAACCGCCGTGTGAGCCACATCCCTCGATCCGGCAGACGGTCGACGGCCCGGGCGATCGCACGATACGCCGCAAGCCCCGCGCCGCGGGGGAGCGACGTGCAGGACGCGGCCACCAGTCCGGCGACTCGGGGCGTCTCGACGCCGCCGACATAGGCGAGCGACAGCAGGCCGCCCATCGAGTGTCCGACGAGCAGTACGGGCCCTCGACTGGCGGCGTCGCGCACCGCGACGTCGATCGTGTGGAGAGCCTCGTGCAGGGTGAAGTCCTCGTTCATCCGCGTGCCGTGGCCGGGAAGATCGACAGCGATGGCAGGGATGCCCTGGTCGGCGAGGAACTCGAGTTGCGAGCGCCACATCGTCGCGGACGTGCGGATGCCGTGCACGAAGACGATCTGGACGCTCACGCCTTCAGCATAGAGAAAGGCGGGGCCGGTGGATGAACCACCGACCCCGCCGCGAAGCCCTGACGAGTCAGGCTCCGAATAGATTACTTCTCGTATCCCACGTTCTCCACCGGCGTGATGCCGAAGAGGTCGAGGCCCACGTAGGGCTCGGGCGTGAGGTTGGCGAGACCCTCCTTGACGGTCCAGATCTCCGGGCCGTTGAGAACCGGGATGACGCCCCAGGTCTTCGCGAAGATCTCGGACTCCATCTCCATGGCCTTCTTGGTCTGCTCGACCGGGTCGGAGATCGTCTCGAGCTCATCGTGGATCATCTTGTCGATCTCCTCGGTGCCGGTGCCCGAGAGGTTCAGGCCGCTGTCCGAGCAGTACAGCTGGCAGAACCAGGCAGCACCGAACGGGTCGGACGACGTGAAGTTGAGGAAGAAGATGTCACCGTTCTGCGTGGTGTAGTCCTCTGCGAAGTCCGCCGACGGACGCTGGTCGATGACGACCTCGACACCGACCTCCTTCAGCTGAGCCTGAACCGCGAGCGTGCGGGCACGAGCGGTCTCGGTGTCGGAGTGGTTCGGGAAGACGAGCGACAGGCGCTGGCCGTCCTTCTCGCGGATGCCGTCGGCACCGGCGACCCAGCCGGCCTCATCGAGGAGCTTGTTGGCGCCCTCGGTGTCGCCGTCCTTGCGGCCGGCCTCTTCCAGCGCGTTGATGTAGTTCGGCTGGAAGGAGAACAGCGTGAGGGAACCGGCGGGCTCCTCCGTGTAGTTCAGACCGTTGAAGACGATGTCCTTGACCTGCTCGATGCTGATGGCCTCGAACACGGCCTTGCGGACCTCGAGGTCGGCCAGCACGGGGTTGGTCGAGTTCAGCGTGAAGATCGCGTTCGCGGTGGCCTGACCCTTGTAGGTCTTGACGCCTTCGAGGCCCTCGACCTGTGCGAGCAGCTCGGCGCTGCCGGTCTCGGCCATGTCGACCTCGCCGTTGCGCAGTGCGTTGACCGCCGCGGTCGGCTCCATCTGGATGAAGGAGACCTTGTCGAGCAGCGGAGCGTTGCCCCACCACTTCTCGTTCGGGACGAGGGTGACGACGCCGCCGGTCTTGTCGAAGTTCTCGACCGTGTAGGGGCCAGCGCCCCACTCCGGGTGCCAGTCGCCGAGGAAGGCGGTGTTGAAGAGTTCAGGCGTGTTGACCGCCGGGTGCAGCAGCTGCGAGTAGACCATCTCGGGCCAGGCGAACTCGCCCTTGAAGGTGACGATGACGTCGCGGTCGTTCTCGCCGGCCTCGACGGACTCGATCTCCTTCCAGCCGTCGGTCGCGTTCGGCTGGTACTCCTCGTTCTCGCCGTTCTGGGCTTCCCAGGTGGCCTTGAACGCGGTGACGTCGATCGGCGTGCCGTCGTTCCAGACCGCCTTCTCGTTGACCTTGAAGTGCAGGACGGTCTTGCCGTCCTCGACACCGAAGGAGTAGTCGTCGAGGTACGCGTCGTTCTTCTTGACGGTGCCGTCAGGATCCATGAGCAGGATCTGCGGGCGGAACCACGTGCCGACCTGCGTGACGCGCGCGTCGCCGTCGCTGTGGAAGTAGTTCAGCTGCTCGGCGATGTTCGAGATCGGGATGCGGAGCTCGCCACCCTCTGCGAGGTTCTCGCGGGGCTGCGGGTTGTAGTCCGCGCCCTCGACCGTCTGAGCTTCGCCTTCGCCGCTGTTGCCGCCGCCGTTGCCTGCCGGTGCACACCCGCTCATGACGAGTGCGAAGGCGGCGCCGAGAGCAGCGATGCCCATCAGCTTCTGATGCCGTTTCATGGTACTCCTTAGTGCCTGTCGGCCTTACTTGGGATAGGGGCAGACTAACCCCGCAACTCGCGGGCGAAACCCCAGGGACACGGAACCGTTACCGGACTGTGCACATCGGTAAACAGGTCAGCTGGCGGCGATCGCCTCGGCGTCGAAGCCCTCGACCGGGAGGATGATCCGCTCGCGGGTGCGCTCGATGTCAGGGTCGGGAATCGGGATCGCCGACAGCAGCGCCTTCGTGTACGGATGCTGCGGATCGTCGAACACCTGATCGACATCACCGTGCTCGACGAACGATCCCTTGTACATCACGGCGACCCGGTCGGCGATGTGCCGCACGACCGCGAGGTCATGGGCGACGAACAGATACGACAGGCCGAGCTTGGCCTTCAGCTCGTCGAGCAGGTTGATCACGCCGGCCTGGATCGAGACGTCGAGCGCCGAGACGGGCTCGTCGAGCACGACGATCTTGGGGTTCGTCGACAGTGCTCGTGCGATGCCGATGCGCTGACGCTGGCCGCCCGAGAACGCCTGGGGGAATCGATCGCTGTGCGCGGGGTCGAGACCGACGAGCCCCATGAGCTCTTCGACGCGGTCGAACACATCGTCCTTGCTCATGCCGATCGCGAGCATCGGCTCGGCGATGATGTCCCAGACGGTCATTCGAGGGTCGAGTGCCCCCATCGGATCCTGGAACACGATCTGCAGGTCGCGGCGGAGCTTGCGCTCCTCTGCACGGTTCTTGATGTCGGCGACGCTGGTGCCGCCGATCCGGATGTCGCCGTCCTCCTGCTCGACCAGGTCCATGATCTGCAGCAGCGTCGTGGTCTTGCCGCTGCCGGACTCGCCGACGATCGCGAGGGTCTCACCCTGGCGGATGTCGAAGCTGATGCCCTTGACAGCGTGCACCTCGCCGACCTTGCGCTTGAAGAATGCGCCCTTCATCAGCGGGAAGATCTTGTTGAGGTTGACCGCCTCCAGCGTGATCGGGCGATCCTCGCGCGGCACCTTGGCGAGCGTGCTCTCGGGGATCTCGGGGATCGGGAACACCGGCAGCCCGCCGATCTTCCCATCGTCGTCGATGTCGTTCGCGCGGATGCAGGCGACCGAGTGATCGGTGTGCCCGCTCGTGGTAATCGGCAGCAGGTCGGGCTCACGCTCACGGCACGCATCGATAGCGATCGGGCAGCGCGCCGCGAACGGGCACGCATCCGGCAGGTCGATCAGCAGCGGAGGGTTGCCCTTGATCGGGATCAGCGGCACCTTCTCGGTCTTGTCGACGCGGGGGATGGCTCCGAGCAGGCCGATCGAGTACGGCATCCGGGTGCGGTAGAACAGTTCGCGCACCGGTGCGTGCTCGACGGGCTTTCCCGCGTACATCACAAGCACGTCGTCGGCGGTCTTCGCGACGACTCCCATGTCGTGGGTGATGATGATCATCGCGGCGCCGGTCTCCTCCTGCGCCTTCTCCATGAGCTCGAGGATCTGCGCCTGGATGGTGACGTCGAGCGCGGTGGTCGGCTCGTCGGCGATGATCAGCTTCGGATTGTTGGCCATCGCGATGGCGATCACGACGCGCTGGCGCATGCCGCCGGAGAACTCGTGCGGGAACGCCTTCATCCGGCGCTCCGCCTCGGGGATCCCCACGAGCTTCAGCAGCTCGACCGAGCGGTCCCAGGCATCCTTCTTCGACAGTCGACGGTGCACGGTGAGCGCCTCGATCAGCTGGTCGCCGATCGTGAAGACCGGAGTGAGCGACGTCAGCGGGTCCTGGAAGACCATGGCCATGCCGTTGCCGCGGATCACCGAGAGCTGCTTGTCGGACTTGCCGAGAAGCTCCTGGCCGTCGTAGACGATGGAGCCGCTGACCTTGGCATTGTCGTCGAGCAGGCCCATGATCGCGAGCGAGGTGACGGACTTGCCGGAGCCGGATTCGCCGACGATACCGAGCGTCTTGCCCGCTTCGAGATCGAAGGAGACGCCACGCACGGCGTCCACGCGACCAGCTTCGGACGGGAAGCTGACCTTGAGGTCTCGGACCGAAAGAACAGTACTCATGCGCGACCTCCAGCCGCCGAGGTCGGATCGAGGGCGTCGCGCAGACCGTCGGCGATGAGTGCCATCGAGACGGTGAGCAGCGTCAGCGCCGCCGCGGGGAAGTAGAACAGCCACGGCGCACTCACGAGCGTGCTCGAGCCGTAGCCGATGAGCGCACCGAGTGAGACGTCGGGCAGCTTCACACCGAACCCGAGGAACGACAGGGCGGTCTCGGTGAGCACCGCCGAGACGACGCCGAGGGTGAAGTTGATCACCAGCAGCGAGCCGATGTTCGGCAGCATGTGGCGGATCACGATCCGCATGCCCGACAGACCGGCGTAGCGGGCGGCGTGGACGTACTCGCGCTCGCGGATCGACAGCGACAGCGTCCAGATGACGCGCGCGGGGAAGAACCATCCGACGATGAAGATCATCACGAGCGAGATCACGAGCCAGTTTCCGCCGGCGTCGTTCGAGATCATCGCGAGGATGAGGAAGTTCGGCACGACCATCATGAAGTGGATGATGGCGAGCATGATGCGCTCGTAGCGTCCGCCGAAGTACGCGGCCGTCGCACCGACGATGGCCGAGACCACGGTCGTGCCGATCGCCACCAGCGCAGCGATCATCATCGAGCGCTGGAGGCCCACGGCGACCTGCGCGAAGTTGTCGTTGCCCGATCCGTTCGTCCCGAACCAGTGCTCGGCCGACGGCCCCGTGCGCAGCGCGAGGAAGTCGAGGTCGGTGTGCGAATAGGGCGAGATCAGCGGACCGACGATCGCGAAGACCACCAGCAGGGCGAGGATGACGACGCCGATCAGCGCGCCGCGGTTGCGCATGAAGCGACGCGTGTACAGCGTCAGCATCGAAGTGCGCTTGCGGTTCTTCGGCTTGTCTGCGATTTCGGGGGAGACCCCGATGCTTTCCAGAGCCATCAGCTCACCCGCACTCTCGGATCGAGGACGACGACGGCGATGTCGGCGAGGATCGCGCCGATCGCGGTCATCAGGGCGCCGAATGCCGCGACCGCGACGACGCCGTGGATGTCGTTGTTGTTGAGGGTCTGGATGAAGTAGCGCCCCATCCCGTTCCAGTTGAAGATCGTCTCGGTCAGCACCGCACCCGTGAAGACGGCCGGGATGGTGAACGCGACCTGCGTCGTGACGGGGATCAGCGACGTTCGCAGAGCGTGCTTGCGGATCGCCTGCTGCTTGGTCAGCCCCTTCGCCCGCGCGGTGCGCACGTAGTCGGCCTTGATGTTGTCGAGCAGCAGCGAGCGCTGGAGGAAGTGGATGCCGGCATACCCCGTGAGTACGAGGGCCAGCGTGGGGAGGGTCAGATGCTGCAGCACATCGACGAGCACGGGGAAGAAGCCCTCCACCCCCTGACTGGACGAACCCACCACGTAGAAGACGGTCGTGCCGACCGCGTTGTTGAAGTTGATCGCCAGGAGGACCAGAGCGAAGCCGGCGACGACGGTGGGGATGTTCATCGTGATGATGCTCGTGCCCTGACCGATGCGGTCAGCGAGCTTGTACTGCCGCGAGGCGGTGTACACGCCGAGGGCGATGCCGAGGATCGTCGTGATGATCGTCGCACCGAGGACGAGCTCGGCACTGATCCAGACGCGGTAGGCGACCTGCTCGTTGATCGACTCGCCCGTCGGGCTGAGGCCCCAGTTCCAGTGGAAGAGGATGTTCGAGAACCAGGTCCACCACCGCTCGATGAGAGGCACCGACTCGCTGAGGTTGCGAGGACCCAGCAGATTGTCGATCTGATCGGCTGAAAGCGGTGGACGCCGTCCGACGTAGTTGTTCTCAGGGTCGAGGTACAGCCACGCGAGGAAGTAGGTGATGTTCGTCGCGATGACGATCATCAGCACCCAACCCAGCAGGCGGCGCAACAGATACTTGATCAAGGTGATGATTCTTTCTCTTTTACAGACGCACGCGGGATCCGCCGACGCAACGCTGAGCCGGGAAGACAGTCAATCACCATCAGCCGATCTGCGCGACACGACGCCTCCACTTGGTCTGTGACGGAGTCTTGTCGCTCACGGGATCCGGTGTCACGGATGGCTCCCGGGCAACCTCGGCAGAATATCACCGGATCGGACGAAGCGGGCATTAGTCGCGCCTCACCGTAGAATCGTCAGGACATGTCACCACGCGCCCTCACTCCGCTTCAGCCTGCCGCGACGCCTTCGGCGCAGATCCGCAATTTCTGCATCATCGCGCACATCGATCACGGCAAGTCGACCCTCGCCGACCGCATGCTCCAGATCACCGGCGTGGTCTCGGACCGTGACATGCGCGCGCAGTACCTCGACCGCATGGACATCGAGCGCGAGCGCGGCATCACCATCAAGAGCCAGGCCGTGCGGATGCCGTGGGAGATCGAGGGCGAGACCTTCGCGCTCAACATGATCGACACCCCGGGGCACGTCGACTTCACGTACGAGGTGTCACGTTCTCTCGCCGCGTGCGAGGGAGCGATCCTGCTCGTCGACGCTGCCCAGGGCATCGAGGCCCAGACGCTCGCGAACCTCTATCTGGCGCTCGAGAACGATCTGCACATCATCCCGGTGCTGAACAAGATCGATCTGCCGGCGGCCGATCCTGACAAGTACGCCAAGGAGCTGGCATCGCTCATCGGCGGCAAGCCGGAGGACGTGCTGCGGGTTTCGGGCAAGACCGGTGTGGGGGTCGAGGAGCTGCTCGATCGCCTGGTCAAGGAGATCCCGGCGCCCGTCGGCGATGCCGACGCCCCGGCCCGAGCCATGATCTTCGACTCCGTCTACGACGCCTACCGAGGCGTGGTCACCTACGTCCGCATGATCGACGGAAGTCTGTCACCGCGCGAGCGCATCCAGATGATGTCCACGGGTGCTACCCACGAGGCGCTCGAGGTCGGCGTGTCGAGCCCGGAGCCGGTGCCCACCAAGGGTCTGGGCGTCGGCGAGGTCGGCTACCTCATCACCGGCGTGAAGGACGTGCGGCTCTCCAAGGTCGGAGACACCGTCACGACGGCGCGCAGGCCCGCGACCGAGGCCCTCGCCGGCTACACCGACCCGAAGCCCATGGTCTTCTCGGGCATCTACCCGATCGACGGCAGCGACTATGCGGAGCTGCGCGAAGCGCTCGACAAGCTGAAGCTCTCCGACGCCTCGCTCCAGTACGAGCCCGAGACGTCGGTCGCCCTCGGGTTCGGATTCCGATGCGGTTTCCTCGGCCTGCTGCACCTCGAGATCATCACCGAACGTCTCGAGCGCGAGTTCGGTCTCGACCTCATCACGACCGCGCCCAGCGTGATCTACGAGGTGCTCACCAGCGACACCGGCGAGACCGTGACGGTCACGAACCCGAGCGAGTACCCCGACGGGCGCATCGGCTCCGTGTCCGAGCCCATGGTCAAGACGGCCATCCTGCTGCCCAAGGACTACGTCGGCACCGTCATGGAGCTCTGCCAGTCCCGCCGCGGCTCGCTTCTGGGCATGGAGTATTTCTCGGAGGAGCGCGTGGAGCTGCGCTACATGATGCCGCTCGGCGAGATCGTCTTCGATTTCTTCGATCAGCTCAAGTCGAAGACTCAGGGTTATGCGTCGCTCGACTACGAGCCCGCCGGACAGCAGGAAGCGGACCTCGTGAAGGTCGACATCCTGTTGCAGGGCGACAAGGTCGATGCGTTCAGCTCGATCGTGCATCGCGACAAGGCCTACGCGTACGGCACGCTCATGACGGAGCGACTGCGCAAGCTGATCCCTCGCCAGAACTTCGAGGTGCCGATCCAGGCCGCCATCGGCGCCAGGATCATCGCCCGCGAGACGATCAGAGCCCTGCGCAAGGACGTGCTCGCCAAGTGCTACGGCGGTGACATCAGCCGTAAGCGCAAGCTCCTCGAGAAGCAGAAAGAGGGCAAGAAGCGCATGAAGATGGTCGGACGGGTCGAGGTCCCCCAGGAGGCGTTCATCGCTGCACTCTCGGGAGATGTCGAAGGCAAGGAAAAGAAGTAGGAGCTCTGCGGGTCGGGCGGTTCCGGCGCGTACAGGGTGATCCTCCAGGGAACGGGAAGTAGGCTCGAGAACATGCGGCGCGGGACTTTCCGAGACGACACGGTGGACTATGCGGCCGTGGGTGCGACCCACGCGCCCGACCTGATGCAGTACCCGCCGGAGCGCAGCATCCCTGCGGAGAATTCCTGGCGGATCGGCAGCGGTGTCGAGCGGTTCCAGTCTGCGGGCGAAGCACTCCTCACCTGGACGGCGCAGCGCGCCTCAGGTCTGAGCGTCGATGATGTCCGTCCGGCTCCCGGCCCCGCGTACGCCGGGGTGAGCTTCGATGCCGAGGGAAATCCGATCGCCCCGAGCAAGAACGACGTCGAGCAGCGTTTCGATGCCGAGGGAACCCCGTTCGCAGGGCCGGGGATGACTCTTCGTCTGCATGGGCGTGTGAGTGGGATGCGAGCGGATGCCGAGCTTCGCGTGATCTCGGTGACCGAGGAGAAGCGACGGATCGGCTTCGTGCTCGGCACCGTCGGCGGGTCGGTCGTGCGGGGCGAGGAGTCGTTCGACATCGACTGGCGCGAAGACAACGACGAGGTCTGGTTCACGGTGCGGGCGTTCGACGCCCCCAACTCCCTGCTCTACCGCGTCATCCCGCCTCTCGTGAAGCGTCGCCGACGCGAGCTCTTCGCGCGCTATCTGCGGGCGATCTCGCCGCTGTACGCGACCCCCGTCTGATGGCCGTACCTCTCTGATGGCGGGCCCGCTTCCTCTCGGTGATCCGGCACCGGCCGACGGCCGTCTTCCGTCCGATCTGCCGATCGATCGCGCCGTGCCTTTCTCGGCTTATCTGCACGTCCCGTTCTGCCGGGTACGCTGCGGCTACTGCGACTTCAACACCTACACGTCCGGCGAGCTCCGAGGCGCGAAGCAGGAGGACTACGCCTCGACGCTGATCACGGAGATCGACCTCGCGAGACGCGTCCTCGCGGACGCGGGCGCGCTGCGCCCCATGGACACGGTGTTCTTCGGCGGAGGCACGCCCACCCTGCTGCCGGCCGGCGACCTCGCCCGCATGCTCGACGCTGCGACAGATGCGTTCGGGCTGGTCGACGGGGCAGAGGTCACGGTGGAGGCGAACCCCGATACGGTGACGCCGGAAGTCGCTCGAACCCTCGCGGATGCCGGGGTCACGCGGCTGTCGATCGGCATGCAGTCGGCCGTTCCCCATGTGCTCGCGGCTCTCGACCGCACCCACCGGCCCGAGAACGTGACGACAGCCGTCGCGGCAGCGAAGGATGCGGGTCTCGCGGTCAGCGTCGACCTGATCTACGGAGCGCCGGGGGAGTCGCTGTCCGACTGGGAATCTTCGATCGAGGCGGCGCTGGCGCTCGACTCCGACCACATCTCGGCCTATGCGCTGATCATCGAGGACGGCACCAAGCTCGCCCGGCAGATCCGCCGGGGCGAGGTGCCGTCGCCGGACGACGATCTGCAGGCCGACATGTACGAGCTCGCCGATGCGCGTCTCGCGGCGGCGGGCTTCGACTGGTACGAGATCAGCAACTGGTCTCGCAGCGTGGACCAGCGCTCGCGACACAACCTCGCATACTGGCGGGGAAGCGACTGGTGGGGGTTCGGCCCCGGCGCGCACAGCCATGTCGCTGGTCTGCGGTGGTGGAACGTCAAGCACCCGGCCGCCTACGCTCAGCGTCTCGCGGCCTCGGAGTCGCCCGCGGCGGGCACCGAGCGCCCCGACGAGGAGTCCACGATGCTCGAGCGGGTCCTGCTCCTGAGCCGGATCCGCGAGGGGATCGCGGTCGCCGACCTCCAGGCAGACAAACGCACCAGGGTCGCCGGCCTGATCGCGGACGGACTCGTCGACCCGGCCGCCGCCGTGCGCGGACGCGTTCAGCTCACTCTGCGCGGTCGGCTGCTCGCCGACGCCGTGGTGCGCGCACTCACCGACTGAGCAGAGACGCGCGCTACGGAAGCAAGTCGAGCGCGTCGGTCCGTCGCTGCGGCACCGTGGCGCTGTCGGTGTCGAACAGGCGGGTGGTGCGCTCCGCACCGAAGACCGGCCAGCCGGGGTCTCCGGTCTTGATGAAGGAGACCCACGCGGAGTGCATCTCATCGGCGAGCCCCTGCGGCGCCTCAGCGCCTGCGAGGCGCTTCGCCTCGGGGTCGCCGAGGCGATCGAAGACGAACCCCAGCTCGAGCGCGTGCGCGGCACGCAGGTCGCGGACGGGACTCCGCCACGCGAACTCGTAGACGTAGGTCGGTGCCGTGCGCGCCCTCGCCAGCGTCGTCAGCGGCCCTCGCAGCATGATGTCGGTCGCGAGCTGGCCGAAGATCTCGCCCGTGGTCGCGCCGGGAAAGGCCGAGCGATAGGCGGCCACCGCTCGGCGGGGGATCCGCAGAGCGAGTCGTCCGAGCAGGAGCTTCATCTCGCTGATCCGGGCGAGGGCTGCGGGTGTGAACCAGAGCCGGTACTCGTCGGTGTTGCTCCCGATGAGGAGCGGCACGTCGGCGCCGGCGAGGACCTCGTGCGGAGAACGCGGCAGAGACCCGGCATCCACAGCGAACTGGAATCCTGGGGCTCCGCCGAGCGGAGATGACCCTGCGGCCTGCTGGCGCCGTGCCTCCAGCAGCTGCTCGGGGGAGACCGTAGCGAAACCCGCTCGGTCGGCGGCGACTCCGAGCCGCTTGGCGAGCTGCGCCGTGACGCGGCCGGCCTTCTTCGCCGTCTGCGCTTCGAGCGGCCCCGACTCGATGATGGCCCGCGCGATCCGCGCCCGAGACGAATCGTTCGCGAGGAGCCCCGCGACGATCGCACCGCCCGCGGACTCGCCCATGACCGTGATCTGCTCCGGCTCTCCGCCGAAGGAGGCGATCTCGCGGTGCACCCAGGCGAGTCCCGCTGCTGCATCCTGCAATCCGAGGTTCCGGGGAGCGTCCTCGAGCACGGAGAATCCCTCGGATCCCAGGCGGTAGTTGATCGACACGAAGACGATCCCGGCGCGTGCGAAGCCGGCGCCGTCATACAGCGGGATGGCTGCGGTGCCTCGTTCGAGCGCGCCACCGTGGATCCAGACGACGACCGGGGCGCGGTCGGCGTCCTGAGGCGTCCAGATGTTGGCGGAGAGGATGTCGTCGCCGGGAATCTCGACCGAGCCCAGCAGCTCGCCGATGGCACCGGGGTAAGGAAGCTGAGGGGCGGTCGGCCCGAACGCCGCGGCATCCCGGATGCCGTCCCAGGAAGGAGCCGGCTGGGGCTCGCGGAAGCGATTCGGTCCGAAGGGCGCCGCCGCGAACGGGATGCCGAGGAAACGCCGAACACCATCGACCACCTCGCCGCGCACGATTCCGGCGGAGACCGCGACCTGTGGGGCGACACTCATACCCGTCATCGTATGGCGATCAGCATGTCGTCGGCACGGGCGGGTAGAATTGGCACTCGTAGCCAGTGAGTGCCAAAGGGAGGGAGTTGCGATGGTCAGTGAAAGAGGCCTCCGGGTTCTCCGCGCGATCGTGCAGGACTACGTCGAGACCCACGAGCCCGTCGGCAGCAGGTCGATCGTCGACCGCTACTCCTTCGGCGTGTCGGCTGCGACGATCCGCAACGACATGGCACTCCTCGAAGACGAAGAGCTGATCGCCGCCCCGCATACGTCGTCCGGTCGCGTCCCCACCGACAAGGGGTATCGCGTCTTCGTCGACCACCTCGCGCAGCTGCGGCCGCTCTCGGTCGCCCAGCGCACGGCGATCGAGTCCTTCCTCACCGCTCCCTCTGATCTGGACGACCTGATGGTGCGCACCGTCCGGGTGCTCACGCAGCTCACGGGTCAGGTCGCCCTCGCGCAGTACCCGTCGTTCGCCCGCGCGCACCTGACGCATCTCGAGCTCGTGGCGCTCGCTCCCAATCGGCTGCTCATCGTGCTCGTCACCGACGCGGGCGGCGTCTCGCAGCGGATCGCCCCCTTGCCCGTCGATGTGGATGATGCCGACATGGCGCTGCTCCGTGCGCGCCTGTCTGCGCTGATCACCGGGCGGGCGGTGAGCGATGCGGCTGAGCGGCTGCAGACGCTGCTCACCGACGATGAGCATTCGCACGACATCGTGCTTCGTGCACTCGCGACCATCGTCATCGACGAGCTCGGCGCGTTCCGTCAGGAGCGCCTGGTGATGGCGGGTGCGGCGACCCTCGCGAAGCGCGAGCAGGACTTCCGCGGCAGCATCCATCCCATCCTCGAGGCGATCGAAGAACAGGTGACCCTGCTGCGCCTGATGAGCGAGATGGAGGCGGACTCTCATGGCCTCGCAGCCAGCATCGGCACCGAGAACGCGTCATTCGGACTCGGCGAGGCATCGATCGTCGCCAGCAACTACGCCGCCCCCAGCGGCACGGCGCGCGTCGGCGTGATGGGGCCGACGCGCATGGACTATCCGAGCAATCTCGCGGCGGCACGGGCGGTTGCCCGCTACCTGTCGCGGATGCTCGACGAAGACGAGGCGGCCCGCTGACGCGGCCGCCCAGATGACAGCACACGCAGAAGGGCCATTGTGGCAGACCACTACGAGGTACTCGGCGTCTCTCGCGACGCCTCCACCGATGAGATCAAGAAGGCGTACCGGCGCCTCGCCCGTCAACTCCACCCCGACGTGAACCCGGGTGAAGACGCCGCCGAGCGGTTCAAGCTCGTGACGCACGCCTATGACGTGCTGAGCGACGACGACTCCCGCCGCCGCTACGACATGGGCGGGGGAGACGGAGCGGCGAACGACTTCGGCGGGTTCGGCGGCTTCGGAGACATCTTCGAGACGTTCTTCGGCGCAGGCCAGGGCGGCGGGCGCGGAGCGCGTCCGCGGTCACGGCGTGAGCGCGGCCAGGACGCCCTGGTGCGCGTGACCCTCGATCTCGGCGACGTCGTCTTCGGCGCGCACCGCGACATCGAGGTCGACACGGCCGTGCTGTGCGAGACCTGCAACGGCTCGTGCTGCCAGGAGGGAACGTCGCCCGTCACCTGCGACATCTGCGGCGGTTCCGGTCATGTTCAGCGTCAGGTGCGGAGCCTGCTCGGCAACGTCGTGACGTCTCAGCCCTGCGGCACCTGCGAGGGCTACGGCACCACCATCCCGTACCCGTGCGGCACGTGCGGAGGACAGGGTCGGGTGCGCTCACGCCGCACCGTCTCCCTCGACATCCCTGCCGGCGTCGAGACCGGACTCCGTCTTCAGCTTCCCGGCTCCGGCGAGGTCGGCAAGGCCGGCGGCCCGAACGGCGACCTGTACGTCGAGGTCTCCGTCAACCCGCATCCCTCCTTCAGCCGTGACGGCGACGATCTGCTCGCGACGCTCGAGGTGTCGATGCCCGACGCCGTCCTCGGCACCGAGACGACCATCCAGGGGCTCGACGGCGAGGTCGACCTCGAGATCCGCTCGGGCGTGCAGTCGGGCGACGTGCTGACCATCAAGGGCCGCGGCATCACTCCGCTGCGAGGAAACCAGCGGGGCGACCTGCGTGTCGGCGTGCAGGTGGTCACCCCGACCAAGCTGGACTCTGCGCAGCGCGCGCTCATCGAGGACTTCGCGAAGAAGACGAAGGCGCCGGGTCCGCAGCTGGCGCAGTTCCAGCAGGGACTGTTCTCGAAGCTCCGCGACCGCTTCCGTTCGCACTGATCCGGACGGCGATCATGGCACTCCACTTCCTCGTCGAGAACTCCTCGGATGCCGCGGTCGGCGACCTCGTGTCGCTCACCGGGGCTGAGGCCAAGCACGCCGCGGTCGTCCGGCGGCTCCGCGTCGGCGAGGCGGTCACGGTCGGCGATGGTGCAGGGGTGTGGCTCACCGGCGTCGCCGAGGAGGTATCACCGTCTCGGGTCGAGGTGCGCGTGTCGGTCCGATCCGAAGAATCCGCGCCGCATCCGCGGATCGTCCTCGCGCAGGCTCTGGCGAAGGGCGACCGCGACGAGCTGGCGGTGCAGGCGGCGTGTGAACTCGGGGTCGACGAGATCGTCCCGTGGCAGGCCAGCCGCAGCGTGTCCCGTTGGGAGGGGCCGAAGGTCGTCAAGGGGCGCGAACGCTGGTCGACGATCGTCCGAGAGGCCGCCAAGCAGGCGCACCGCGCCTGGGTTCCCGAGGTTTCGCCTCCGGCGACGACGGCAGATCTCGCGGTGCGTGCAGCGTCTCAGCGCCTGCTGCTGCTGGATCCGGGCGCATCGACGCGATTGTCCGACCTCGAGCCGGACGGCCGCGACATCGTGCTGGTCGTCGGCCCGGAGGGCGGGATCTCCGATGAGGAGCTCACGAAGCTCTCCGACGCCGGTGCGGAACGGGTCCTCCTCGGGGAGACGGTGCTGCGCACCTCCACTGCGGGTCCTGCGGCGATCGCCGTGCTGTCGGTGGCGCTCGGCCGCTGGTGAACGAGGGGAAGGACCGCGCCGGGCTGCGGTCAGTAGACTGAGAGCATGTCCGAGCCCTCGATCTTCACGCGCATCCTCAACGGCGACATCCCGGGTGAGATCCTGCTGGACACCGGCCGGGTGTTCGCGATTCGCGACATCAACCCGCAGGCACCGCTGCACGCGCTCGTGGTTCCCAAGACCGAGGACTACCGAGACGTCACCGAGCTGGCTCAGGGCGACCCGGGGCTTCTCGCCGAGATGGTCGCCGCGGCCAAGCAGCTCGCCGCAGAGCATGCGAACGGCGAGTACCGCCTCATCTTCAACAACGGCGCGAGCGCCGCCCAATCCGTCTTCCACGTGCACGCCCATGTGCTCGCCGATATCGAGGAGAACAAGCTCGTTGGCTTCTGACGAAAACGACCCTGTCACCGCATCCGACACCGCTGTCGAGAAGATCTATGCCGACGGCGTCGCCATGGTGCAGCTGCTCGGACCGCAGGACCGCCTGCTGCGGATGCTCGAGAAGGAGCACCGCGACGTGCAGGTGCTCGTCCGTGGCAACGAGATCACGCTCACGGGCACGTCGGACGCCGTCGCGAAGGCGAAGAGTCTCGTCGACGAGCTGATGACCATGACCAAGGCCGGCCACGACCTCGCTCCTAGCGACGTCACGAGCTCGGCGCGCATGCTCCGCAACGACGGAGGACCCCGCCCGAGCGAGGTGCTCGGCGAGGCCATCCTGTCGACTCGCGGCAAGGTCATCCGGCCCAAGACCCTGGGCCAGAAGGAGTACGTGGACGCGATCGAGGAGAACACGATCGTGTTCGGCATCGGTCCGGCCGGAACGGGAAAGACCTATCTGGCGATGGCGAAAGCCGTCCAGGCGCTGCAGCGCAAGGAGGTCACCCGGATCATCCTGACGCGCCCCGCTGTCGAAGCAGGGGAACGTCTCGGCTTCCTCCCCGGCACTCTCACCGACAAGATCGACCCGTACCTGCGTCCGCTCTACGACGCGCTCAACGAGATGATGGACCCCGAGATCGTCCCTCGCCTGATGGCGACGGGGACCATCGAGGTCGCGCCGCTCGCGTACATGCGCGGCCGCACGCTGAACGACTCGTTCGTGGTTCTCGACGAGGCGCAGAACACGACGCCCGAGCAGATGAAGATGTTCCTCACCCGTCTCGGCTTCGGCTCGAAGATGGTCGTCACCGGTGACATCACTCAGGTCGACCTCCCGCAGGGATCCTCGGGGCTCCGCCTCGTGACCCGAGTGCTCGACGGCATCGACGACATCCACTTCGCACGACTCACGAGCGACGACGTCGTGCGGCATTCGCTCGTCGGACGCATCGTCGACGCGTACAGCGAGTACGACGAGCGCCGCACTGCGCAGCGGTTCGAGCGCGAGCAGGCCGCGGAGTTCGCCAATCGCGCCGACCGCCGAGGCGCACAACGACCAGGACCCCGGGACCGGATGCCGAAGCGAGGCCTCTCCTGATGAAACGAGCACAGTCATGATCGAGATCAACAACGAGTCGGCGATCGATGTCGACGAGACCGTGCTGCAGCGGCTGACCGACTTCAACCTGGCGCAGATGCACGTGAGCCCGGATGCCGAGGTCGCGATCGTCCTCGTCGACGAGGGCGCCATGGAGGCCCTTCACGTGCAGTGGATGGACGAGCCGGGTCCGACCGACGTTCTCAGCTTTCCGATGGATGAGCTGCGCCCCGGCACCGAGGATCGCCCCACGGCACCAGGGCTGCTCGGAGACATCGTGCTGTGCCCTCAGGTCGCCGAGGCCCAGGCGCAGGCAGCCGGCCACACTCTGATGGATGAGCTGATCCTGCTCACCACGCACGGACTGCTGCACCTCCTCGGCTTCGATCACGCCGAGCCCGAAGAGGAGCGCGAGATGTTCGGACTGCAGAAGGAGCTCATCCAGGGCTTCGCCGCGGCTGAACGTCGACGATGACCGCCGCTCTCCTTCTCGCAGGCGCTGTTCTGCTCGTCGCGTTCGGCGGGCTCATGGCGGCGATCGACGCGGCCTTCGGGGTCACGTCGCGCTCGGACATCGAGGAGATGGGGGCCGAAGGGCGCAACGGCAGCCAGCTGGTGCGGATCGCGGCTGACCCGGACGCACACGTCAACGCCGTCGCGTTCATCCGCGTGCTCGCCGAGACGGCAGCTGCCGTGCTCGTCACGGTCGCGTTCAGCATCCTGTTCGACAACATCTGGTGGGCGATGCTCGCAGCGGCTCTGCTGATGACGGGCATCAGCTTCGTGCTGGTGGGGGCGAGCCCGCGTTCCTTCGGCCGGCATCACGCCGAAGGCATGCTCCGCGCGAATGCGCGGATCGTCCGCGGGCTTCGCATCATCCTCGGACCGCTCGCCCAGGGACTGGTGCTGCTCGGCAACCGGGTCACCCCCGGACGCGGCCGCAGCTCGTTCACGTCCGAGGAGCAGCTGCTCAGCATGGTCGACGAGGCCGCCTCGAACGACCTGATCGAGGCCGACGATCGCGACCTCATCCACTCGGTGTTCGACTTCACCGACCAGTTCGTCCGCGCCGTGATGGTGCCCCGCACCGAGATGGTGACGGTCGATGCGACCGCAACGACGAGCGAGGCCATGACGCTGTTCCTGCAGCGTGGTGTGTCGCGCATGCCGGTCGTAGACGACGACGCCGACGACGTCGTCGGCGTGCTGTACCTGAAGGACCTGGTGCTGTTCGCCTTCCGCGATGAGAACGCCTGGCGCACGGCGTCCATCCGCCCCATCTCGCGTCCGGCGACCTTCGTGCCCGAGTCCATGCGTGCCGAGACGCTGCTTCAGCAGATGAAGCGCGACGCCGTGCACGTGTGCCTCGTGATCGATGAACACGGAGGCATATCGGGCCTCGTGACCCTGGAGGACCTCATCGAGGAACTCGTCGGCGAGATCTCCGACGAGTACGATCAGGTATCAGCTGAAGTCGTCGAACTGGGCGACGGACGCTACCGCGTGAGCTCCCGACTCTCGCTGGAGGACGTCGGCGATCTGTTCGGTCTCGAACTCGAGGACGAGGACGTGGACTCCATCGGCGGTCTGCTGGGCAAGGCACTGGGCCAGGTTCCGCAACCGGGATCGACGGCGACGGTGGAGGGGCTGACCCTCACCGGCGGCGCGTCTCGAGGGCGCGGCCGTGGAATCGCGACCGTGTTCGTCGAACGCGCGGCAGACGACGCGGATAACGCCGCAGATGAGAGAGACGGAAACGATGACTGAGCAGACGCGAAGCGGGTTCGTGACCTTCGTGGGGCGCCCGAACGTCGGAAAGTCGACTCTCACGAATGCGCTGGTCGGCGAGAAGATCGCGATCACGAGTGAGAAGCCGCAGACGACCCGCCGTGCGATCCGCGGGATCGTGAACCGCCCCGCGGGGCAGCTCGTCATCGTCGACACCCCCGGCATCCACAAGCCCCGCACGCTTCTGGGCGAGCGCCTGAACGACCTCGTCGAGCAGGTGCTCGGCGACGTCGATGTGATCGGCTTCTGCGTGCCGGCGACCGAGAAGGTCGGACCGGGCGATCGCCGCATCGCTGCCTCGCTCGACGGATACCGTCGCGCCAAGAAGATCGCCATCGTCACCAAGACCGATGCCGCGAGCCGCGACGAGATCACCGAGCGTCTCCTGGAGGTCGATGCACTGCGCGAGGACTGGGATGCGGTGATCCCGATCTCGGCGCTCACGAACGACCAGCTCGAGGTCCTCGCGGATGAAGTCCTCTCCCTCATGCCGGTGGGCCCCGCCCTCTACGGCGAGGGAATCACGACCGATGAGTCGGAAGAGGATCGCATCGCAGAGATGATCCGCGAGGCGGCGCTCGACGGGGTCCGAGACGAGCTTCCCCACTCGATCGCGGTCGTGATCGACGACATCGCCCCCCGCGAAGGAACCGACCTGACCGATGTGCATGCGTCGATCGTGGTGGAGCGCGACAGCCAGAAGGCGATCATCATCGGTCACAAGGGCAAGCGTCTGGCTGACGTCGGACGCCGTGCCCGTGCCGGCATCGAAGAGCTCCTCGGCACGAGGGTCTTCCTGGGCCTGCACGTCAAGGTCGCGAAGGAATGGCAGCGCGACCCGAAGCAGCTCGGCCGCCTCGGCTTCTGACATGCGACTCCGAGACGCGACGCGGATCGGGTGCTCCGGCGGACGAGAGAGATGAGCGCCCGCGGTGAGAACCGTGAGACCCAGAGGGACGAAGCCTTCACCCGGCTCTTCGACGCCAACTGGGCGGCGGTCAGGCATCATGTCGAAGGAGTGGTCGAGGACCCCGCTGAGGTGACGGAGATCGTCTCCGAGATCTTCCTCCTGGCATGGTCCCGGCTCGTTCCGACGAAGCCGATGGATCGGATCTGGTTGATCCGCGCGGCCGATCGGGTGCTCGGAGGGCGATCGGGTCGGTCGACGCTGCGGCGCACGGCCATCGACGCCGTGCACGGTGGTGTGTCCGGAGAGAAGGACCCGCCTGCCCTGGCCACTCGCGCGAGGGTGCTCGCAGCTCTGGGTGTCCTCACCGGGCGTGAGCGGCGTATCATCATGCTGACGTACTGGGATGGGCTCGCAGTGGGGGAGATCGCCGAGTTGCTGCGCAGCCCGCGTGTCCGGGTACGGAAGACGCTCTCGCGTGCGCAGGCGAAGTTGTGTGCGGAGCTCGGACTGGAGGGGCGGAGGGATCATGACGGATGACCATGCTCTGCTCGAACGCGTCCTGACGGAGGCCGATCCCGCCCGGACGCCGCGCGATGCGAAGCCGGACCCCGCGGCGGAGCGGACAAGGGATCGGATCATCCGCACCGCTTCGAAGCCTCGGCCTCAGCGGAGGCGTGCTCTCGGATGGGCTTCCGGCATCGCGATGGCGGCCGCGGCCGTGGTCGTGGCCGTCGCCGTCCTGGTTCCCCAGGGGGCGGCGGTCGCAGGCTCGCCCGCACCCCTGGACTTCGCTGCGGGGGAGGGCACGGCAGAGACGCTCGACACGGCGCAGGCGACACTCATCGCGACGCCTGGACCTGCCGATCCGGAGCGCGTCGTGAGGTCGGCGACGTGGGGGCTGGACATCAACGGCAGCACCGGGGCGACGAAGGTGGTCCCGCAGCTCAACACCCTTCGCTGGGAATCCGACCTCTCGGGGCGGATGGTCTCGGTGAGGGGTGTGCCGTATGACCCGACCGACGCGTCTGCGAACGTCGGCGCGGAGATCAGCAGCTCGGGCGAGGTCGTCGTAGACCTGCCCATCGAGCCCGGTCAGTTCTCGACCCCCGTTCCCGACGTCTTCGGCGATTCCCGCGAGGACGTGTCCGCGGCCCTCATGGCGTTCGGTATGCCGTCGGATCCGACCGGGTCCGAAGTCGTCGCCGCCGCGACATCGGTGCTCGAGCAATGGACCCTCACGAACGCTCAGGAGTCGCAGGTGCTCGATATCCTCGCGGATGCGGACGGAGTGGAGGCGCTCGGCACGACTGCCGACCGCCTGGGACGGCAGGCCGCAGGACTGCGCGTGATCACGGCGGACGGGGCTGCGAGCGACCTCGTGCTCCTGTCTCTCGACACCGGGAGGATCATCGGCGTCGAGCGGACCAACCTCATCGCGAACGATCTGATGGCCGGTGGTGCGATCATCTCGTACACGATGTGGGACGTCGATGAGGATCTCGTGAGATGAGACGTCGGGGGGTGCTCGCCGCAGTCGTCGGCGGATTGCTCAGCATACTGATGCTCGGCGCACCGGCATTGGCGGACGCCGCAGCCGACACGGGCGAGAGCATCGACCCGCTGATCCTCGCCGTGATGGCGGAGGTTCCCGGCGGGGTGATCGTCGATGCGCAGCATGCCGTGTGGCCCAGGCTGGGGATGGATCTCGTCGTGCTGGAACAGCGCAGCGCTGTCTCGGCGGCTTCGGTGGGCAGCTGCGCCACAGGCACCGTGTGCGTCTATACCGGATCGTCGTTGAGCGGCGCGAAGTTGAGCTGGAGCATCTGCGGGATACTCTCGATCCCGTCGTCGTTCTCGGCGAAGTCGATCGCGGATGCGCGGTCGGCGGGCTATGCCCAGGCACGCAACAACTCCACGGTGCTCGCCACCGCACCCGCAGGAGGGTGGGCCAACATCGCCGGAACGGCGACCAATGTCCGGTGCGTCTTCTGAGGGTAGGGTCGCGACATGACAATCGCCGAGCATTGGATCGCGTCGTCGTGGGGCGCCCCTGACACATGGGAGTTCGTCGAGCACGAGGTCTCACCCCCGGGCCGCGGGGAGGTCACGATCCGGGTGCACGCGGCCGGCGTGAATCCGGCGGACGCCAAGCATGTCGCGTCCGCCCGCTCCGGGGCGCAGCTCCCGGTTCCGATCGGCTACGAGGTCTCCGGACGCATAAGCGCGCTCGGGCCGGACACCCGTATCGGATCCGGTGACGCGGCCGTGGGCGACGAGGTCGTCGCTTTCCGGGTGCGCGGGGGCTATGCGACCGAGCTGACCGTCCCCGCCGAGAAGGTCTTCGCGAAGCCGACCACGCTCACTCACCCGGAGGCGGCGAACCTGCTGCTGGCCGGAACCACGGCGGCCGAGATGCTCTGGGTCACGGGCTCTGCCCCGGGCGAGACGATTCTGCTCCACGGCGCATCAGGTGCGGTCGGGGTGAGCGTGCTTCAGCAGGCGGCACTCCGCGGCATCCGCGTGATCGGCACCGCGAGTGCGAAGCGATTCGACGTCGTCGAGCGCTTCGGCGGCATCCCCGTCACCTACGGCCCGGGGCTGGCTGACCGCGTGAGAGCGGCAGCGGCCGGCGGCGCGGTGGTCGCGGCGCTCGACGCCGTCGGTACCGATGAAGCCATCGACGTGTCCCTCGAACTGGTCGACGAACGCCGTCGAATCGTGACGATCGCCGCGCCCCAGAGGGCCGGCGCCGACGGCATCCAGGTGATCGCAGGATCCATGCCTGAGAGCGCCCGGTTCCGCGACGACATCCGTGCCGAGCTGGTCGCGCTCGCGCAGAACGGCGACCTCGTCGTCCCCATGGCGCGCACCTTCCCGCTCGACGAGGCGCCTGCTGCACTGCGGCTGCTCTCCGGCGGTCACCCCGGCGGCAAGCTCGCGCTGATCCCGTCGTCCTAGTCGATCTGGCGCAGAGCCGACGTCACGAGGACGACTCCGTCGCCGTATGCCTCATCGACGGCATCCTGCAGCGTGCCGTCGTCCCAGACGACGCTGACCCAGACATAGCCGCGCTCGGTCCAGAGGGTCAGGGCATCGCGTCCCAGTGACGTCGACAGGTCATCCTGTACTCGCATCAGGTCGGCCTCGGAGCTCGTGCCGTCGACACCGTTCGCCGGGTCTTCCGGGCGGACGGGATCGTAGAGCGCGAGCATGATGGGCGGGTCGGTGACGGTGTACCGCTCGCCGTCGAAGGTGCCGTAGACGGCGTAGGTGCCCCACGTCGTGTCTCCGCTGGTCTCGCTGCCGTCGACACCCTCCCACGTCCAGCCATCGAGCGGGATCCCCGTGCACTGAGGCGGGTAGGACTCGGCGACGACTCCGAGACACAGCTGCGCCTCGCCGGCGACGTCGAGAACAGTGCCCGTGCCGATGACGCGGCCCTCCGGCGGTGCCGCGTTCGCGGCATCCCACGTGGGCGATCCCGAGCTCGTGGGCACGGGGGAGGAGCCGATGCCGGCGGTGCACGCGGCGAGGCCGAGTGCCCCCACGAGTGCGACGAAGGCGAGAAGCATGCGACTGCGCGATGTGCTCATGTCTGACAGTGTCTCGTGTCGGTGGATCGTCTCAGCAGCGAGTCGGACGACTTCCGGATCCCTGCTACCATGGCCGCATGCCTTTCGGCGGTCTGCTTCTTCTTAGCTGCCGCGACGAGTCCTAAAGCTAGGGCCTTCCTCGTCGCGGCGCTTGTGTTGGCCCGTTCACATTTCTGACGAAGAGAAGAAGCCCCATCATGCAGAACACTCAGCGCCCGTCCGCGATGCCGATCCACAAGTACCGGCCGTACCACGAGCAGATCACGGTCAACCTGCCCGACCGCACCTGGCCTGACGCCCGGATCACCGAAGCTCCTCGCTGGTGCGCGGTCGATCTCCGCGACGGAAACCAGGCGCTCATCGACCCGATGTCGCCCGAGCGCAAGCGCGTCATGTTCGAACTGCTCGTCAGCATGGGCTACAAGGAGATCGAGGTCGGGTTCCCCTCGGCCAGCCAGACTGATTTCGACTTCGTCCGTCAGCTCATCGAAGAGAACCTGATCCCCGACGACGTGACGATCCAGGTGCTGACGCAGGCTCGCGAGCACCTGATCGCGCGCACCTACGAGTCGATCGCCGGCGCGAAGCAGGCCATCGTGCACCTCTACAACTCGACCAGCGTGCTGCAGCGTGAGGTCGTGTTCCGCACCGACAAGCAGGGCATCATCGATATCGCGCTCGAGGGTGCACGTCTGTGCCGTCAGTACGAGAAGACGATCCCTGACACCAAGGTCTACTACGAGTACTCGCCCGAGAGCTACACCGGCACCGAGCTCGAGTTCGCGGTCGATGTCTGCAACCAGGTGATCGAGGTCTTCGAGCCGACTCCCGACCGCAAGGTGATCATCAACCTCCCCGCCACTGTCGAGATGGCCTCGCCGAATGTCTACGCAGACTCGATCGAGTGGATGAGCCGCAACCTCGCACACCGCGAGAACGTCATCCTCTCGCTGCACCCCCACAACGACCGCGGAACCGCGATCGCCGCCGCTGAGCTCGGATACATGGCCGGCGCCGACCGCATCGAGGGCTGCCTGTTCGGCAACGGCGAGCGCACCGGCAACGTCGACATCGTGGCGCTGGGCATCAACCTGTTCACGCAGGGCATCGACCCGCAGATCGACTTCAGCGACATCGACCAGGTCAAGCGCACGGTCGAGTACTGCAACCAGCTGCCGGTGCCTGAGCGCAGCCCGTGGGCCGGCGACCTGGTCTTCACGGCGTTCAGCGGATCGCACCAGGATGCGATCAAGAAGGGCTTCGAGGCGATGGCCGCCCGGGCCGAGGCCGAGGGCGTCACGGTCGACGACATCGAGTGGGCCGTGCCGTACCTGCCCGTCGACCCGAAGGATCTCGGCCGTTCGTACGAGGCCGTGATCCGCGTCAACTCGCAGTCCGGCAAGGGCGGCGTCGCCTACCTGCTCAAGGCCGACCACGCGATCGACCTGCCCCGCAAGCTGCAGATCGAGTTCTCGGGTGTCGTCCAGACCAAGACCGATGCCGAGGGCGGCGAGGTCACGAGCGAGCAGATCTGGTCGATCTTCAACGACGAGTACCTGCCGGCGGCCGATGAGGCAGCCAAGTGGGGTCGCTTCGAGCTGCTGGCCACGCAGACCCGCAGCGACATGTCAGGAGATGTGGTGCTCGACGTCGTGCTCCGGGACGACGACCAGCAGGTGGCCGTCGCCGGCAACGGCAACGGTCCGGTCGCCGCGTTCGTCGAGGTGCTCCGCGGACAGGGCTTCGACATCACGGTCTACGACTACGTCGAGCACGCTCTCAGCGCCGGTGGCGATGCGCAGGCCGCTGCCTACGTCGAACTGCAGGTCGGCGACCAGCGCCTGTGGGGTGTCGGCATCGACGGTGACATCTCGACGGCGTCGCTCAAGGCGATCGTCTCCGGCGTGAACCGCTCGATCCGCACGCGTCAGCAGGAGCTCGCAGCCGTCTGATCCTCGGCTCGAGTAGGCACCTGCTGCCGGTATGCGTGCGTGATACCGGCAGCAGGTGCCATCTCTGTGTGAGGGGATCACCTCGACCTGACACCGGCGGTCGGAATACGCGTTCGATTCCGACCGGAGGCGCCCACTCGACGGCGGCGCAGCAGACGGGCGTCAGTCCGCGCTCGGCTTGACGACCTGGATGACTCCGGTCTCAGCGGCGACCTTGCGACGGTAGAGCCGCCTCTGCTCGGGCAGGGACACGTCGAAGCTCACGGCGAGCACGCGGATGACAGCGGTGACGATGATGCCCAGCACGGCGGCGAGGGTGATCGACATCCCCAGGCTGTTCGCGGTCGCGATGAAGACGCATCCGGCACCGGCGGCGACGGCGTAGAGCGAGCCGACGTGCATGATCGACGTCGGGAGTCCCATGAGCATGTCTCGCAGCACACCGCCTCCGACGGCCGCGCAGACGCCGATGAAGACGGCGGGCACGGGAGGGATGCCGAACGCGATCGCCTTGCTCGTGCCGAACGCACCGAACATGCCGATCACGACGGCGTCGAGCACCACGATCACGGTGTTCAGTCGATTGAAGAGTCCCGCGAGCAGCATCCCCAACAGCGACGCGCCCGTGGCCGTCAGCAGATACCAGTTGCTCTGCAGCGTCGCGGGGGTCTGGCCGAGAAGGATGTCGCGGATGAGGCCGCCACCCATGCCGATCATGATCCCGATGATCGCGACTCCGAGCCAGTCGAGGCGTCGCTGGCCCTGGAATCCCGAGGCGAACATCGCGCCCTGGACTCCGCCGAGGCCTACGCCGAGCAGGTCCGCCCAGAGCGGAATGATGAAGAGCGGTTCGGTCACGCCTCTATTCTCCTGCACGGAGGATAATCGAACGGTGCCCACCTACCGAGACGAAGCGGTGATCCTGCGCACCCACAAGCTGGGTGAGGCCGATCGCATCGTCACCATGCTCTCTCGGCGACACGGCAAGATCCGCGCAGTCGCGAAGGGAGTGCGACGCACGTCGTCGAAGTTCGGGTCGCGTCTCGAGCCTTTCATGGTCGCCGATGTGCAGCTCTACCAGGGGCGCACTCTCGACATCGTCCAGCAGGCCGAGTCGCTCGGCTCGTACGGATCCGACATCGCGGCCCACTACGACCGATTCACCTCTGCGAACGCGATGGTCGAGACTGCCGACCGGCTCAGCGACTCTGAGGCGACGCCCGATCAGTACCTCCTGCTGGTCGGTGGCCTGCGTGCGCTGTCTCGGGGCGAGCATTCGCCCCGCAGCATCCTCGACTCCTATCTGCTTCGCGTCATGGCGCTGTCGGGGTGGGCTCCGTCGCTCGGCGACTGCGCGCGATGCGCCACCCCGGGGCCTCACGCGCATTTCGTCGGGCAGCTCGGCGGGGCCGTCTGCCCGAACTGCGCGCCGGCGGGCAGCCCGAAGGTCGCGGAGAAGACCCTGTCGCTGCTGCGGTCGCTCATGGCCGGTGAATGGGAAGCGATCGACGCTGCTCCGCACGCCGACAACGCCGCAGCATCCGGCCTCGTCGCCGCCTACGCCCAATGGCATCTGGAGCGCGGCATCCGCTCACTCGAGCACCTGGTGGCCGACATCCCCCGAGAAGGAGCACGGTGAGTCCCAAGCCCTACACGCACAAGGATGCCGTCGCGTATCGCCCGCTCGACTGGACGGGCGTCTATCCGCCGAGCTTCCGATCGGTTCCTGAGCACGTCGCGATCGTCATGGACGGCAACGGTCGCTGGGCCAACCGTCGGGGACTCAGCCGCGTCGAAGGGCACAAGGCAGGGGAGGAGGTGCTTCTCGACGTCGTCGCCGGCGCGATCCAGGCCGGCGTGAAGCACCTCTCCGTCTACGCGTTCTCCACCGAGAACTGGGCGCGCTCTCCTGACGAGGTGCGCTTCCTCATGGGATACAACCGAGATGTCCTGCATCGCAGACGCGATCAGCTCAACGAGTGGGGCGTGAGAGTCCGATGGGCCGGGCGCAAGCCACGGTTGTGGGGCAGCGTCATCAAGGAGCTGCAGTACGCCGAGCAGCTGACCAAGAACAACGACGTCCTCACACTCACCATGTGCGTGAACTACGGCGGCCGCATCGAGCTCGTCGACGCGATGCGCTCGATCGCCGCCGACGTCGCGGCCGGTCGGGTGAAGCCGAACGCGATCTCCGAGAAGATGATCCGTCGCAACCTCTACGTGCCTGACATGCCGGACGTCGACCTGTTCCTGCGCAGCTCGGGGGAGCAGCGCACCTCGAACTTCCTGCTGTGGCAGGCGGCGTATGCCGAGATGGTGTTCCTCGACACTCTCTGGCCAGACTTCTCGCGCGAAGAGCTGTGGCGCGCGATCGGGGTCTATCTGTCGCGTGACCGTCGCTTCGGTGGAGCGATCGACGCGCCTGACGCCTCTGCCTGAGCGCGCAGCCATCTCTCCGTCTCGCGGGGATGCCGCAGCCGCACGATCGTGAGGTGCGGGAATCGTTCCTGCTTCTCAGGCATCTGAGTCGTCCAGAACATCCGCGTCTTCGACTGCCAGGAGAGGATGTTGCGCTCCGCATCCCGCGTGGCCAACAGCTGCCAGATGGGTTTCTCGACGTTCCCGTTGTACATCTCCGTTCGCAGGATGCTGCGGCTGAGAGTGCGTCGGACAAGCCGGCCGCGGACGACCGGCCAGGGATAGTCGAGCCAGACAGCGAGCTGCGCGCGAGGCGTCATGATCTCGTCGGTGCCCTTGCTCGTGTACTGCCACTCGGTGACCCAGCGGTCCGTGGCGGCGAACTCGCGGACGTCGTCGAGGAAGGAGGGACGCGGGGTCCAGTTCTCGCCGTGGAACAGTCCGTCGATCTCGATGTGTCGAAGCTGCCACAGCTCGGCAACGCGCCGCGCGAGCGTCGTCTTGCCCGACCCGGTGACGCCCGCGATCAGAACGCGCGCAGGCCGGAACGGCAGCGGATCGACGGCGGAGAGCATCTGAGAATCCTAACGACGGAATAGCCCATAGGTGCATACGGTTGGATGTCAGTGTGAGTGAAGCCATCTCGATTGACATCTGGTCCGACATCGCCTGCCCTTGGTGCTACATCGGCAAGCGCAACCTCGAGAAGGGACTCGAAGCCGTCGCCGGCGACGAAGACGCCCCGCAGGTGAACATCACCTTCCACTCGTTCGAGCTCTCGCCCGACACTCCTGTCGACTTCGACGGCGATGAGATCGACTTCCTCGCCGGTCACAAGGGGATGCCGCGCGAGCAGGTCGAGCAGATGCTCTCGCACGTCACCGGCGTCGCCGAGAACGCCGGTCTCGCGTACCGCTTCGACCTGCTGCAGCACACCAACACGGTCAAGGCCCACGAGCTGCTGCACTTCGCCAAGGCGCAGGGACTGCAGCATGAGATGGAAGAGCGGCTCATGTCCGCGTACTTCACCGAGGGCAAGCACGTCGGCCGCATCGACGACCTGGTCGAGCTCGCCGTCGAGGTGGGTCTCCACCCCGATGACACCCGCGAGGCCCTCGTCTCCGCCCGTCACCTTGCGGATGTCCGACAGGACCAGGCGCAGGCTCAGGCCTACGGCATCCAGGGTGTGCCGTTCTTCGTGATCGACGGGCAGTACGGCATCAGCGGCGCGCAGCCGCCTGCCGCATTCGAGAACGTACTGCGCGACCTCTGGGCCAAGCGCGGCGACGCCGAGGCCGAGCCCGAGGCCGAAGCCGTCTAGCGGGTCAGCGCGGCTTCGATCGCGCCGACGATCTCGGGGTCGTTCGGCTTCTGCTTCGGGCGGAACCGGACGACCTCGCCGTCGGGCAGAACGAGGAACTTCTCGAAGTTCCACTCGACGCGGCCGGCCTTGCCTCCGGCATCCGGAGTCTCCTTCAACGTCTTGTAGAGGTCGGTGGCGTTCTTGCCGTTGACCTTCACCTTGTCGTTGATGGGGAACGTCACCCCGTAGGTGGTGGAGCAGAACTCGAGGATCTGGTCGACCGAACCGGGCTCCTGACCGAAGAACTGATTGCACGGGAACCCGACGACGCTGAACCCGCGGTCGCCGTACAGACGCTGCAGTTCTTCGAGCTGCTCGTACTGCGGAGTGAGGCCGCACTTCGAGGCGACATTCACGACGAGCACCACGTCGGCGCCGAGATCGTCGATCGTCTTCTCGTTGCCGTCGGCGTCGATGAAGGGGATGGAACGCACTGCGGGATCGGTCATATTCACAGCTTAGATCGGTGCGCCGATACCGGCTCCGGGTCTGGGAGAATGGAGGGGATATGACTGTCGCCACCGCATCCGCTCGCACCCTCAACATCGGCCCGATCGCTCTCGACGTGCCGGTCGTGCTCGCACCCATGGCGGGCATCACCAACACCGCGTTCCGTCGCCTCTGCCGCGAGTACGGTGCGGGGCTCTATGTGAGCGAGATGATCACGTCGCGGGCGCTCGTCGAGCGCAACGAGACGACGATGCGGCTGATCCGCCATCACGAGTCCGAGACCCCGCGGTCTATCCAGCTCTACGGCGTCGATCCGCACACCATCTCCGAGGCCGTCCGGATCATCGTCGCCGAAGATCACGCCGACCACATCGACCTGAACTTCGGATGCCCGGTGCCCAAGGTCACGCGCAAGGGCGGGGGAGCAGCCCTGCCGTGGAAGAGCTCCCTGTTCTCGCAGATCGTGACGCAGGCGGTCAAGGCAGCGGGCGACGTGCCGCTGACCATCAAGATGCGCAAGGGCATCGACCCCGACCACCTCACCTTCCTCGATGCGGGTCGTGCCGCCGAAGACGCGGGTGTCTCGGCGATCGCGCTGCACGCACGCACGGCGAGCGAGTTCTACTCCGGCTTCGCCGACTGGAACGCGATCGGCGAGCTCAAGCAGGCCGTCACGAGCGTTCCGGTGCTCGGCAACGGCGACATCTGGTCGGCCGACGACGCCGTGCGCATGATGCAGCAGACCGATTGCGACGGGGTCGTCGTCGGTCGCGGATGCCTCGGCCGTCCGTGGCTCTTCGGCGAACTCGCCGCGGCCTTCGGTGCGGAGTCGCACCCCGTCGATGCGACCCTCGGCTTCGTGGCCGATGCGTTCCGTCGTCATGCAGAGCTCCTCGTCGAGTTCTTCGAGGACGAGGATCGAGGGTGCCGCGACGTCCGCAAGCACGTCGCCTGGTACTTCAAGGGCTACCCGGTGGGCGGTGACATCCGCACCGGGCTCGCGACGGCATCCAGCCTGGCTGAGATCGACGAGCTGCTCGGTCAGCTCGACCACACGGCGCCGTATCCCGGTGCGGATGCCGAGGGCCAGCGCGGTCGGTCCGGACGCCCGAAGCGACCGGCGCTGCCGGACAAGTGGCTGGAGTCGCGCGAGCTCGCGGCATCGGCATCCGAGATGATGCGAGGGGCGGAGATCGAGAACAGTGGCGGCTGATCCTCAGGCACACCCGGCGCGCGGTCGCTCGGACGGATACGACCCGCGCGATGCCGAGCGATTCTTCGCCGAGACCCATCGATCCGAACGCGACGACTTCGCCCGCGATCGCGCGCGCGTGCTGCACTCCGCGGCGCTTCGACGCCTGGCGGCCAAGACACAGGTGCTCAGCCCCGCGAGCACAGCGGATTTCGCCCGCAACCGTCTGACGCACTCGCTCGAGGTCGCTCAGGTCGGACGCGAACTCGCGACCGCGCTGGGAGTCTCGGCCGATGTCGTCGACACCGCCTGTCTCAGCCACGACCTCGGACACCCTCCGTTCGGTCACAACGGCGAGCGTGCGCTCAACGAATGGGCGGAGCCGATCGGCGGTTTCGAAGGCAACGCGCAGTCCCTGCGCATTCTGACCCGGCTCGAGGCCAAGGCGATCGACGACAACGGGCAGTCGGTCGGCCTCAACCTCACCAGGGCGAGCCTCGACGCGACCTGCAAGTACCCGTGGACCGTCGACAGTCCGGTTCCTGACCCGGGCGGGCGCCTCAAGTTCGGTGTGTATCCCGAGGACGAAGCCGTGTTCCGCTGGATGCGCGACGGCGTTCCCGGGCGTCGACGCTGCATCGAGGCCGAGATCATGGATCTGTCGGACGACATCGGCTACTCCGTGCACGACTTCGAGGATGCGATCCTCAATGGCTACGTCGACGTCTCCCAGCTCGCCGATCCGCAGGCGCACGATGCGCTGATCGATCGCATCCAGCAGTGGGTGGGCTACGACTTCACGCGCGACGAGCTCGCCGACGCGCTCTACCGGCTGGCATCGCAGCCCATGTGGCTGCAGTCCTTCGACCGGTCGCGGCGAGATCTCGCTCGACTCAAGAACCTCACGAGCGACTTCATCGGTCGCTTCGCGAGGGCAGCCGTCTCGGCCACGCGCGAGGCGTATGCCGGCCCTGCACTCGTGCGCTACAACGCGCACGTCGTCGTGCCGCGCGTCATCGAGGCCGAGATCGCCGTTCTCAAGGGCATCATGGGGCAGGCGATCGTCACGATCGAGGCCCGCAAGGGCGTCTACAAGGAACAGCGCCGTGTGCTCAAGAGACTCGCCGACGCGCTGTGGTCCACAGACACGCTCTGGTCGGCAGGCGCGGATGTGCTCGAGCCCGCCTTCTCCGCCGACTTCGTCGCCGCGACGACGGATGCCGAACGCGCACGCGTGATCGTCGATCAGATCGCGAGTCTGACGGATCAGAGCGCCATTGACTGGCACAACAGGCTGGTCGGCGAGATCGACCCCGCAGAGGTCGGCATCTGGACGCCACGACACGCGCGACCGGGTGCGCGGGAGCACACGCCGCGGCAGGCGGTCGTCGAAGGGGCCGGCTGATGCCCCGCATCCGCCAGGCCGACGTCGACGAGGTCAAGGCGCGCATCAACATCGCTGACATCGTCGGGGAGCGCGTCGCGCTCAAGTCCGCAGGCGTCGGCTCGCTCAAGGGCCTGTGCCCTTTCCACGACGAGAAGAGTCCGAGCTTCCACGTGCGGCCGCAGGTCGGCTACTACCACTGCTTCGGATGCGGAGAGTCCGGCGACGTCTACTCGTTCCTCCGCGAGATGGACCACGTCAGCTTCACCGAGGCCGTCGAGCGTCTCGCAGGCCGCATCGGATACTCACTGCACTACGAAGACGGCGGGTCGGCTCCGGAGACGAGTGGGCGCAGCCGTCTGTACGCCGCCAACACCGCTGCTGCGGAGTACTTCCGGGCGCAGCTGCTCACCGCCGACGCCGAGGCAGGACGACGTTTTCTCGGCGAGCGAGGATTCGACGCGGGTGCCGCCGCGCATTTCGGTGTCGGCTTCGCACCGCGCGGGTGGGACAAGATGCTGAAGGCTCTCACCGCGCAGGGGTTCACCCGCGACGAGCTGAGTGCCGCCGGTCTGGTGTCGACGGGGCAGCGCGGCGTCTACGACCGTTTCCGCGGTCGCCTCGTCTGGCCGATCCGCGACGTGTCCGGTCAGACCATCGGGTTCGGCGCGCGCAAGCTGTTCGACGACGATCAGGGCCCGAAGTACCTGAACACCCCCGAGACCCCGATCTACAAGAAGGCGCAGGTGCTGTACGGGCTCGACCTCGCCAAGCGCGACATCTCGCGGGGTGACCCTCGTCGGGTGGTGGTGGTCGAGGGATACACCGACGTCATGGCCTGCCACCTCGCGGGCCTCACGACCGCGATCGCGACCTGCGGCACCGCGTTCGGAACCGATCACATCAAGGTGCTGCGTCGCGTCATGGGCGACGACAACGCCTCGGGAGAGGTCGTCTTCACGTTCGACGGCGATGAGGCAGGCCAGAAGGCGGCTCTTCGGGCCTTCACCGAGGACGACCGCTTCAACGCCCAGACGTTCGTCGCGGTGGCGCCCGACGGGCTCGACCCGTGCGACCTCAGGCTGCAGCGCGGCGATGCCGCCGTGCGCTCGCTGATGGAGACGAAGCAGCCGATGTTCGAGTTCGCGATCGACAGGAAGCTCAGCGGCTTCGACCTCTCGACGGTCGAAGGTCGTGTCGGCGCTCTTCGCGCGGCAGCGCCGATCGTCGCCGAGATCCGCGATCGGCTGCTGCGACCCGGTTATGAGCGCGTGCTGGCTCGGCGCCTGGGTATGGACCCCACCGAGGTGCGCAACGAGGTCGAGCGTGCCGCCCGAGGGGGATCGCAGTCGTCGAGACACGAGCCGACCAGGCGCGAGAGTGCGAGTGACTCCGCATCCGGTGTTCCAGGGGTGACTCCGGTCACCCTCGCGAGCCTGCCGCGCACTGCCGATGCCGCCGTGGAGCGCGACGCTCTGATGGGCGCGCTTCAGTACGGACATCAGATCGATCAGGCGCTGCTCACGCGGGCCCTCAGTGCGCCGTTCCGCACACCGGGGCTGGACGCCGTGCGCGAGGCCGTCGCATCCGCGCCTGATCGGACTCGAGCCGGATGGGTGACGGACACCGTGAACTCGGTGCGGGAGCCCTACCGATCGCTCGCGGGCGAACTGCTGATGACCCCCTTCCCGGCGCGCAACGAAGAGGGCGCCGTCGCTTCGACGACCGACCTGGCCAAGCGACTCATCATGCGCATTCTGGAACATGAGAAGCAGGAGCTCCTCGGAGCGGTGCAGCGGGTTCCCGCGGATTCCGACGGCGGGCGTGCTCTGCGCATGCGCCTTCGCGACATCGACGTCGAGCGTCAGCGGTTCGCCGAGTCGTAACGGCGGCAGTCAGGCGCGGCAGGGCAGGATGGAGGAATGTTCTCTCGGCCCGAATCGACCAATGCGATCGACAGCTCAGATCTGGTGATCGACCGCATCGGGCACAGCGGCCCGACCCGCGCCATCGACGGGGTCAGCTTCTCGCTCGCGCCGGGCGAGCTCATCTGCGTCGCGGGTCCGACCGGTTCGGGCAAGTCCACCCTGGTCGCCGCCCTGGCGGGTTCGACCGACCCGTCCGTGCGCGTCGTGGGCGGCAGTGCGCAGGTCTGTGGAGTCGACATCCGCCGCCCGGGGCGCAAGCATCGCCTGCTCACCTATCGCACGGGCTTCGTGCCGCAGGGGGCCGGTGCCGACCTCCCTCCGCAGCTCACGGTCAACGAAGTCATCGCCGAGCCGATCCTGATCCGTGAGAAGCGGGTGAACACCAAAGCCCTGTCCATCCGAGTCGCGACGCTTCTCGACGAGCTGCACCTGCCTCTCGGAACAGCCTCGAAGTTCCCGTATGAGCTCAGCGCCGGAATGCGCCAGCGCGTCGCGATCGCCCGGTCGTTCGTTCTCGAGCCCCGGGTGCTCATCGCCGACGAGATCCTCGCCAACCTCGACCTCGAGGTGCGACCAGTGGTCTTCGACGCGATCACCCGCCGGCGCAAAGAGCAGGGGATGGGTGCGCTGCTGGTCACGAACGACGCCGATTTCATCCGCGAGCTCAACGCCGAGACCCTGATGCTGCGCGGTGGTCATGTGGTTGCCCGCGGCGTCGGCAAGGACCTGCTGTGGGCTCCCAATGCCGAGGCGGATTCCGGGCACTGACGGGGTCGCCGGCGACACGCCCGACCTGCGGCCGGTGTCACGAGCAGGGTCCGGAGTTTGCTAGGATTGACGAGTTGCCCGCGCAGCGGAGCACATTCCTCGGTAGCTCAATTGGCAGAGCAGCCGGCTGTTAACCGGCAGGTTCTTGGTTCGAGTCCAAGCCGGGGAGCCAATGAAAAGCCCCTCTTCGGAGGGGCTTTTCCCTTTGCGTGGCATGTCCTCGGTCGCGTCCATCGAGCGGGGCGAAATGCCGCCTCCATGAACGCGAACGAGGCCCCGTCGAGTTGACGGGGCCTCGTTGTGCGAATCCGAGTCAGATCAACGTGCAGCGCCCTTGAGCGAGCCGGTGGTCTGGCCAGCGGGGTCGGAGATGACACACTGGACGACGCGGTCGTTCAGCTCGTCCCAGGTCTGCTGGGTCGGCGTGATCGGGTAGACCTCGAGCACGGAGTCGTTGAACGCGATGCCGACGAAGCTCGTGTAGGCGTCGCCGATGCACTCCTGCGAAGCGGCGTCGATGTTCTCCTCCGAGAACTCGCCGTCGTCCATCGTGATCTCGTAGTAGACCTCTTCGTCGTGCGGCTGGTCGCACGGCACGACGTCGGCGTCCTCGATCAGGCCGGTGTCGCTGGCCATCTTGCAGTCGCCGAGCTTCAGCGAGAAGATGTCGATGTTCGCGCTCTCGGTGACCTGGCCGGATTCCTCGTCGCGGTCTGCGTCGCCGGAGCCTCCGCCCAGAATTCCGTTGAGCGCGCTACAGCCGGTCAGTGCGACCGACAGCGCTACGGCAGAACCTGCCAGCGCCAGTGCGCGTCGCGTGCGCATCTTCATCATTTCGTCCCCTCCAGAGCCTTCGTGAGCGGGCATATCGATATCCCGCCTCAAGCACGCTATCCGGCTCCGAGTCTGTGATGCAACTCCGAGAACGCTTTGACTGGGCTGAGAGGTTAGGTCAGCCTTCCAGATCGTCGATGCCGGGGACCCAGCTGGCGCCGGGCTTGCCCCATCCGCGCTTCTTGGCGATCTTCTGCACGGTCTTCCAGTCGCCGTCCGAGAGGCGGTCGATGTAGAGGATGCCGTCCAGGTGGTCGAACTCGTGCTGCATGATGCGCGCACGCCAGCCATCGACGGAGATCTCGACAGGCGAGCCGTCGAGATCGGTTCCTATGACGCGCACCCGTTCGGAGCGACGCAGCGGGAATCGCTCGCCGGGGAACGAGAGACACCCTTCCGATTCGAGGTCGTCGTCAGGCTCGCCGGGCTCCAGCGGCACCATCCAGAGTTCGGGGTTGATGATGACTCCGCGCCACGGCTGGTCGTCGTCGTCGACGTATGCGTAGGTGTAGATGCGCAGGGGCACGCCGACCTGGGGCGCGGCCAGACCGACGCCGGGAGCGGTGTCCATCGTCTCGAACATGTCGGCGACGAGCGTTCGGATGTCGTCGGTGATGTCCTCGACGACGGATGCGGGGGAGTGCAGGACGGGATCGCCCATGATGCGAATAGGAAGAACAGCCACGCCATAACCCTACTCGGCGCGCATCGCCGGGTAGGGTCGTAGCGTGAGCATCTCCGTATGGATGATTGGGGCGGAAGACGTCACCGAGCAGCTGGTCGGTGTCTTCCAGAACCCGAAACTGCTCCTCGGCATCCCCCTCGCACTCGCGGGTGCAGTCTTCATGTCGCTCGGCGCGCAGTACCAGCACCGCGGCGTCGAGAAAGTGGAGCGGCTCAGCGGATCCGACGGAGCCAGCGGTCTGAGCATGAGCCAGATGAAGGGCCTGTTCACGCGCCCTTCCTGGATCGCCGGAACTCTCATGCTCGGTCTCGCGATCGTCTGTCAGCTCGCCGCTCTCTCCCAAGCCCCGCTGATGGTCGTGCAGCCGCTCGGAGCGATCGCTCTCGTGATCACCACGCTGCTCAACGCGCGAATCTCGGGTCATTCGCCGACCAGGAAGTCGATCATCGCGATCGTCTGCTGTGTGGGAGGCATCTTCCTCTTCGTCTTCTTCGCGGCGATCTACGCCACGGAGAAGGGCATAACCGACACCGAGCTCTTCACGATCCTGGCGATCCTGCTCGTCGTCATCATCGTGCTCGGGGCATGCTGGCTGGTGCTTCGTCATCGCATGCGCGCTCTGTTCTACGTGATCGGCGCAGGAATTCTCTATGGTTTCGTCGCGACTCTCGCCAAGGCCGTGATCAGCCGCATCGGCGCCGGCGACTTCGACTGGATCACTCTGGTGTGCGTCATCGCGCTGATCGCTGCCGGCGCAGTCGGGGCCTACTTCGTGCAGACGGCTTACAGCTCGGGTCCCCCGGACCTCGTCATCGCCGGTCTCACGGTCGTCGATCCGATGGTCGCCGTGCTCATCGGCATGGTCGTGCTCGGCGAGGCCGCCGCCTCGCCACCGTGGGTGCTCGTGATCTTCGGCGTCGCCGGTGCGATCGCGATCTGGGGAGTCGTCAATCTCGCGCGCTATCACCCTCAGGTGCTGAGCGACAGCCAAGACCTTGGGATCCCACGCGGCAGCGACGACCCGAGGAAGAACCCCGAGTCCTGAACTCCCGGGCTCAGTAGGCGGGATCGATCAGGTCGGGTGAGACCTCTGAGGCCGCGGCCTCGTCGACGAAGAACACCGTGCGCTTGCGACCCTTGGCGCCGGCTGCTGGGACGTTCGTGTAGCTCGCACCGGCGAGGGCAAGGCCGAGCGCCGACGCCTTGTCTGCGCCCGTGAGAACGAGCCAGACGCGCTTCGAGGCGTTCAGCACCGGTCGCGTCAGTGTGACTCGCTCAGGCGGCGGCTTGGGGGAGTCACGCACCGGCAGAGCGGCGGCATCGGTCACCGTGACCTCTGCGCGATCGGGGAAGAGCGACGCGATGTGGCCGTCAGGCCCCACGCCGAGGAAGCAGACGGCGAACGATGGCCACGGGTGGTCGTCGGTGCCGTAGCGTGCGAGCTCCGCAGCATAGGCGGCGGCAGCCTCGTCGAGGGTCAGACCCTCGCCCGCGGCTGCGACCTCGTGCACGTTCTCCGCAGGAACCGGGATGTGGTCGAGGAGAGCCTCCCGCGACTGCACGGCGTTGCGGTCGGCGTCGTCGCGAGCGACGAAGCGCTCATCGCCCCACCAGAAGTGCACCAGCGACCAGTCGATCTGAGCCGACCGAGCGTCGTCGCGCGTCGCGCGCAGGACCGCGCCGCCCATCGAACCGCCCGTGAGGGCGATATGAGCGATGCGGCCGTTGCGCGTGCGGGCACGAAGGCGCGTCAGGAATCGGTCGGCCACGCTCGCGGCGAGTGCCGCCGGCGTCGGTTCGACCACGACCCGCTTCTCAGCGGATGCTGTCTGCGTCGACATCATTCTCCTGTCTCGGGCGGACCCAGCTTCTCCCAGCCCTCGGTGATCACTCGACCGTACAGGACGTCAGGGTCGAGGCGACGCAGCTCCTCGGCGAGGCACTCGCGCAGCGTGCGGCGAGGGAGGTGCAGATCGTGGTCGGGCTGATCAGGCTGCGTCAGCACCGCCACGCCGGGCGTCGGGCGCTCGAGCAGGATGTCTCCGGACGAGCGGTGCAGCCGCACCGACTTGATGCCCTCCTGCCAGTGCTCCGGGTCTTCGTACGACCACTTGACCGGCACGTCGAGGGCCATCTGCAGCCATGCTGCCAGCAGCGCGGTCGACGGCGAGGCGGATCCGCCACGCACCTCGACTGCGGTCACCTCTTGGAACGGTGGCTGATCGAGCACGGCTGCGAGCTGCTCGCGCCAGTGCGTCAGACGCGTCCAGGCGAGGTCGGTGTCTCCCGGAGCATGCGTCTCGCCGAGCTGCGCGAGGCGTTCGCGCACGTCGGGTGCCGTCGCGGCATCCGTGATGCGTCGCTGCGCGATCTTGCCGAGCGGCGACCCGGCGGGCGACGTCGGCGCCTCTTCAGGCCACCAGGCGACGACAGGGGCGTCGGGCAGGAGCAGTCCCGTGACGAGGCTCTCTTCGTTGCTCGCAGCGTCGCCGTAGGCGTGGAGGACGACCACCTCGGATGCTCCGGCGTCGCCGCCGACGCGGATCTGCGCATCGAGTCGCGATTCTCCGTCGCCCGTGGTGAGCACGATGACGCGCATGGGGTGCTCGCGCGAGGCGTCGTTGGCCGCGTCGATCGCGGCTTCAGCCACGCCGTTGCGGGCCGAGATGATCAGCGTGAGCACACGGCCGAGCGCGACGGCGCCGCCTTCTTCGCGCACCTTGACGAGCTGCTTGGCGACCTGGCTGACGGTCGTGTCGGGAAGGTCGATGATCATGGGCGTCTCCAGACTCGTCCGTCACGGGCAAGGAGGTCGTCGGCGGATGCCGGACCCCATGAACCGGGTGCGTACTGGTCGACCGGGCCGCCCTCGGCTGCCCAGTACTCCTCCACGGGGTCGAGGATCTTCCAGGAGAGCTCGACCTCCTCGTGGCGCGGGAACAGCGGCGGATCGCCCAGGAGGACGTCGAGGATCAGCCGTTCGTATGCCTCGGGGCTCGCCTCGGTGAACGCGTGGCCGTAGCCGAAGTCCATCGTGACGTCGCGGACGTTGGTTCCGTTGCCCGGCACCTTCGAGCCGAAGCGGATCGTGACGCCCTCATCGGGCTGCACGCGGATCACGAGCGCGTTCTGGCCGAGCTCCGACGTGTTCGAGCGGCCGAACAGATGCTCCGGAGCCTTCTTGAACACGACGGCGACCTCGGTGACACGTCGACCGAGACGCTTGCCCGTCCGGAGGTAGAACGGGACACCGGACCAGCGACGGGTGTCGATCTCGAGCTTGATCGCGGCATATGTCTCGGTGGCGGATTCCGGGTTCATCCCGTCCTCGTCGAGGAAGCCCGTGACCTGCTCGCCACCCTGCCAGCCGCCCGCGTACTGACCGCGGGCCGTGGCGAGTGCGAGGTCCTCGGGAACGTGCACCGCCGCGAGCACCTTCTCCTTCTCGGCACGCAGGTGCTCGGCGGACAGACTGATCGGCTCTTCCATCGCGGTGAGCGCCAGCAGCTGCAGCAGGTGGTTCTGGATGACGTCGCGCGCCGCGCCGACTCCGTCGTAGTAGCCCGCACGGCCGCCGACACCGATGTCCTCGGCCATCGTGATCTGCACGTGGTCAACGTAGTTGCGGTTCCAGATCGGCTCGTAGAGCTCGTTCGCGAAGCGCAGCGCCAGGATGTTCTGGACCGTCTCCTTGCCGAGGTAGTGGTCGATGCGGAAGATCGAGTCGGCCGAGAACGCCACTTCGAGGGCGGCGTTGAGCTCGCGCGCCGACTCGAGGTCGTGGCCGAACGGCTTCTCGATCACCACACGGCGCCAGCGCTCGTCGTCATCGTCGTTCGCCCCGACGAGGCCCGAGTCCTTGAGCTGCTTCGCGACGAGAGGGAAGTCCTTCGGCGGGATCGACAGGTAGAACGCGTGGTTGCCCATCGTGCCGCGTTCGACGTCGAGCTGGTCGACGGTCTCGCGGAGCTTGCGGAACGACTCGGGGTTGTCGAACTCGCCCGAGACGAACCGGATGCCCTGGAGCAGCTGCGCCCACGTCTCCTCGCGGAACGGCGTGCGCGCGTGCTGCTTCACGGCGTCGTAGACGACCTGGGCGAAGTCCTGGTCCTCCCAGTCGCGTCGGGCGAAGCCGACGAGAGCGAACCCGGGTGGCAGGAGTCCGCGGTTGGCGAGGTCGTAGACGGCGGGCATGAGCTTCTTGCGTGACAGATCTCCGGTCACACCGAAGATCACGAGAGCGCTGGGCCCTGCGATCCGGTTGAGACGGCGATCATCGGGGTCACGCAGCGGGTTGTGCCCGCGCGAGATGGGAACAGACATCAGTGGGGGATTCTCCTGGCTGTTACTTCTGTGCGGCTTCGAAGAGGGTGAGGACGTCGGCCGACGAATCGGTGATCGTCAGGGAGACGACCGGGCGGCCGTGCTCGGCCAGGACGCCGGCATCGCCGGCCGCCTGTGCCTCGATGAGCTGGCCGAACGTGAACGGTCGCTCGGGGATCTCGAGATCGACGTCGGTGCGCTCCAGGATCTGCAGGAACACACCCTGCGCCGGTCCGCCCTTGTGATACTGGCCGGTGGAGTGCAGGAACCGGGGTCCCCAACCGAAGGTCGTCGGCCGACCGGAGTCCGCGGCGACGAGCTCGCGGAGCCCCTGCAGCTGCGGGACGTCGAGCCGGTTGACGTATGCCTGGATCGACACGTATCCGTCTTCCGGCAGTGCCGCCCACAGCGCGTCGAGCACGCCCTCGACGGTTCCGGACGCCGCGAGAGCGGGGTCGGATACGCGAACCTCGACGCCGTTCTCGACGAATGCGGGAGCGGTCGGCGCGGGACGGGCGTCGAGCAGGCCGCGAGCCGCCACCTTGGCGGACTCGACGTCGGGCTGGTCGAAGGGGTTGATGCCGAGCAGGTAGCCCGCGATCGCCGTCGCGTACTCCCACACGACGAGCTGAGCGCCCAGCGATCCACTGACCAGGATCTCGCCCTCGTGCCGTTCGCGGAGGTGGAACTCGTTCGCGTCGTCGACCAGACGCACGATCTGCAGGTCCGACGGCTTCGCGTCGAGCTCGGGCGACACAGGCAGGAGGACGACGGGCAGGATGCCGGTGCTGTCCTTGCCGGTGGATTCGGCGATGAGCTGCTCGATCCAGTCGGGCAGGCCGTTGATGTGCGTGCCGTCGGTGATCAGACCCAGCTTGTCGCGGCGGGGCGACGTGGCGGAGATCGCGGCAGCGAGCCGGAGAGCCGGGTTGTCGGCGGAGTCGATCGCGACCTCGAGGAGCGAGGCGTCGGCCTCGTTCAGGAGCTCGTCGATGTCGGCTCCGGCGAGCCCGGACGGGACGAGACCGAAGGCGGTGAGCGCCGAGTAGCGTCCTCCGACGTTCGGGTCGGCGTTGAAGACGCGGTACCCCGCCTCGCGAGCCGAGACATCGAGCGGCGAGCCCGGGTCGGTGACCACGATGATGCGCTCGAGCGGATCGATGCCCACGTCGCGGAACGCGGCTTCGAACGTGCGACGCTGCGAGTCGGTCTCGACGGTCGAGCCCGACTTCGACGACACCACGAGTGCGGTGTTCTGCAGGCCCTCGTCGAGCGCGGCGAGCACCTGGCCGGGGGCGGTCGAGTCGAGGATCGTCAGCGGGACACCGGCGGTCTGGGCGATCACCTCGGGGGCGAGCGACGATCCGCCCATGCCCGCGAGCACGACGCGCGTCACACCTTTCGCCTGCAGGTCGGCGCGCAGGGCGGCGATCTCGGCGACCAGGGGCCGCGAGACGGACACCGCCTCGACCCACCCCAGGCGGATCGACGCCTCCGATTCGGCTGCCGGGCCCCACAGGGCCGCGTCGCCGCCGGTCACACGCGAGGCGACGAGGTCGTGGACGAGAGCGGGGACCGTCTCGTCGATCGCGACCCGAGCCGCGCCGGAGGCGTGGATCGCAAAGGTCATCGCTGCGCCTCGAGGCCCTCGGCCACCTGCGTCAGCAGGTCGTGCCACGAGTCGATGAACTTGGCGACGCCCTCGTCCTCGAGCACCTGGGTCACGTCGGTGAAGTCGATTCCCAGAGCCTCGAGGCCGGCGAACACCGCTCGCGCGTCCTCGTAGCCACCGGTGATGGTGTCACCGGTGACGACGCCGTGGTCGAAGGTCGCTTCGAGCGTCTTCTCGGGCATCGTGTTGACGACGTCCTTCGCGACGAGCTCGGTGACATACAGAGTGTCGGGCAGCGCCGGATCCTTGACACCGGTCGAGGCCCAGAGCGGACGCTGAGTGTTCGCGCCGAGCTTGATGAGGTCCTGCGCGCGCTTCTCGGCGAACTTCTGCTCGTAGAGCTCGTAGGCGAGACGCGCGTTCGCGAGTCCGGCCTTGCTCTTGAGCGCCTCGGCCTCGTCGGTGCCGATCGCCGAGAGGCGCTTGTCGGTCTCGGTGTCGACGCGCGAGACGAAGAACGAGGCGACGGAGTGGATGCTCGACAGATCGAAGTCGGCGCTGTGCGCGCGCTCGAGTCCGGTCAGGTAGGCGTCGATGACCTCGGCGTAGCGCTCGAGGCTGAAGATCAGGGTGACGTTGACGCTGATGCCCGCCGCGATCGCCTCGGTGATGGCCGGCAGGCCCGCCTTCGTAGCGGGGATCTTCACGAGCAGGTTCGGGCGGTCGACCTTGGCCCAGAGCTTCTTGGCCTGCTCGACGGTGCCCTCGGTGTCATGTGCGAGGTCGGGGGAGACCTCGATCGAGACGCGGCCGTCGACGTGACCCGACTTCTCCCACACGGGGCGGAAGATGTCGAGCGCGGCGGCGACGTCCTGCGTCGTCGCGGCGAAGACGGCTTCTTCGGCCGTCGCGCCGGACGCAGCGAGCTCGGTGACCTGTGCGTCGTACGAGGTGTTGTTCTTGTCGGTGATCGCGTTGGCGAAGATCGTCGGGTTGGTCGTGACGCCGACGACGTTGCGGGTCTCGATCAGCTCGGCGAGGTTGCCGGAGGAGATGCGGGTGCGTGACAGGTCGTCGAGCCAGATGCTGACACCGGCTGCTGCGAGGTCTGCGGTGGGGGTGCTCATGCGTTCTCCTTGATGGTCTCGCGTGCGGCCGCGATGACGGCCTCGGTGGTGATGCCGAACTTCTGGAACAGGGTCTTGTAGTCGGCGGATGCGCCGAAGTGGTCGATGCCGACCGAGCGGCCCCGGTCGCCCACGATGCCGCGCCAGCTGAGCACGGAACCCGCCTCGACCGAGACACGCGCCGTGACGGCCTTCGGCAGGACCGACTCGCGGTATGCCTCGTCCTGCTCCTCGAACCATTCCAGGGACGGAGCGGAGACGACGCGCACGTTGACGCCCTCCTCGGCGAGTGCCGCGCGGGCGTCGACGGCGAGCTGCACCTCGGAGCCCGTCGCGATGATGATCACGTCGGGGGTGCCGTTCGGAGCCTCGGCGAGCACATAGGCGCCCTTCGCGACGCCGTCGGTCGATGCGAAGACATCTCCCTCCGCTGTGCCCTGTCCGCGCTCGAACACCGGGATGTTCTGTCGGGTCAGGGCGATGCCGGCCGGGCCCTCATGCCGACGGAGGATCTCGAGCCATGCGGCTGAGGTCTCGTTGGCGTCGGCAGGGCGCACCAGGGTGAAGTTCGGGATGGCGCGCAGCGTCGCGATCTGCTCGATCGGCTGGTGCGTGGGCCCGTCTTCGCCGAGTGCGACGGAGTCGTGCGTCCAGACGAAGATGCTGGGGACGTTCATGAGGGCGGCCAGACGCACCGGCGGGCGCATGTAGTCGCTGAAGATCAGGAACGTGCCACCGAAGGCGCGAGTCGGGCCATGCAGCACGATGCCGTTGACGATCGCTCCCATGGCGTGCTCGCGGATGCCGAAGTGCAGCACACGGCCGTAGGGGTCGCCCGACCACTCGTGCGTCGACCACTCGGCCGGGATGAAGGACTTGGAGTCCTTGATCGTGGTGAGGTTCGATTCGGCGAGGTCGGCCGAGCCGCCCCAGAGCTCGGGAAGCTCGGCGGCGAGGGCGTTGATGACCTGACCTGACGCCGCGCGGGTCGAGACGTCCTTGCCGCTCTCGAACACGGGGAGCGCCGAGGCGATGTCGGCCGGCAGTTCCTTGGCCTCGAGGCGGTCGAGGAGGGCCTTGCGCTCCGGGTTCGCGGCGGCCCACGCATCGAACGACTGCTGCCATGCGGCGCGGCTCTCGGCGGCACGCTCTGCCAGGCCGCGTGTGCGGGCGAGGACGTCGTCGGCGATCGCGAAGTGCTCGTCGGCGTCGAATCCGAGGACCTTCTTGGTCGCGGCGAGCTCGTCGCCACCCAGTGCCGATCCGTGGATCTTGCCGGAGTTCTGCTTGCCCGGCGACGGCCAGCCGATGATCGTCTTCAGGATGATGAGCGACGGCTTGGAGGTCTCGCCCTTGGCGGCCTCGATGGCGGCATGGAGCTCGGCGACGTCTTCGACGTACTCGCCCGACTTCTTCCAATCGACGGTCTGTACCTGCCAGCCGTAGGCCTCGTAGCGCTTCGCGACGTCTTCAGTGAAGGCGACGTTCGTGTCGTCCTCGATCGAGATCTGGTTGGAGTCGTAGATCGCGATGAGGTTGCCGAGCTCCTGGTGGCCGGCGAGCGAGGACGCTTCGCTGGTGACGCCCTCCTGGAGGTCGCCGTCGCCGGCGATCACGTAGACGAAGTGGTCGAACGGGCTGGTGCCCGCGGCCGCCTCGGGGTCGAAGAGACCGCGCTCGTAACGAGCGGCGTAGGCGAAGCCCACCGCGGAGGCGAGTCCCTGGCCGAGCGGGCCGGTGGTGATCTCGACGCCCTTGGTGTGGCCGTACTCGGGGTGCCCGGGGGTGAGCGAGCCCCAGGTGCGCAGCGCCTTGAGGTCGTCGAGCTCGAGGCCGAAGCCGCCCAGGTAGAGCTGCACGTACTGGGTGAGGGAGGAGTGTCCGACCGAGAGGATGAAGCGGTCGCGGCCGAGCCAGTCGGTGTCGGTCGGGTCGTGACGCAGCACCCGCTGGTAGAGGAGATACGCGGCCGGAGCCAGGCTCATCGCGGTGCCGGGGTGGCCGTTGCCGACCTTCTCCACCGCATCCGCAGCCAGAAGACGCGCGGTGTCCACCGCGCGTCGGTCGATCTCATCCCACTGCAATTCCGACACTGTGAAGCCCTTCTGCAACTGTTCGAGAGCGCCCGGATTGCACGATCGCAGTCCGCAACGCTACGGAAGGGTGTGTGATGTGCGCTGGGCGCGCGAGTCATTTCAGCATAGCGCCGAGGTATGACCCATTACCCCCCTTTACAACGCTCCGCCCTTCCAGTAATTCCATGGATCTGTCGTGGCTCTGCAGCACGGTGGGACTGGGGATCATCGTTCCTGGAACGCGATTCCGTGACGGCCGCGTGAGGCGGACGCAGAGCGCGAACCGGGGCTGACGCCCGGACGGCGGGCGAGCCCATCGCCCCGCGTGCTCTAGACTGGGGAACGCTGTCGTGACGCGTGTGGAGGAGGCGATCGAGATCTCGACGATGTCTGATCAGACCGTTGTGAAGAAGTCCATCGGTCGCACCGTGAAGGCGTACGTCGCCCTCACCAAGCCGCGCGTCCTCGAACTGCTGCTGGTGTCGACCGTCCCGGTGATGTTCCTCGCCCAGGGTGGACTGCCCGACATGTGGCTGGTCCTCGCCACCGTCATCGGCGGATCGTTGAGCGCGGGCTCCGCCGCGGCGTTCAACATGTACCTCGATCGCGACATCGACGCCCACATGCACCGCACCGAGAATCGTCCTCTCGTGACGGGAGAGATCACGCCTCGCGGCGCGCTCATCTTCTCGTGGACCCTGGCCGTGGTCTCGACCGTGTGGCTGTGGTACACCACGAACTGGCTGGCGGCCACGCTGTCGGCATCCGCGATCTTCTTCTACGTCGTGATCTACACGATGATCCTCAAGCGCCGCACCGAACAGAACATCATCTGGGGCGGTATCGCCGGATGCTTCCCGGTTCTCATCGGCTGGGCGGCTGTCACCGGTTCGCTCGACTGGCCGGCGCTCATCCTCTTCGCGCTCATCTTCCTCTGGACCCCGCCGCACTACTGGCCGCTCTCCATGAAGTACAAGGACGACTACGAAGACGTCGACGTGCCCATGCTCGGTGTGACCCGCAACGCCTCGCAGGTCGGTCTCCAGGTCATCCTGTACGCCTGGGCGACCATCGCCTGCTCGCTGCTGCTGATCCCGATCGCGAACATGGGCCTCGTCTACACCGTCTCCGCCCTCGTGTTCGGAGGGTGGTTCATCTATGAATCACACCGTCTGTACAACCAGGCGGTGCGGGGGAACGAGGCGCGGCCGATGCGCGTCTTCCACGCCTCGATCACCTACTTGACGCTGATCTTCGTCGCCGTCGCCGTCGACCCGCTGCTGCCGTTCTGAGCCTCGTCGTCCTCGGCGATCTGCTCGGCATCCGCGTGGGCCGGGCTGTTCTCGACCATCGTGGTCTCGTCGTCGGCGGCGTCTGATTCGGTGTCGCCGTCGAGCGGCTCGACGACGACGGGAGCGGGGGAGGGCAGAAGCGCCTGCACGGCGCTCAGCGCCACCGCGACGAGGATTCCGATGACGCCCGCGCCCAGGAGTGCGGCGCCGACGACGACGAGCGACTGCCCGACGTAGACCTCGATGCCGGTGGCCGTGCCGTCGAGCAGAGTGCTCGTCATGGTGCCGATCTGACCGGCGATGAGCCATCCGCCCACGCCAGCCGAGGCGAGCGAGAGCACGAGGAGGAGCCAGAAGCCGATGCTGCGTGTCAGTGACTTTTTCATGTCGGCCACGATGCACGACCAACTGATGAGCCTCTGATGCCTCAGCTGTGCATCCACTGTGCCGAGGGCTCGGAGCGCGCCGACCTCACGGCCGGGTTAGGCACTCCCTGGGCGCGACGGGCTTCTTCAGATGCAGCACCACGACCGTGTACGTCGCCGCCGAGAGCGACGCGAGCACCATGTGGATGCCGACGAGCAGGGGAGGGAGGCCCTCACGCGCCTGCCAGATGCCGACACCGACCTGCACGAGGATCGCGAGCACGAGCACGAGCAACCACTTGCGGGGTTCGAGCCGCAGCACCCATGCGGAGATGGTGAGCGTGGCGACGAGCGCGGCGAGGATGTATCCGGGCCAGGCGTGGACGTGCGCCAGCACGGTGGCGTCGAACCCGTGACGGAGCACGTCGGCATCACCAGAATGCGGGCCCGAACCGGTGGTGAGCACACCGAAGACGATCGTGACGGCGAGAGCCAGGCCCGTGACGTGGCTCAGGATCGCGAACCACTTCGGGACCGCGCGCTCCCTCGGACCCGGCTGCCCGTACAGGCGCACCAGGAACGCCGCGGTGACGCACACCAGCAGCAGGGAGGAGACGTAGTGGAACCCGACGATGAAGGGGTTCAGGCCGGTGAGCACGGTGATGCCGCCGACGAGCGCCTGTGCGACGACTCCGAGCAGGACGATCCAGGCGAGGACGACGAGATCACGACGGTCGGTCGTCAGACGGAAGGATCGCACCATCGCCGCGATCACGGCGATCAGCAGAGCGCCCATGGCGAACGGAGTCGCGGGAAGCGAGAACAGCGACACGATCACGAAGGTGATGACGGCCGCGAGAATGCCGGCGCCCGCGAAACGCAGGGCGGAGAAGACCAGCAGTCGGCCGCCGACACGTGCGAGCACGAGCAGCAGGACGGCGAGGGCGATGATGCCGACGACGCCCGTCATGACGCGGTTGCCGAACTCGATGATGCCGTGGATGCCCTGATCGGCATAGATCGGCACGAGCGACTCGGGGGTGCAGAGCGGCCATTCCGAGCACCCGAGGCCGGAGCCCGTGAGGCGCACTGCGCCGCCGGTGCCGATGATGATCGTCTGAGCCAGGAAGGACAGCCAGGCGAACACGCGGAGAGCTCGTCCCCAGAGGATCGCATGAGCCGAGGCCGGTGCGTTCACGGGAGAGGAGATCGAGGGCTGGGGCATAAGTCTTCTCCGAACCGCCCGGACACGGCGGGCGGCCCTGTCTTCAGGCGGAACCTGTAGAATCGGATTGTTGTGATGAGCGCTTACCGCGCTGAAGCATCACTAACAGTTTAGGCGCGATGGATGCGCCGGTGATGAGGGCCCACCAACGGCACCCGCTCCCGCAGACTCGACGGGGATCAGGTGTGTCGGGGCGGATGACACCGTTTGGGACCTGTGAGGAGAGTGTGTGATGTCGGATGTGCTGATCGACCGCCCGGAGCTTGACGGCCTGGGGGTGTACGAATTCGGATGGCATGACGAAGATGCCGCCGGAGCCATCGCCAAGCGTGGAATCTCCGAAGAGGTGGTTCGCGGGATCTCGGCGCTCAAGCACGAGCCCGAATGGATGCTGAAGACCCGTCTCAAGGGGTATCAGCTCTTCGGACGCAAGCCGATGCCGACGTGGGGTGCAGACCTCAGCGAGATCGACTTCGACAACATCAAGTACTTCGTGCGCTCCACGGAGAAGCAGGCACAGTCCTGGGAGGACCTCCCCGCGGAGATCCGCGAGACCTACGAGCGCCTCGGCATCCCCGAGGCCGAGCGCCAGCGCCTCGTCGCGGGCGTCGCCGCTCAGTACGAGTCCGAGGTCGTCTACCACCAGATCCGCGAGGACCTGGAGGAGCAGGGTGTCATCTTCATGGACACCGACACCGCTCTGCGCGAGCACCCCGAGTTCTTCGAGGAGTATTTCGGCTCGGTGATCCCGGCCGGGGACAACAAGTTCGCCGCCCTGAACACCGCCGTGTGGTCCGGAGGCTCGTTCGTCTACGTCCCCAAGGGCGTGCACGTCGAGATTCCGCTCCAGGCCTACTTCCGCATCAACACCGAGAACATGGGTCAGTTCGAGCGGACGCTGATCATCGCCGACGAAGACAGCTACGTCCACTACATCGAGGGCTGCACGGCTCCGATCTACAAGTCGGACTCGTTGCACTCGGCCGTGGTCGAGATCATCGTGAAGAAGAACGCCCGCGTTCGGTACACGACGATCCAGAACTGGTCGAACAACGTCTACAACCTCGTCACCAAGCGTGCGGTCGCGCACGAAGGCGCGACGATGGAATGGGTCGACGGCAACATCGGCTCCAAGGTGACGATGAAGTACCCGTCGATCTACCTGATGGGCGAGCACGCCAAGGGCGAGACGCTCTCTGTCGCGTTCGCAGGCCCGGGGCAGCACCAGGACGCCGGCGCGAAGATGATCCACATGGCGCCGTACACCCAGTCGTCGATCGTGTCGAAGTCGATCGCCCGTGGTGGCGGTCGTGCGGGATACCGCGGCGAGGTCCGAGTGGACGCCAACGCGCACCACTCCGCGAACACCGTGCGCTGCGACGCCCTGCTGGTCGACACCAAATCGCGCTCCGACACATATCCCGCGATCGACATCCGTGTGGACGACGTGCAGCTCGGCCACGAGGCGACAGTCTCGAAGGTCAGTGAGGAGCAGCTCTTCTACCTGCAGTCTCGCGGCATGCCCGAGGACGAGGCGATGGCGATGATCGTGCGCGGCTTCATCGAGCCGATCGCACGGGAACTGCCCATGGAGTACGCGATGGAACTGAACAAGCTCATCGAAATGGGCATGGAAGGATCGGTCGGCTAAATGGCGGCCTCGACGACAGCGCCCAGCGAGGCGCAGCACACGAACGCGCACATCGACCCCGCAGCACAGGTCTCCTCCGCCGGATTCGTCCCGGTGCAGACCCGCTCGGAGCGCCCCCACTCCTTCGACCCCGATGACTTCGGTGCTCCCACCGGTCGCGAGGTCAACTGGAAGCACACCCCGGTCGCCAAGCTCTCGCCTCTCTTCGAGGTCGCGGGCGCGGGCGACGGCGTGAGCTACTCCTTCAACTCGGGAGAGCAGTACGTGTCGGCGCCGCTGGCCGCCGGCGACGCACCGCGCGGGGAGGTCTTCCTTGCGGAGGACATCACCGCCGCGATCGCGTGGCAGGGCGCAACCGAAGCGCTCCACATCCGCATCCCGCGTGAAGAAGAGGTCGCTGAGCCGGTCTTCCTCGCGATCGACGGACTCGGTGCAGACCGACGGGCCGACGCCCACATCGTGATCGAGGCGCTCGAGCACAGCTCCGCAACCGTCGTGCTCCAGCACACGGGCGCGGCGCAGTACTCGCAGAACGTCGAGATCATCGTGCGTGACGGAGCGAAGCTCACCGTCATCAGCCTGCAGCAGTGGCAGGACGAGGCCGTGCACACGTCCGCTCACCAGGCTCGCGTCGACGCGGATGCCACGCTCAAGCACTTCGTCATCAGCTTCGGCGGCGGCGTCGTCCGTGTGAACCCGAGCGTCGAGCTCGCGGGTGCGGGCTCGGAGGGATACCTCTACGGCCTCTCGTATGCCGACGCAGGCCAGCACCTCGAGAGCCAGGTCTTCCTGCACCACAAGGGGCCGCACACCAAGGGCGACGTCCTCTACAAGGGTGCGCTCCAGGGCCAGGGCGCGCACAGCGTCTGGATCGGCGACGTGCTGATCGGCGCCGACGCGAACGGCACCGACTCGTACGAGGCGAACCGCAACCTGGTGCTCACCGAGGGCGCTCGCGCCGACTCGATCCCGAACCTGGAGATCGAGACCGGAGACATCCTCGGCGCGGGCCACGCCAGCGCCACCGGTCGTTTCGACGACGAGCAGCTGTTCTACCTGCAGGCCCGAGGGATCAGCGAAGAGGAAGCGCGCCGCCTCGTCGTGCTCGGCTTCCTCACCGACATCGTCCAGCGTCTGGGGATCCCCGCGCTGGAGGCCGAGCTTCTCGCCGCGATCGAGACGGAGCTCGCCGAGGTGAACGCATGACCGCAGAGCGCGTCTGCGGCGTCGCCGAGCTCGAGCAGGACATGCCGCTGCGTGTCGAGCCGAACGGCGTGCCGATCACCGTCATCAAGGACTCCGAAGGCGTCATCCACGCCATCGGAGACACCTGCACCCACGGTGACATCTCACTCTCCGAGGGCTTCGTCGAAGGAGAGACAGTGGAATGCTGGGCCCACGGCTCCGCGTTCTCGCTGCTCACCGGCAAGCCCCAGAATCTCCCTGCTTATGAGCCCGTTCCGGTCTACGTCGTCGAGATCGACGGCGACGACGTGCTCATCGACCCGACTGTGACGAAGGAAGTCTGAATGTCTGTTCTCGAAATCCGCGACCTCTACGTGACGGTCGAGACCGAGGCGGGAATCACCCCGATCCTCAACGGAATCACCCTCACGATGAACACGGGTGAGACGCACGCGATCATGGGCCCCAACGGCTCAGGCAAGTCGACGCTCGCCTACACGATCGCCGGTCACCCGAAGTACACGGTGGCGTCCGGCTCGATCACGTTCGACGGCCAGGACGTCCTCGCGATGAGCGTCGACGAGCGAGCTCGTGCGGGACTCTTCCTCGCGATGCAGTACCCGGTCGAGATCCCCGGCGTGACGGTGACGAACTTCCTCCGCACTGCCAAGACCGCGATCGACGGCGAGGCGCCGGCGATCCGCGGGTGGACGAAGGACGTCAAGACGGCCATGTCCAACCTCCGTATGGACCCGAAGTTCGCCCAGCGCAACGTCAACGAGGGCTTCTCCGGCGGCGAGAAGAAGCGTCACGAGATCCTTCAGCTCGAGGTGCTCAAGCCCAAGTTCGCCGTCCTCGACGAGACCGACTCCGGCCTCGACGTCGACGCGCTGAAGATCGTCTCCGAGGGCGTCAACCGCGCCAAGGAGGCCACGGGTCTCGGCGTGCTGCTGATCACGCACTACACCCGCATCCTCCGCTACATCCGCCCTGACTTCGTGCACGTGATCGTTGCGGGCAAGATCGTCGAAGAGGGCGGCCCGGAGCTCGCCGACCGGCTCGAGGACGAGGGATACGACCGTTTCCTCGACCCCGCAGCCCCGATCGAGGCGTAGGCTGATTGGCATGACAGCCACCCTCACCGACGAGAAGTACGACGAGGTCACCGAGGCTCTCAAAGACGTCATGGACCCGGAACTCGGGATCAACGTCGTCGACCTCGGCCTCATCTACGATCTTGCGTGGGATGACGAGAACGATGCTCTCGTCATCCACATGACGCTCACCAGCGCAGGCTGCCCGTTGACCGACGTGCTCGAGGACCAGACCGCTCAGGCTCTGGACAGCGTCGTCGATCGCTTCCGCATCAACTGGGTGTGGATGCCGCCGTGGGGCCCGGAGAAGATCACGGACGACGGGCGCGACATGATGCGCGCTCTCGGCTTCGCCATCTGAGGATGCTCGAGGTCAAGGCCCTGCCTCTGGCAGAGCTTCGCGAGCGCAGCAGCGAGAAGTGGCGGGAGTATCCCGCCGATGTCCTGCCGCTCTTCGTCGCGGAGACCGACTTCCCGTTGGCGCCGGCGATCTCCTCGGCTCTTCGACGCGCTGTCGACAACGGCGACACCGGATACATCGCATCGCGGACGCCTCTTCCCGAGACCTATGCCGCCTTCGCGATGCGTCGCTACGGCTGGCATGCGGATCCGTCGCGGATGCGCACGACCGCCGATGTGAGCATGGGGATCGTCGAGATCCTGCGCCGCGTCACGCAGCCGGGGGAGCGCGTGGTCGTCACCACACCGGTGTACCCACCGTTCTTCGACCTGGTCTCCGAGGCCGGGGCAGAGGTCGCGCGGGTGCCGCTGCTCGACGCCGGCACGGCGTGGGAACTCGATCTCGACGGCATCCGCGCGGCTTTCGACGACGGCGCCACGGCCATGCTGCTCTGCAATCCGCACAACCCGACCGGCACGGTGCACAGCCGCGACTCGCTGACCGCTCTCGCCGAGATCGCCGATGAGTTCGGTGCTGCGGTGATCTCGGATGAGATCCATGCACCGCTCGCGCAGCCGGGCACCGGGTTCACGCCCTTCCTCGACACGGGCGAAGCTGCGGAGCGCGTGGGCTACGCCGTCGTGAGTGCGAGCAAGGCCTTCAATCTCGCGGGTCTCAAGTGCGCGCTCATGGTGACTGCGTCCGATCGCACCAGCGCCATCGTGCGCGGGCTTCCTATCGAGGTCGAGTGGCGCACCGGGCAGTTCGGCCTCCTCGCGGCTGTGGCCGCATTCTCGGAGGAGAGCGACGAGTGGCTCGATGGGCTGCTCAGAACGCTCGACGAGAATCGCGTGCTGCTCGAGGATCTGCTGGCGTCGAAGATCTCTGCCGCGCGCTATCGGATCCCCGATGCCGGATACCTGGCCTGGATCGACCTCTCGGGACTGGAATGGGGAGACAACCCCGCGCGACGGATCCTGAAGGAGGCCGGAGTCGCCCTGCACTTCGGCCCCGCCTTCGGCGAGCCGGGCAGGGGTTTCGTCCGACTGAACTTCGGCACGAGCCCGGAGATCATCACCGAGGCCATCGAGCGCATCGCGACGCTCGTGGGCCGATGACGACCGAGCAGCGGCCGACCGCCTCGATCTGGGACCGAGAACGACTCTCGGTCACTGCCGGTGCGGTCGCGCTGATCTTCCTCGCCGCAATCGAGGCGCTGGCTGTCACGACCGTCATGCCGATCGTCAGTGAGGCGCTCGACGGACGCGATCTGTACGCCGTAGCCTTCGCCGGCACGCTCGCGACAAGTGTGATCGGGATGGTCGCCGCGGGTGCCTGGTCGGATGCTCGAGGGCCCCGTGGTGCCCTGTACGCCGCGGTGTCGCTGTTCATCGCCGGTCTGCTGCTGTCGGGCTTCGCCGTGACGATGGACCAGTTCCTCATCGGGCGCCTGGTGCAGGGGCTCGGCGCGGGAGGACAGACCGTGGCGCTGTACGTCGTGGTCGCTCGGCTGTATCCACCGCAACTTCACGGCAGAGTGTTCGCGGCGTTCGCCGCCGCATGGGTGGTGCCGTCGATGATCGGTCCCTTCCTCGCCGGGGCGGTCGCCGAGTACCTCGATTGGCGCTGGGCCTTCCTCGGCGTCGCCGTGCTGACGGGCGTCGCCTTCGTGATCGTCGTGGCGCGGCTGCGAGGCGTCGACCTCGGACGCGGCGAGCCGCAGAATCGCCGGGCGCTCGTCATCCGCCTTGTTCTCGCGGTGGTCGTCGCTGTCTTCGCCGTGCTGATCGGCTTCACGGCGGAGATGACCGTGCGCCTCGCATGGCCGGTGGCGATCGGATCCGTCATCGTGATCGGTGTCGCGCTGCTGCCGCTCGTTCCCCGGCGCACCCTCCGTGCCGGGCGCGGTCTGCCGAGCGTCGTCCTCATGCGCGGCATCGCCGCAGGCGCGTTCTTCGCGGCCGAGGCATACGTCCCCTATCTGTTGATGGAGCGCTTCGACTTCACGGCGACCTGGGCGGGGATCGCGCTCATGCTCGCCGCCTTCGCATGGGCCGGAGCTTCGCAGCTGCAGGGGGCCTTCGGAGAACGACTGGGCAACACCCGCATCACCGTGATCAGCCTGTCGCTCCTCCTCGTGGCGCTCGTGCTCGTGCTCGCTGCGGCGCAGTGGGGAGTGTCGCCGGTATTCGTCGTCGTGGGGTGGGGCTTCGCCGGCGGCGGCATGGGGCTGCTGTATCCGCGCCTCACTGTGCTCGCCCTCGCCTATTCGAACGAGGGCAATCAGGGCTTCAACTCGTCGGCGCTGTCGATCTCCGACGCCGCGGGCTCAGCTGTGGCGATCGCGCTGGCCGGATTGCTCGTCGCTACGCTGGGCGGCGAGGCCGCATCGTTCGGGGTGGTGTTCGCGTTCTGCCTCGGTCTGGTGCTGCTGGCGTCGGTGCCGGGGCTCAGACTGGGCCATGCCGCGGAGTCGTCCGAGGGCTGACCACTGCACCGAGCGAGTCCCCTGCGAGCGCGGTGACGCCCAGGTCGAAGACCCGATCGAGGCCGGCGGTGACATCGTCCGTGCCGTCGGTGAGAGCGGCCCCGTGGCTGTCGGCGTGCATGCGCTGCTGAACGAGTGTCGCGTGCCCGAGCACGAAGTGCAGCATCGCCGCTGCCCGATCGGCGGCTTCTGCGTGCCCGTGGCGCGCGAGCGCGGCCTCGAGCGCGGTCTGGGCATACGACGAGCCGAGCCGCAGGGCATAGGTGCTGAGCACGAGCTCCGCACCGTCGCGGTAGGTGAACAGGGCGTCGCGGATGCCGCGCGCGGTGGTCAGCACGTCGGCATCGTCGCGGGGGATCCCCGCGGTGATCCGGTCGGCGAGCTCTGCCAGCAGTTCCTGCTTGCTCGAGAAGTGCCAGTAGAGAGCGCTCGGCTGAACATCGAGCCTGCCTGCGATCCGGCGCATCGACAGGTCGGCGAGGCCGACCTCGTCGAGGAGGGCCAGCGCCACGCGTGCGACGCCATCGCGGTCGTGACGGGCGGAGTTGTGCTCTGGGCTCATGTGATCACTATAGTGAACACCGTTCAGGTGAACAGTGTTCAGGAAGGTGTCGGATCATGACCCAGCAACGCGATGACCTCGGTCGCGAACTAGCAAGAGTGGCGATCTTCGCCGCGCTCATCATCGTTCTCGGCATGGTGACGGTGCCGATTCCCGGCGGTGTGCCGATCACCGCGCAGACATTGGGGGTCATGCTCGCCGGTGCGGTGCTCGGACCCCGACTGGCTCCGCTCTCGATTCTTCTGGTGCTCGCTCTCGCGGCGATCGGACTGCCCGTCCTCGCCGGTGGGCGCGGCGGCCTCGGTGTCTTCGTCGGCCCGACCGCCGGATATCTGCTCGGGTGGGTGGCAGGCGTCATCGTGATCGGTCTCATCGTGGGCCGCGGTCGGCTCAGCTGGTGGCGAATCGCCCTCGGCGTCGTCGTCGGAGGCATCCTGGTGGTGTATCTCTGTGGGATCCCCGTGACAGCGCTCGTTCTCGGGCTCGAACTCGGCCCGACCGCGCTCGCGAGTCTGGTGTTCCTCCCCGGCGATCTGCTCAAAGCGGCCGCGGCGACGGCGCTCGTTCTCGCGCTGCGACGCGCGTACCCCCGGGCGTTCGCCGCGCGTTCGATCGCAGCGCCCGCATCCGTCCGTGCGATCTGAGACTGCGGTCGGATCGATCTCGCTCGACGGTGTCGCCGTCGAGAGGGAAGGGCGGGCGATCCTGCGCGACGTGAGTGTCGAGCTCACGGCGCAGAGGATCGCGGTGATCGGCGCGAACGGGTCGGGGAAGTCCACCTTCGCGCGTCTGCTGAACGGCCTCGTGCTGCCGGATGCAGGGCGAGCCACGGTTCACGATCTCGATTCGCGGCGGGACACGAAGGCTCTTCGACGTAGGGTCGGTTTCGTCTTCACCGACCCTCAGTCGCAGATCCTGATGCCGACGCCCGCTGAGGATCTCGCGCTCTCGCTGCGCGGTTCGCCCCGCACGGAGATCGCCAGCCGGGTGGCCGGGGCACTCGCCGAGCACGGGCTGACCGACAGGGCGGACGTGCCCGCGTCCGACCTGTCCGGCGGTCAGAAGCAGCTGCTGGCTCTCGCGTCGGTTCTGATCGCCGAGCCGCGCCTGATCGTGGCCGATGAGCCGACCACGCTGCTGGATCTGCGCAACTCCCGAAGGGTCTCCGACCTGCTGCTGGCACTGCCGTCGCAGGTCGTCATCGTCACCCACGACCTCGACCTCGCGGCGAGATGCGACCATGCGGTGCTCTTCGACGCGGGTTCGCTCATCGCAGCGGGCACCCCGGACGAGGTAATCGCCGAGTACCGCGGGCGGTGCGGATGATCCAGTCGTACCGGCCAGGGGCCAGCATCTTCCACCGGATGTCGGCGGGGCCCAAACTCGCGCTCTTCGCGGCGCTCGCGCTCGTGTCGTCCGCGTACCCGCATGACGGATGGAGCGTCACCGTCTCGCTCGTCGTCGTGTGCACGCTCTATCTCGTCGCCGGGCTTCCGGTGAGGGTCCTGATCGTCGAGATGTGGCGGCTGCGCTGGCTCGTGCTGGTGCTCGGGACGGCGCTGTGGATCTTCGTGTCGCCGCTGACCGCGTGGATCAGCACGAGCAGAGTCGCGTCGCTGCTCCTGCTGGCTGCGCTTCTCACGATCACCACCCGGATGGGTGATCTGCTCGCCGTTCTGCATCGGATGCTGCGGCCGCTGCATCGGCTGGGTGTCGATGCCGATGCGGTCGCGATGACGATCTCGCTGACGCTCACGATGATTCCGGTGGTCGCCGGATTCGCCCATGCTGTGCGGGAGGCGCAGCGGGCTCGCGGCGTTCGTCCGGGCCTTCGAACCACCGTGCCGCTGATGGTCAGGACGCTACGCCACGCGGACGAGGTCGGCGACGCTCTCGCCGCCCGCGGTCTGGTGTGATCGGCGTGCGAGGCGTTGGGAGAGCAGCATTCCGCCGGCGGCGAGTGCGGACGTCAGAACCGTCGTTCCTGCTACGAGAAGCAGCACGACCGAGGCGACGCCGAGTGCGGCTGCGATCGCGATCCGGCGAGTCGAGTCAGCGGCTGGTGGTGACGGCTGCGTCTCGACGCGCGTGAACGCCACCGCGATCGCCGCGGTGAGAGTCAGCGCGGCAGCGAGCCAGAGCGGGCGAGACACCCACCACGCGAGGGTGCTCGGCTCCGGCAGCGCGATGCCGCTGCTGAGCGAGGCCATGGCGCAGATCCCGGCCATGGCGAGCAGCGTCGGCATGTGCCACAGGTAGATCGTCATGGTGCGTCTGTTGACGAACGCGGCGAGTGCGGCCGGGGCTGGGCGGCGGCTGAACGCATCGATGCGATCGCGGAGAAGCGAGACGGCGCTCAGGTGCACGACTCCGACGAGAAGCAGGGCACCTGTGGGCGGGTTGATGTTGGCGATGAGGTCAGGGGAGTAGACGCCGGTGGTGAAGGCACCGACGAGTGTGATCGACGCGGAAGCTCCCGCGATCGCGCGTGCTCGTCGGCTCAGTCCGTCGATCGTGCCATCGGCGAGGAAGAAGCCGATCTGCTGCAGCGCGAGCCAGACGAATGCGAGATTCAGGAAGCCCACCCACTCGAATCCGGTGATCGCCCGGAGCGCGTCGACGGCGAGCGCAGCCGCGACCAGCGAGGCCACCGTGATCAGCGGCTTCCGGGCGTGAGCCTTCGCGAGTGCAGGAAGAAGCGCCTGGCACCCCAGGAAGACGGCGAGGAACCACAGCGGCTGGCTGTATCGGAAGCCGGCGACGGCGATGATGTCGGCCGGGACGCCGGCGATGCTCAGCGCCGCGAGCGCCGCGCCCACGATCCCGATCGCGAACAGGGCCGGCCGCAGCAGCCGGTGCACCCGGGCGGCGATGAAGGAGGCCGCAGCGCCGCCGCGCGCCTGCATGCGCCGGAAGGAGATGTAGCCGGCGAACCCGCCGATGATGAAGAAGAGCGGCATCACCTGGAGCACCCAGCTGACGGGCACGATCCACCACGATCCATCGCTGGCGTTCGCGAACACCGGGCTGCCATCGACGACGGTGACTCCGACCATAATGGCGTGGAGGAGCACGACTCCCGCGACGCAGACCGCACGCAGGAAGTCGATCGCGGTGTCGCGACCTGCCGGCAGCGGGTCTCGAAGTGCGGTGAGGGATGGTGCCTCGACGATGGCCATGAAGTCCTCCTCGGATGGGGTGTCCGAGGAGCGTATGAACGCGGTGCCGTGCGGGGGATCACCCCCAGGGCTGGTTCGCACCCCTACCGGGGTGTGATCCTGGCGAGGCTCAGGATGCGGGTTCGACCAGGCCGGCGTCGTACGCGAGGATCACGGCGTGCACACGGTCGCGGAGTCGGAGCTTCGCCAGCACCTTGCCGACGTGGGTCTTCACGGTCTGCTCGGCGATGAACAGATCGGCGGCGATCTCGCTGTTCGATCTGCCACGCCCGATGAGCACGAGCACCTCTCGCTCTCGGTCGGTGAGCTCGGCCAGCGAGGTCGCGGCTCGCGGTGTCCGCGGCCGCCGCCCTGCGAACTGCTCGATCATGCGCCTCGTCACGCTGGGGGCGAGCAACGCGTCGCCGCCGGCGACCACGCGCACGGCGTGGACGAGTTCTTCCGGAAGAGCGTCTTTCAGCAGGAACCCGCTCGCCCCGGCCTCGAGCGCGTCATACACGTAGTCGTCGATGTCGAAGGTCGTGAGCATGAGGATCCGCGGCACATGGGCTGCGGGGTAGCCGGGACCGAGGATGCGACGGGTCGCCTCGATGCCGTCGACCTCCGGCATCCGCACGTCCATCAGGATGACGTCCGGATCGAGCCGCGCGGCGAGAGCGACGGCCTCGGCGCCGTCGGCCGCCTGCCCGGCGACACGGATGCCGTCGTGAGCGTCGAGGAGCGCGGCGAATCCGGCGCGCACCATGGCCTGGTCATCGGCGATGAGGACGCTGATCGTCACGGGGTCTCCTCGGGGTGCTCTGGGGTGTTGTCCCGCGGGGGTGCGTCTCTGAGCGGCAGCGAGGCGACGACTTCCCAGCCGCCGCCCGTCGTGGGGCCCGCGTCGAACGAGCCGCCCAACAGCTCGACGCGCTCGCGCATGCCACGCAGCCCGTATCCGCCGCCGGGAGACGCGGGTGAGCCCGAGGCACGGCCGTTGCGGACGCGGATTCCGACCGCGTCGGGGTCGGCCTGCACGCGCACCGTGACGGCGGCACCCGATGCATGTCGCACCGCGTTGCTCAATGCCTCCTGAGCGATCCGGAAGGCCGCGATCTGAACGGCCTGCGGCGCATCCGTCACGGAACCCGTGATCTCCAGGCCGACGGTCACTCCGGCTCGACGGATGGTGTCGACGAGGGCCGGGATGTCGTCGATGCCCTGCTGCGGTGCGAGCTCGGCCGTCTGGTCTTCGGTGCGGAGAACCCCGAGCATCCGTCGCATCTCGGTCAGCGAGGTGCGCGCCGTGGCCGCGATGCTGTCGAACTCCACGGACGCGGCATCTCCGATCTCGGGCAACCGGTAGCGTGCGGTCGACGCCTGCACCTGGATCACGGACATGCTGTGCGCGATCACGTCATGCAGCTCGCGAGCGATGCGGGTGCGCTCCTCGACGAGAGCTCGTCGTGATTCCTCGAGGGCGGAGTGCTCGCGCTCGCGGGTGAGCTCGGCAGACACCCGAACGCGTCCGGCGACGAGCACCGCCACCAGGAACATCGCCGCGGCCACCGAGGTCGTGACGATGAGGTCGGCGGTGACGCTGCCGGCCGTCTCGGGAGTGGCGACGACTTCGGGGCGCAGCAGCGGCGCCGTGAGGGAGAGCAGAGCTCCGATGGACAGGGGGAAGACGCCCGCTCTGGCCCCGTGCACGAAGGTCACGACGCCGACCAGGATCACGAACGTCAGCAGCGCGGGCACAGACCACGGCCAGGGGGCCTCCGTCGCGAGAGCCGGGACGACGAGAAGCGGAAGCGTGAACGCCGCAGCGCAGAACAGCGCGATCGCCCAGCGCGGGTGACGCAGCGACATCAGTGGTGCGGCGCACAGAGCGGCACCGAGGATGAACGAGAGCGGCAGCGAGGTGCCGTACAGCACGGTCTGCACCGGCACGAGCACCGAGAACAGCACGAGGCTCGCAGCGCCGAGCGCCGTGAGCGCGGCGGTGCGACGGCTGATGCGGGGAGCGCGCTCGGTGCGCGGCCGACGACGTGCCATGTCTGTCATCCTGCCAGTTGCAGAACACGGGTGCGTCGCCGACGGGATGCCGTGACGCGGTCGATCACCAGCCCGATGACGAGAGCCACGGCGATGCCGATGCCGGCGCTCACGAGCGGCTGGTCCTTGATCCACGAGCCCGCGAGAAGTCCGATGGCGAGGCTCAGGGCGCTCCAGCTGATGCCTCCCACGATGCTCAACGGGAGGAACCTCCGCCAGGGGAAGCGCAGGGCACCGGCTGACATGTTGACGGCGACGCGGCCGACCGGGATGTACCGGGCGCCCAGAATGAGCGCCGCACTGCGGTGCGCGAGTGCTCTCTCTGCATGAGCGAATGCGGAGGCGACTCGCGGACGGCGCATCCATGCCCACCGGGTCGTGCCCAGCCTGCGGCCGAGGGCGAACGCGATGTTGTCGCCGATCGTCGCCCCCACAGCGGCGATGAGGCCGAGGGGCAGCAGCGTCCAGAACTCACCGGTCGACGCGAGTACAGCGGCGGCTGCCACGAGGACTGTCTCGCTCGGCACCGGCGGGAAGAAGCCGTCGATGATCGTCACCGCGAGCAGCACGGCGTACAGCCAGGGAGAGGCGACGGTCTGCAGGATCAGCTCGTTGATAACATCCACCTCAGAAGGCTAGGAAGCAGGTGGCTGGTGGGGCATCACCCTGAGGTATCGACCGCGTCCCTCTGGAGAGGTAGATCCGACGATCGCCCGACCGAGGTCGGGGCGACCACCGTGCACGGCCTGCTGGTCGACGACCAGACCCGGTGCGAGCACTATCAGGGGCCGCTCGACGTCATCGCCCTCAAGTTCGCGTGCTGCCGCGACTGGTACCCGTGCCACCTGTGTCACGCGGAGCTCGCCCGGCACGATGCGCGCCGGTGGTCGACGGACGAGCGTTCGACGCAGGCGGTGCTCTGCGGCGTCTGCGGTTCGCTGCTGAGCATCGACGCCTACCTCGAGACATCGGAGTGTCCGACGTGCTCGGCGGTCTTCAATCCGGGCTGCCGGCTGCATCACGATCTGTACTTCGACTGAACACACAGCCGGGCGATCTATACTGGGAGTTTGGCCCCTCGGCCTGAATCCCCTTGAACGAACGGACATCCCGCTGTGCTTGCCGTGCACGAACTCGAGATCCGCGTGGGCGCACGCCTCCTGATGGAGAACGTGTCGTTCCGCGTGAGCGACGGAGACAAGATCGGTCTCGTCGGCCGCAACGGTGCAGGCAAGACCACGCTCACCAAGGTGCTCGCCGGTGACGTTCTGCCGTCGGGCGGAAGCGTGACCCGCTCGGGCCAGCTCGGCTACCTGCCGCAGGATCCCCGATCGGGCAACCCCGAAGACCTCGCCCGCACCCGCATCCTCGACGCCCGCGGACTCGGCCAGCTCAACCTCGGGATGAGCGAAGCCGCACTCGCGATGGGGTCGGACGACCCCGCGGTCGCCGACAAGGCGATGAAGCGCTACGCGCGTCTCACCGAGGAGTTCGAAGGTCAGGGCGGGTACGCGGCCGAGGCTGAGGCAGCCTCCATCGCGAACAACCTGTCGCTGCCCGACCGCATCCTCGACCAGCCGCTCTCGACGCTGTCCGGTGGTCAGCGCCGTCGTATCGAGCTGGCCCGCATCCTCTTCTCCGATGCGGAGACGATGATCCTCGATGAGCCGACCAACCACCTCGACGCCGACAGCGTCGTGTGGCTGCGCGAGTTCCTCAAGAACTACAAGGGCGGGCTGATCGTGATCAGTCACGACGTCGAGCTCGTCGGCGAGACCGTCAACCGGGTGTTCTACCTCGACGCGAACCGCCAGATCATCGACACCTACAACATGAACTGGAAGAACTACCTGCGTCAGCGGGTGGCCGACGAGGAGCGCCGCAAGAAGGAGCGCGCCAACGCCGAGAAGAAGGCCACGACCCTGCAGCTGCAGGCGGCCCGCTTCGGGGCGAAGGCGTCGAAGGCCGCCGCCGCTCATCAGATGATCGCGCGTGCCGACAAGCTGCTCGCCGGACTCGATGACGTCCGCCAGGAAGAACGCGTCGCCAAGCTGCGCTTCCCGAAGCCCGCACCGTGCGGCAAGACCCCGATGATGGCGACCGGACTCTCGAAGTCCTATGGCTCACTCGAGATCTTCACCGACGTCGACCTCGCGATCGACCGCGGATCCAAGGTCGTCGTGCTCGGACTCAACGGTGCAGGAAAGACGACGCTGCTGCGCATGCTCGCGGGCGTCGACCAGCCCGACACCGGTCAGCTCGAGCCCGGACACGGTCTCAAGGTCGGGTACTACGCGCAGGAGCACGAGAACCTCGATGTGAATCGTTCGGTGCTCGAGAACATGGTGTCGGCTGCTCCGCACATCACCGAGATGGAAGCGCGCAGAGTGCTCGGCTCGTTCCTGTTCACCGGAGATGATGTGCTCAAGCCCGCCGGGGTGCTCTCCGGCGGTGAGAAGACGCGTCTCTCGCTGGCGACGCTCGTGGTCTCGTCCGCGAACCTGCTGCTGCTCGACGAGCCCACCAACAACCTCGACCCCGCATCGCGCGAGGAGATCCTCGGCGCGCTCGCGCACTACGAGGGAGCAGTCGTGCTCGTCTCGCACGACCCGGGTGCGGTGCAGTCGCTCAACCCCGAGCGCGTTCTGATCCTCCCCGACGGAGTCGAAGACCTCTGGAGCCAGGAGTACCAGGACCTCATCGAGCTCGCCTGATCCTTCGCCCCTCGTGGCATAGTCGAGAGCGTGACGCACGACGAACATGACTTCGACACCGCCCAGCTCAACGAGTGGCTGAAGGGTCGGCACGCTCTCACCGGGCGAGCCCCTGACTGGGATCTCAGCGCACTTCCTGACGACCCGAGCGCGCTGTTCGCCACGTGGCTGCGCGCAGCGGCTGAGGCCGGGGTGGCTGAGCCGCACACGGTGACGCTCGCGACCGTGGATGCCGACGGACTGCCCGACGCTCGCACGCTCATCCTGAAGCGGATCGATGAGCGAGGCTGGGCGTTCGCCAGCACGAGGTCGTCCCGCAAGGGCGCGCAGCTGGCTGCCTCGCCGGGCGCGGCCCTGAACTTCTGGTGGCAGCCGCAGGTGCGCGCGGTGCGGGTGCGAGGCCGTGTGGAAGAGGCGACTGCCGAGGAGAGCGCCGCTGATCTCGCAGCGCGCTCCCCGGCCGCGCGGGCAGAGGTCGCCGACGGCGACTGGGTGCTGTGGCGGATCATCCCCACTCGGGTCGAGTTCTGGCAGGGATCGAGAGACCGCCGTCACACGCGGGTGGTCTTCGACGCTGTCGACGACGGATGGAGCCGCTCGATCATGGGCGGCCCGGCAGATCAGAGGTCGGAAGGGCGAAGGGCGTGAGCGGATACCAGGTGATCGAGATCGGTGCTCTCGACGAGTGGCGCGCACATCATGGCGGGTTCGACCAGGCGCGCTCGCGCGACGGCCGTCGAGTCGTCGATCATGAGCTGACGATGCAGTACATCGGCCTCACCGCGAACGCCCTCGAACCGGGGGAGGAAGCCGGCTACTGGCACGTCCATTCGCGGGTCGAGGAGCTCTATGTGTTTCTCGACGGACGCGGGCAGCTGGGACTCGACGACGAGGTCGTGGAGGTGGGCCCGGGAACGGTGATCCGCGTGGGACAGGGCGTCGCGCGTACCTGGCGCGCTCGGTCCGACAGCCCGGGAGAGCTGCGCTGGCTCTGCATTCGAGCCGGAGGAGAACAACTTCCGCATCTCCCCGACGACAGCTCTCGCCTCCCCGAGAAGCCGATGCCCTGGCGGGATTGATCCGTGGCCGAGCTCCTGCCGCCGCGTCCGTCATCACCGCCGGCTTTCACGGATGACTTCACTCGGGGGCTCGACGCGGAGAAGTGGGTTCCGCACTACCTGCCGCACTGGACGGTGCCCGAGCGCTCCGCAGCGCGATTCGCTTTCGTCGAGGGCGGACTGCAACTCCGGATCGAGCACGATCAGCTCGACTGGCGACCGGACGACGCGCCGCTGCGGGTCTCGAATCTGCAGACGGCGACGTACTCCGGTCCGGTCGGATCGACCGCCGGCACGCATCGCCACCGCGACGACGGACTCGTGGTCGAGACGCATACGCCGCCGCGACTGCTCTTCACACCCTGTCGCGGGCGGATCGACCTCACGGTTGCCGCGGGCACCGACGAAGGATGCATGCTCGCGGCGTGGCTCGTCGGTACCGAACACCTCTCCGAGACGGACGCCGGCGAGATCTGCATCTTCGAGATCGACGCCTCAGCTGTCGGGAGCACGACGCGGGTACGCACGGGCATCAAGTCGCACCACGACACGAGGTTGACGACCGACATGGTCGAGGTGACCCTCCCGTTCGATGCCCGGAGGCCGCATACCTGGACCGTGATCTGGGGCGATGGCGAGACGATCATCGGATGTGAGGGGCGGGTGGTGCGCCGCTTCGCTCAGACACCGGACTATCCCATGGTCCTGATGATCGACCTCTTCGAGATCGGCGGGCCCGCAGGCGCGTACCCCAAGACCGCCGTCATCGGCGAGGTGACGGCCTGGGACTGACGCGACTCAGCGGGCGTCGAGCAGCTCGTCCTCGACGTCGGCGTCCTTGTCGCGCCGCCGAGTCGTCTTCACCGGTGCGGGCATTCCCTCGACCTCTTCACGGTGCTTCACGATCTCGGTCCGGATGATGTACCCGATGAAGACGAAGCCCATCAGCGCGAACAGGATCCACTGGATCGCGTAGGACAGGTGCGGTCCCGGGTCGTCGGTGGGTGAGTCGAAGCCGCCGAGGGTCCCGTCGCCGGGTGGAGTCTCGCTGACGATCTGGCCGTACGCGCTCGTGATGACGTCTCCGTCGACCAGCTCGGCGATCGAGGGGAGGTTGATCGTCGGCACCTGCCCATCGGGAGCACCTCGCCCCGAGGCCGGGAGCTGCTCACCCGGGCGCAGGCGCACGATGACCTCGACCTCTCCGGGCGGAGGAGCCGGAACGGAATCCGGGGAGTCGCCGTCGCCCGGCGGCACCCATCCGCGATCGACGATGAACACACGGCCGTCGACGTCGCGGAACGGCACCAGGACCTCGAACGCGCTCGTGCCGCCGTGCGGGCGGTTGCGCACCAGCAGCTGATCATCGGCGATGTACTCGCCGTTCAGCACCACGGGATGCCACACGTCACCGGGATCGAGCACTCCGTCGTCGCCGATGAGATCGGCGAGAGGGACGGGATCGGCGTCGTAGTTCTTCTCCACGAGCGCGATCTGCTCAGATCGCGTCTCATTGCGCTCGAACTGCCAGTTCGACAGGAACGCGCAGGCGATCGCGAATCCGATCGCGATCAGCACGTATACGGTCCATCTACCCATCCGGGCACTCACGAGGGCACACCATCTCTCACTGTCACGGGGAAGTCCCTGGCCGCCAGGTAGTCACGGAGGAAGCCGACGTGCTCATCGCACGCGAGCCAGATCTTCTCACGGTCGGCCGCGTGGATACGCGGATTGCGCCACACCACCTGCATGGTCGCCGCGTTCCGGCATCCGGCGCGCGAGCACTCCAATCCACTCACTCGCGATCCTGGCGGCTCTCGTGGATGGTGATGATGCCAGGAGCTGGGGTCTCGTCGACCGGGAGCGTCGGAGTCGCGGCCGGAGCCTCCAACTGCTGCACAGGCGACTCTGCCGTCGTCTCAGTGCTGTCGCTGCCCGCGTTCGCGAAGACGACGGCGATGTACGGGAGCACCGCGGCGGCCAGCGCGAACACCCAGGTGTACCAGCCGTAGGGCTGCACGAACATCATCAGGGCGAAGCAGACGATGCGGATGGTCATCGTGAGCGCGTATCGGCGCACGCGGTGGTCAGCCTCGTCTTTCGGCGACTGCGGAAGCGAGGTGACGGCAGGGACCAGGGGCTTGCTCTTCACGATGAGTCCAGCCTACGCCGCCGCGGGCTCCGCGGCTCGCCCGTCTGCCGCTAGGCGGAGAAGAGGAACGGCAGCGTGAAGGCGCCGAAGAAGAGGAAGCCGATCACCGTCATGACGATGCCGACGACCAGGACCGCGACCATGATGTACCCCATGATGAGGCCCGCGAAGGCCATGCCGCGGCCGCCGATCGCCGGGTTCTCCTTCGTCTGTCGCAGCGCCATGTGGCCGGTGATGACGGCCACGATCGACGCGAGCAGCGGCACCACCGCCCAGAAGAGGACGACGCCCGCGATTCCGCAGATCAGCGAGGTGATCGCGAGTCCGCTGGCGGGGCGAGGAGCGGGGTAGGGCACCGCGCCGTAGTTCGGATATCCGGCACCGGGCTGACCCGGTGCGGACGCCGCCCCGTAGTACGGCGGCTGGGCGGCGGCGGCGTACGGCTGAGCCACCGCAGAGCCGTAGGGCTGCTGCGGGGCATACTGTGGCGGCTGCGGCGACGGGTTCGCGTACCCCTGCGAAGGAGCGACCGACGGCGCCGCACCGGGATACGCCTGGTACTGCTGCGCCGAGGGCGCCGCGGGAGCCGGCGGAGCCGGTGCGAGAGGCGCCGCCGGGGGAGTCGGCTGCTGTCCGTCCGCCGAGGTCGGGATGCTGTTGTCGCTCACGGTGATGCCTTTCGTCGGGTTCAGCGTTCCAGCCACGCGGCTGTTCTGTCAAACGTCGACCCGAACGAGTCACAGCATCATCGGTAGGATCGATGACGACCCGGCCGCCGTACCCGCACCGGCCAGATCAGGAGTGGAAATGAGTTCTCGCGTCGTCCTCGTCACCGGTGGAAACCGCGGCATCGGCCGCGCGATCGCCGAACGATTCGTCAGGGACGGCTACCGCGTCGCCGTCACGGCTCGCAGCGGCGAAGGCCCCGAAGGCACTCTCACGGTGCGTGCAGACGTTACGGATGCCGCTGCGCTCGACGCGGCCTTCACCGAGGTCGAGCAGCAGCTCGGACCCGTCGAAGTCGTCGTGGCGAATGCCGGCATCACGAAGGACACCCTGCTGCTGCGGATGAGTGAGGACGACTTCGACAGCGTGGTCGCGACGAACCTCGGAGGCACCTTCCGCGTCGTGAAGCGGGCATCGAAAGGCATGCTGCGGGCTCGATTCGGCCGAGTCATCCTCATCTCCAGCGTCGTGGGCCTCTATGGCTCGGCCGGGCAGGTGAACTATTCGGCCTCGAAGAGCGCGCTCGTCGGCTTCGCACGTTCTCTCACGCGGGAGCTCGGCGGACGCGGTATCACCGCGAACGTCGTCGCCCCCGGATTCATCGAGACCGACATGACCGCTGAGCTTCCCGAAGAGACTCAGAAGCAGTACAAGGCGAACATCCCGGCCGGGCGATTCGCGACGCCCGATGAGGTGGCAGGCGTCGTCACGTGGCTTGCAGGCGATGACGCCGGGTACATCTCGGGTGCTGTCATCCCCGTCGACGGCGGCCTCGGCATGGGGCACTGACACTCCACCGACGACGTACCGTCATCGGCGGGTGATCGCCGCATCGAGCAGCGCGGCGAGTCTGTTCGGTACCGAGAACTGAGGCCAGTGACCTGAGCCGATGCGCACGACCTCGGCATCGTCGATCGCACGGAACTCTTCGGCATACGGCCCCCACTGCTCGAGCTCGGACTCGAGAGTCTCCTGGTCGAGACCTCCCATGAGCAGCGTCACCGGCACCCGGTGCCGCGCACCGGGGCCGAGCTCGATCTCATCGGTGGGCACGCGCGCTGGCACGCTGTGCGTGAGCGGCGCGGTGCGCGCACGGGTCGCCTCGTCGAGGTCGTCGACGTCTTCCGCAGGGAAGAACTCCCATCCGGGGAACGGGACGACGCCGTCCACGATCTCGAACTCGCTGATGCCGAATCCGGACGGCGGCGGTACGGTGTCGACGAATATCACCCGCGAGACGCGGTCGGGCCGCGCATCGGCCACGCCCCAGGCGACGTTGCCACCGCCGCTGTGACCGACGACGACCACGGGCGCGGCGACGGCGTCCACGGCGGCGACAGCGGCGTCGACCCAGTCGGCGATGCCGATGTCAGCGGACTCGGCGGCCGGGAGGCCCACGCCCGGCATGGTCAGCGGATGCACGGTGTGCCCTGCGCGTTCGAGATCGGTGGTCACTTCGCTCCAGCTGGACGCGTCGAGCCAGAGACCGGGGATGAGGATGATGTCCATGCGCCCGAGGGTAGACGGGGCATAGGACATCCGCTAGGGCAGCAGCGCGATGACCTCGGAGAGATCCTGCGGTCCGATGACGAGGCTCGCAGCCTCGCGCACGGCGGGCTTCGCGTTGAACGCCAGTCCGAGTCCCGCGACCGCCATCATCTGCAGGTCATTGGCTCCGTCGCCGATGGCGATCGTGGCGTGGCGGGGCACTCCGAGCTCGTCCGCCCACTCCAGCAGCGAGGCGGCCTTCACAGCGGCATCGACGATCTCGCCGTCGACCCGACCCGCCAGAGCACCGTCGACCACCTCGAGTCGATTGGCGCGCCAACGGTCGACACCGAGCTCCGGTGCGACATCGTCGAGGATCTCGTGGAATCCGCCCGACACGACCCCGACGACACCCCCGCGCTGATGCACGGCGGCAGTGAGCTCACGCACGCCCGGAGTCGGCTCGATCCGGGCGAGCACTCGAGCGAAACCCGAGACAGGAACGCCTTCGAGAGCTGCGACGCGTGAGCGCAGGCTCGTGGCGAAGTCGATCTCGCCGCGCATCGCGGCTTCGGTGGCTGCCTGCACCTCGGCGCCGCGCCCCACCTCGTCGGCGATCAGTTCGATCACCTCATTGCGGATGAGGGTGGAATCGGCATCGAGGACGACGAGGAATCGAGCGGCAGTCACGCCTCTGAGCCTATCGACCGCAAGGCGCGGGTCGGTGCACGGCGGTCTTCGGCCGACATCCTCAGCGATCGATGAAGAGCCCCTTGCCCACCACAGTGATGCCGGATTCGGTCACGGTGAAGCCTCGCGCGAGATCGCGTTCGCGGTCGACGCCGACGGTCGCGCCGTCGGCGAGCACGACGTTCTTGTCGAGGATGGCTCGATGCACCCGGGAACCGGCGCCTACTCTCACTCCGTCGAAGACGACCGAATCGGTGATGGTCGAACCGCCGCCGGCGAGAGTCCACGGGCCGACGACGCTGCGCTCGAGATGCGTGCCCGAGAGCACGGATCCGAGGGACACGATCGAGTCGATCGCGTTGCCGATACGCCCGACGGAGTCTCGCACGAACTTCGCGGGCGGCGAGTTCACGGCCTGCGAGTGGATGGGCCACTCCATGTTGTAGAGGTTGAAGATCGGCAGCGTGGAGATCAGGTCCATGTGCGCGTCGAAGAAGGAGTCGATGGTGCCCACGTCACGCCAGTAGGAGCGGTCGCGCGGGGAGGACCCCGGGACGTCGTTGCGCTTCATGTCGTAGTAGCCGGCCTCGCCTCGATCGACGAAGTACGGCACGATGTCGCCGCCCATGTCATGACCGGAGGTGGGGGACTCGCCGTCTGCCTCGACCGCGGCGATCAGCGCGTCGGCGTCGAAGATGTAGTTGCCCATCGAGGCGAGCACCTCGTGAGGGGAGTCCTCGAGCCCTGCGATGTCGGTCGGCTTCTCGAGGAACTGCTTGATGCGGCCCGACTCGGTGTCGGCGTCGATCACACCGAACTGAGACGCCATCGCGAGCGGCTGGCGGATGCCGGCGACGGTGGCCTTCGCGCCCGACTCGATGTGCGCGTCGAGCATCTGCCGGAAGTCCATGCGATAGACGTGGTCGGCACCGATCACCACGACGATGTCGGGCTTCTCGTCGTTGATGAGGTTGAGGCTCTGCAGGATCGCGTCGGCCGAGCCGGAGAACCAGCGCTTTCCGAGACGCTGCTGCGCGGGCACGGAGGTGACGTACGAGTCGAGCAGCGCCGACATGCGCCAGGTCTGCGAGATGTGACGGTCGAGGCTGTGCGACTTGTACTGCGTGAGGACGACGATCTGTCGCAGACCCGAGTTGATGAGGTTCGATATCGCGAAATCGATCAAGCGATACTGTCCGCCGAAAGGCACTGCAGGTTTTGCTCGGTCGCCCGTGAGGGGCATGAGACGCTTTCCCTCGCCGCCGGCGAGGATGATGCCGAAGATCTTCTTTGGTGCGGACATGCACCCACAATAGATGTGATTCGGCTCGGCTAACTAGCATCTGGACAAGTGAGTCACTACCGTCTAGACATGCGCGTCGAGATGATCACGAAGGAATACCCGCCGGAGATTTACGGAGGTGCCGGTGTGCACGTCGCAGAGCTCGTCACGGCCCTGCGGCAGAATATCGATGTACAGGTTCGTGCCTTCGGTTCCCCCCGAGATGAGGCGGGTACTTTCTCCTATCAGGCCCCGTCGGAGTTGGCCTCGGCCAATGCCGCTCTGCAGACGCTCGGGACCGATCTCGAGATCGTGGCGGCCATCTCCGACGCCGACCTCGTGCACAGCCACACCTGGTACGCGAACTTCGCCGGACACCTCGCCTCGCAGCTGCACGGCATCCCTCACGTGCTCACCGCCCACAGTCTCGAGCCGCTGCGCCCCTGGAAGGCGGAGCAGCTCGGCGGGGGATACGCGGTGTCGAGCGGCATCGAGAAGCTCGCCTACGAGAACGCTGCGGCGGTGATCGCGGTCAGCGCCGGCATGCGCGAAGACATCCTGCGCAGCTATCCCTCCGTCGACCCCGCCCGGGTGCGTGTGATCCACAACGGCATCGACGTCGAGCGGTGGCGTCCGGTGCAGAACCCCGCGTTCCTCGAGTCGGTGGGCATGGACCCGACTCGACCGTCTGTCGTCTTCGTCGGTCGGATCACCCGTCAGAAGGGTCTGCCGTACCTCCTGCAGGCCGCTCGTCTGCTGCCGCCGGAGGTTCAGCTGATCCTCTGCGCCGGCGCACCCGACACCCCCGAGATCATGGCGGAGGTGCAGGAGGGCGTGCGGCTTCTCCAGCAGACCCGCGAGGGCGTCATCTGGATCGATCGGATGCTGCCGCGCGACGAGCTCTCGGCGATCCTCACAGCGGCCACGACCTTCGTATGCCCGTCGGTGTATGAACCGCTGGGGATCGTGAACCTCGAGGCCATGGCGTGCGGTGCCGCTGTCGTCGGCACGGCCACCGGGGGCATCCCCGAGGTCGTCGACGACGGCGTGACAGGGCGTCTCGTGCCGATCGAGCAGCTGCAGGACGGCACAGGGACGCCGGTCGACCCCGAGCGCTATGTCGCCGACCTCGCGAGCGTGCTCACCGAGGTGACGTCCGATCCGGAGCAGGCTCGCGCCTACGGCGCGGCCGGTCGGGAGCGCGCGCGCGACGAGTTCAGCTGGGATGCGATCGCCGACACCACGCGCGCGCTCTACGCGGAGCTGACCGCCTGAGCCGATAGGCTGGAGGCATGTCGATCGCCTTGGAATTCACCGACGTCGTCGTGCGCCGCGAGGGGCGCGACATCATCGATCACGTGACCTGGCAGGTCGACGATGATCAGCGGTGGGTGATCCTCGGACCCAACGGCGCCGGCAAGACCACACTGCTCCAGCTGGCGGACACGCTGATGCACCCGACCTCCGGAGCCGTCACCGTGCTGGGGGAGACCCTCGGTCGAACCGACGTGTTCGAACTGCGCCCCCGCATCGGCTTCGCCTCGTCGGCGATGGCGAAGCGCGTGCCGCGCGACGAGACCGTCCTGAACACGGTGCTCACGGCGGCGTACTCCGTTCTGGGGCGCTGGAACGAGAACTACGAGGACATCGACGAGCGCCGCGCGCTGCGGGTGCTCGGCGACTGGCGTCTCGACCACCTGGCTGATCGCACGTTCGGAACCCTGAGCGACGGCGAGCAGAAGCGCGTCCAGATCGCCCGGGCCGTGATGACCGACCCCGAGCTGCTGCTGCTCGACGAGCCGACGGCCTCGCTCGACCTCGGTTCGCGCGAGGAGCTGCTCGCGCTCCTGAGCGGCTATGCCTCGTCGCCGACGACACCCGCGATGCTGATGGTCACGCATCACGTCGAGGAGATCCCGGTCGGTTTCACGCACGTGCTGCTCATGCGCGAGGGGCGCATCGTGGCAGCCGGACCCATCGCCGAGACCCTGACCGCCGATACGCTGACCGAGACGTTCGGAATGCCGATCGTTCTGAGCAGCGACGAGGGCCGCTACGCGGCCCGCGCGGCATCCTGACGCGGATCTGATAGAATCGATCCTTGGTGCTCTCTGCACCGCAGACTTCCCTCGTCCCTGGCACAATCCAGGGCAGCAACTAAGGAATCCCATGAAGACTGACATTCACCCCGTGTACAAGGCAGTCGTGTTCCGCGACCTCGGCTCGGGCGAGACGTTCCTCACCCGTTCGACTGTCTCCAGCGACAAGACGATCGAGCTCGACGGCGTCGAGTACCCCGTCATCGACGTCGAGATCTCGTCGGCATCGCACCCGTTCTACACGGGCAAGCAGCGCATCATGGACTCGGCCGGCCGCGTCGAGAAGTTCAACCAGCGCTTCAAGGGCTTCGGCGGATCGAGCAAGTAACGATCACCGCGTTCGAAGGCCCCGTGTTCCTCGGAACACGGGGCCTTCGTCGTCTCATCCCGGTGGATCGCGGGGTCAGATGTCGATGATGATGCGTTCCCCGTCGATCCTGCCGGGCGGGTCGCCGGGAGCGGGCGCCGGTGCGGTGCGCTTCGTCTGGCGATCGCGCTCCATCCCGGCCTCGTGTGCCGATGGCATCCAGATCGCGTCGAACGAACCGCCCAGTCCGCCGCCTGCGCTCTCGTACTTCTTCTCGAGCGGCGCCTTCGCGTAGACCGCGACGATCACCACGACGATCGCGATCACCACGACGAGGAGGATCGCGATCGTGAGCAGCATCCCGAGTGCGTCGGCCATGAGACCAGGCTATTCGGCCGCCGCCGCCTCGGCATCCGTCTGCAGGAGGATTCCGGCGGAGATGCTCAGCGGATGCGTCGTCCGTGCGCGAGGTCGATGAGGTGCGTCAGCACAGGGCCGGAGCGCACGCCGTTGTGCTCGTGCTCACTGGTCACCCAGAGCTCGACGCCGGGCAGCAGGCGTGCGGTCTCGAGTGAGAACTCCATCGGGACATAGACGTCGTTCACATAGACGGCGGCAGCGCCCGTCGCACCGGAGGCGGCGATGGCGACCTCGTTGTAGATCCGGGGCCACTCGAAGTCCGCCAGCGCGAGCGTGACGTCTCGCCACGGCTGGAAGGCGGGCACGGTCTCGGTCCACTCGCGGCGGATGTGCTCGCCCGTGAACAGTGTGACGTCGTCGCGGAAGTCCTGCGGCTCTGTGCGTTCCGCCGACCAGCGTGTGGCGTGCCCGCTCGCGTAGCTCGATTCGTGGAACGCGAAGTAGAGCGGGTTGCGGCCGCCGTACGGCATGGCGTGCATCAGATCATGGCGGAACGCGTTCGACGCGGGATCGCGCTCGAGCAGCGACCATACGGTCTGCCACCCGTCATTCGTGCCGAGCGCCGAGCCCACGGAGCGCAGCCGTGACGGCGAGACCACTTCGCCGTCGGGAAGCACGATCTCGCCTGCCGCGGCCTGATCGACCAAGCGGCGCATGACGTCTCGGTGCTCGGGGAACCGGCGGTAATACCGCTCGGAGGCGGCGCGCATCTTGTCGTAGCAGAGCGCGTAGACCTCGTCGGGGTGCCGGTCGACGGTGCTGAGTCCGCCGGTGATGAAGACATCGGCGAGCGAGTCCGAATCGGTGGACAGGTAGGCCAGGGTCGTGAATCCCCCGAAGGACTGGCCGAGCACGCTCCACGTCTCCGCGCTGAGGTGCTCGCGCATCGCCTCGCAGTCGCGGACGATCGCATCGGCGCGCAGATGCGTGAGGTACTCGGCGACCGCAGCGGAGCCGCGCTCGAGATCGGCATCGCCGACCGGCGTCGAGAGCCCGGTGCCTCGCTGGTCGAGCATCACGACCCGATAGTGCGCGAGGGCCTCGTCGAGCCAGGCGGGGGACGTCGACGAGTGGAACGGTCGAGGGGCCTCGTGGCCCGGCCCGCCCTGCAGGAAGACCAGATAGGGGAGGCGTTCGCCTCCTTCTCGTGTGACGACCCGCGCGAAGATGTCGATCGTGCGGGTGTCTGTCGGATCTCCCCACACGAGCGGGACGGTCAGTGTGTGCTCTTCGACTGTCAGGTCGAGGAGGCGGCGGATGGTTGTCGTCATGTCACATCACATTCCCGATGTAGGAGTACTTGACGAAGACCTCCGAGGCGATGTCCGCCTCGTCGAGCGCGCCCTGCACTGCGTTCATCATGTAGTTCGAATCCCAGCCCATGTAGAGGTGGTGGGTATCGTCCAGCTGATCCCACTGCCCCTTCCAGGCCATCGAGTCGTAGATCGGGCCGCCGTGGGCGGCGCAGTACGACACGGCGGCATCGCGGGTGTCCGTCCACGCGCGACGGAAGACGCGGTTGAAGAGGTGTTTGACGTCGAAGACCTCCCAGCGCTCTCCGCGGTACTCGACATACTCGAACTCGCGCTCCCACCCGGCCGGCCACCCGCGCCGACGCACCGCATCGAGGATGGGAGTGAGCCCGTCGTCGTCGATCTCGGGCAGTGCGGGGCGGGCCCAGATCCTCAGCAGATCGGAGGTGAGCCGGATCGTGCGCTGAGAGATGGCCGCCGTTCCCCACGTCTCCGTGGCAGCGAGTGCACTGGTCTCGGGGACGGAGCTGCGAGCATACGCCGCGCCCCGTTTCACGGAGTACGACTCTCCGAAGACCCGCTCAGCGAGGGACTGCTCGAGCAGAGTGAGATTGCCGAGTGTCGGGGCCAGCGCGCGATGCGCGTTGCGCTCGTCGTCCGAGTAGTCGATCCACGGACGCTGGCCGTCGCCCGACCAGCTGTCGCTGGGGACTGTGGGCACGATGTGCTCCACATCGAACTCGTCAGGGTCGTCGACTCCCTCGAGCCGCCCGAGGACATAGGCCGGATGCGGCAGCTCGCTGTACTTCAGCACGGCGCTGACGCGCTCGTCCGACGGCGTGATCCGGGCGAACGCTCGAGCCAGTGCCTCTCTTCCGTTCGCGCGCGCTCGGCAGAGGCGGGCCACGAGTCGCTCGTTGGGCAGGTTCACGAGCGTGCGCCGCAGATACATCGCCTGGATCCACTCGAGCGTCTCGACGAGCTCGTCGCGGCCGATGAGCCCGCGGCTGTGATCGCTGTAGACGCGGAGAACGAGCGGATAGGCTGCGCGGCCGAAGGTGTTCACGTATCGCAGCTGCCGAGCGATCTCGGGGTCGCGCTCGAGAGACGGGTCGAGCAGTATGCCGTAGATCTCGGCGTAGTGGCGCCAGACCTCGGCGTCCGCCTGCAGGTGATCGAGGTCGACGCGGGGGAAGGACTGTCGGAACGCGCTGTAGACACCGTGCTCGCCGTTGGCCGCCACCTCGCGCCCCGTCGTCATCACGAGGTAGTGCCGCCAGAACGCGCCGATGGTCTCACCGGTGTGCTGCTCGATCGGGAGCCAGAACCGCGCCTCGACGTCGAGCTGCTCGGCGTGGGTCAACCCCATCAGCATGTAGTTGTGGATGAGCTCGTGATCGCGCAGCGGCTCGCCGGTGGAGTTCAGGCTCTCGAAGATCTGCTGCGCGTTCGCGTCGGCGCCGAGGGTGATCGAGACGTGCTCGAGCTTCTTCAGACCCGCCCAGATCTGCGGCGCCTCGTCGGCGTGCACCTGGCTCCGGAAGAACGCGTAATTGTCATCGAACCGAGATTCGCGCTCTGCCTGGACATCGCGCTCCAGCACCACGGACTCGTACAGCTCGGCCCACGCGTCGTGAGGGCGCAGCTTGGTGCGATCGGGGTCGTCCGGGCGCACGAGCACCCGGTCGAGGTCGGCGGCGAGCAGGGGATCGGAGTCCTGAACCGCATGTCGGAGCGCTGCGACCAGCAGCATCAGCGTCGTGATGCGCTGCTGGCCGTCGATCAGCACGAGGTCGGTGTCGGCGTCGCTGTCGTCGGCGGCCGAGAGGATCGACCCGATGAAGTGACGGTGCGACGAGTCTTCACGGGCGACGGCCCGGACGTCGGAGAGCAGCTGCTCGCAGCCGCCGATGTCCCACCTGTACTGACGCTGGTACACCGGCACGACGATGGTCGTGGAGTCCTCTGCGAGCCACTCGATCGTGTTGACAGCTGTCGCCTCGACGTTGGTCGCAGTGCTCATGCTGGTGTCTCGTCCTCCCGTAACGCCGTGCGCCGAGGAGTCGCCAGGCGCCCGATTCAGTCTATTCGCTTATTCACGGCGGCCCTCGGCGGCGCTCCAGAAGTGCCCTGTTAGGCTTGCCTTATCAGGGCCTGTTAAAACGTGCTGGCCCCCGATGAAAGGATCTGGTTCAGATCATGGGATACATCAAGTCCGCTGCGCTCGAAGACAAGGGCTTCGTCGTTCTCGACAGCTACAACCAGGAGCTCGACCCCAAGGAGTGGCTCGACATCGAGTACAACGACTGGAAGTCGTCGGGTGACACCCGCTTCGCCCCTCTCGCCAGCGCCAAGGGCGAGATCGAGTGCAACGGCTTCTGGAACCACAAGCCGCCGCGCACCGACAAGGATGGCGTCTGGATCGACTCGCAGACCGCCAAGGCCCCCAACCTCACGCGTCGCGCGCAGGAGCCCGGTGCCAACGTCGGTCGCTGCCGCGTCATCGAGCTGCAGCCGACTCCGTACGGCGAGTGCCTCTACAACCTCCACCAGGACGACAACAACCGTCTGAACCCCGACGGCACCGGCTGGGTCGTCCGCGGGTTCTTCAACCTCAGCGACGACAAGGACAGCTTCTTCGTCCTGCGCGAGAACCGCACCGACCCGAGCATCGAGTACCGCATCGCTCTGCCGGCGGGCGCTCAGCTCATCGTCGACACGCAGCGTCTGTGGCACGCCGCGACCCACGTGGGCACGGAGCCGCGCTACTGCCTCATCACGTCGTGGACGTCCGGCCCCGAGCTCGACGCCTACATCGAGAAGTACCACGGCACGCAGGACGTGCCTAACGTCGAGGTCCCGCAGGAGGTTCTCGAGGCCGGATACGCCGAGCAGGCCCGCCGCGACGCCGCACGCGCCGCGTACTACGCCGCAAAGGGACAGCAGGTCAAGCAGGCCATGAGCGAGGCGTGATCCTCGTCTGATCAACGGCCGTTCGCGGTCTGAAGGCCCCGGTCCCGCGCGACCGGGGCCTTCGTCGTGTGAATCACATGCTTGTGATTTCGCCTGGTCTGGGCGAGAATAGGCCCACAACCGCATATTCACGCCAGTTCTCGTTGTTTCAGGTCGTTGGGGAAGACGCACCTGATGAAACGGAGAGATCATGGCGACGGCTTACGCACGCGGAGTGGTGTTCATCCACTCTGCACCTCGCGCGCTCTGCCCGCACCTGGAATGGGCGGTCGGTCGCGCTATCGGTCGCGCAGTGAACTTCGACTGGAGCGACCAGCCGGTGCTCGACGGCGCTCGACGCGCCGAGTTCTACTGGGACGGCCCGGTCGGCACGGGTGCCGCTCTTGCAACCGCGATCCGCGGGTGGGAGCATCTCCGTTTCGAGGTCACCGAGGATCCCACACCCCGCAGCGACGGCGGACGCTGGCTGCACACGCCCGACCTCGGCATCCACTATGCGCAGACGGATGCCGCGGGAAACATCGTCGTGGGCGAGGACCGCATCCGCTATGCGATGGAGATCGCCGCAGGCAGCGCGACCGAGCTGCAGCGTGAGCTCGACATCGCGCTCGGCTCCGCCTGGGACGAGGAGCTGGAGCCGTTCCGTCACGCGAGCGACGACGCCCGCGTGGTGTGGCTGCACAAGGTCGGCTAGGCGGACCCACAGACCTGGAACGGGAAGGCGCGAGTATCGGATGCCGGTGAGCGATCCCGGACGCTGAGAAGGCGAATCCCCGTTCCACAGATGACGAAGACCCCGTCCCGAACATCCGGGACGGGGTCTTCGTCTGTCAGATCACGGCCGAGCGTGGCATCTCGGCCCCGGCCGCGCGGCCCCCCGTCATGACGTCCTCCCACGCGAGTCTCAGTCGCCCCATCGCCTCGGCGGTGCGCTCAGGCGGCAGGGTGATCGGAATGCGCAGGCGCCTCTCGAGCACGCCGCCCGTCGAGAACCGCGGCCCCGGCGGAAGGATCAGTCCGTGAGCACGCGCGGCCAGCGACAGGGCGGTCGACACGGGGGCGCCGAGGTCGAGCCAGGCGGAGAGTCCGCCTCTCGTGGGTGGCATGGAGATGGTCTCGAAGGAGCCGAGTCCTGCCGCCACGGCTTCGCGGCCGGCATACAGGCGTGTCGCGACATGCGCGGTGAGCGCCGGCATCTCCTGCAGCAGCTCGACGGCGATGCACTGTTCGAGCAGCGCGGTGCCGAGCTCGAACGAGGGACGGGTGGCGAGCAGACGGGTCATGACCGAGCGGTCCGCCCGGATCCAGCCTATGCGCATGCCTCCCCAGGCGATCTTCGACATCGAGCCGACGGTGATCACAAGCGGGCTGAAGGCGGAGAAGGGAAGCGGGGTCCAGTCGCGATCGATGTCGAGCTCGGCGGTCGTCTCATCGACGATCAGGTGTGTGCCGACGCTCCGTGCCGTGGCCGCGATGCGTGTCCGCTCGGCGTCGGAGAGCGTGGCCCCCGTGGGATTGTGGAAGTCGGGGATCAGGTACGCGAGGTGGGGGCGTCCGCGCAGCAGGGTGTCGGTGAGATGGCCCTCGTCCCATCCTGTGACATCGACCGGCGTCGGCAGCAGCCGGTACCCGTGGCGGTGGAGCGCCTCGAGCGCATGCGGGAAGGTGGGCTGCTCGACGAGCGCGCGCTCGCCCCGCCGGCCGATCGAGGCGAGCACCAGATTGAACGCGTTGAGCGCGCCGGACGTGATCATGATCTCGTCCGCATCGGTCGGCACTCCGCGCTCGATGAAGCGCTGCGCGACAGCCTCCCGCAGCTCGGGGAGCCCTTGCAGTGAATAGCCGCTGGTGCCGCGCATGGCAGCGAGCCGAGGGAGTGACCGCACTGTCGCGTCGTACAGCCCAGGCGTCGAATCCATCGACGCGATCGACAGGTCGATGGCCGACTCGTCTGCTGCGCCGCCGGCCGGGGCCGCGGTGTGCGGCAGAGTGACGCGAGTGCCGCCCCCGTGCAGACGAGAGACGTAGCCGTCGCGCTCGAGGAGGTCGTAGACACGGGTCGTGGTGGAACGCGACCGCCGCAGCTCGATCGCGAGCGATCGCTCGCTCGGCAGCCGCTCGCCCACGGTGAGTCGACCGTCGAGGATCAATGCGCGGATGTGCTCCGCGAGGGCCTTGGCTGTGGCGCCGGCGACGTTGTGGGCACCGAGCTGCTGGACGAGCCGTGAGGTCATGAGTCCATGATGCCGCAAAGTGGACTGAAGAAAGCAGGCCACTTCTCGCCGAGTGGTCTCGTGAACCAGACGGATGGGTGGGCCAGCATGGAGGGATGCAGCTTCGTTCCGTTCTCCTCCCGATCAGCGCCACCAGTCGACGCGACGTCGTCGAGCGCATCGTGCAGCTGCTCGTGGGGTTGTTCCTCTACGGCGTCGCCCTCGGTCTGATGGTGCGCGGAGGCATCGGCGTCGCTCCGTGGGACGTCCTCGCTCTCGGCGTCTCGGGGCAGACGGGGATCGGATACGGCGTCGTCACCGTGCTGGTCTCGGTGCTCGTGCTGCTCCTGTGGATCCCCCTGCGGCAGCGCGTCGGGCTGGGCACCCTGCTCAATGCCCTGCTCGTCGGGCCGAGCGCGGATCTGGCTCTCGCCGTCATTCCCGCACCGACATCGATCTGGGTCGGGGCACCGATGTTCGTGGCGGGACTGTTGCTGCTCGCCTTCGCCACCGGGCTCTACATCGCGGCGGACTTCGGTCCCGGCCCGCGGGACGGCCTGATGACGGGGCTCGTGGGTCGCACCGGGTGGCCGGTGTGGCTCGTGCGCACCCTGATCGAGGGCGGCGTGCTGCTGATCGGCTTCCTGCTCGGTGGTCCGGTCGGCGTGGGCACGGTGCTCTTCGCCTTCGGCGTGGGACCGCTCATCGGCTGGTTCCTTCCGTGGACCACTCGCATCCGTGCGGCGAGATCCCGTCAGCTCGCGCGGGCGACCGCCCACTAGACCTGCAGACACGAGAGCGGCCCCCGGGATACCCGGGGGCCGCTCTTCGTCAGCGCTGCAGGTCAGTCGGCGCTCGCGAAGACGGCGACGGCGTTGTGGCCACCGAAGCCGAACGAGTTGCTGATCGCGAAGAGCTGGCCGTCGCCGAGAGGCTGCGCCTCGCCCGAGAGCTTGAACGGCACAGCCGGATCGGGTTCGGTCATGTTGATGGTCGGCGGGGCGACGCGGTCGCGGAGCGCGAGCAGCGCGAAGATCGCCTCGAGGGCTCCCGTGCCGCCGAGCAGGTGCCCGGTCGACGCCTTGGTGGCCGAGACGGGGATCTCATCGATCCGCTCGCCGAAGACCTTCTTGAGCGCGACGTACTCGTTGGGGTCGCCCACGGGGGTGGACGTCGCGTGCGCGTTGATGTGCGCGACCTGGTCGGCGGTGATGCCGGCCTCGTCGAGCGCCTGCGTGACGGCCCGTGCGGCGCCGGTGCCCTCGGGGTCGTTGCCCGTGATGTGGTACGCATCAGCGGTGACGCCACCCCCTAGAACGTAGCCGTAGATCTTGGCGCCGCGTGCCTTGGCGTGCTCCTCGGTCTCGAGGATGAGCGCGGCTGCGCCCTCGCCCATCACGAAGCCGTCGCGGTCGATCGCGCCGGGACGCGAGGCCGTGGCCGGGTCGTCATTGCGGCGGGACAGAGCCTGCGCGGACGCGAACGACGCCATCGTGATCGGGTGGATGGCCGATTCGGTGCCACCGGCGATCACGACGTCGGCGAGACCGTCCTGCAGGTGGTGGAAGGCGTGGATGATCGACTCGGTGCTCGAGGCGCAGGCGCTGACGACTGTCTGCGCGTAGGCACGAGCCTGGAACTGCAGCGACAGGTTGCCGGCCGCCGCGTTCGGCATGAGCATCGGAACGGTCAGCGGCATCACGCGGCGGGGGCCCTTCTCGCGCAGGGTGTCCCACGCGTCGAGCAGGGTCCACAGGCCGCCGATGCCGGTGGCGAAGTCGACTCCGAGACGCTCGGGAGCGACCTCGGGAGAACCGGCATCCGCCCAGGCCTCGCGTGCCGCGATGAGCGCGAACTGCGAGGAGGGGTCGAGCCGCTTCGCCTCGTGGCGGGGCAGGACCTCTTCGGGGCGGACGATCGCCTCGGCGGCGAAGGTGACCGGAAGTTCGTACTGCTGCACCCAGTCGTGCTCGAGGGTGCGGGTGCCGGACTGGCCTGCGAGCAGGTTCGTCCAGTTCTCGGGTGCTGTCCCGCCGATGGCGGACGTGGCGCCGATGCCGGTGACGACGATGCGCTTGGTCATGTGTGGTTCCTTGTCAGGCGGGTCGAGCAGAGAGCGGGCAAGGCGGAGGATGCCACGCCCCGGCAGCGCGGGGGTGGCATCCTTCGAGGATTACTCCTGGCCTGCGACGATGAAGTTGACAGCGTCGCCGACGGTCTTGAGGTTCTTGACCTCGTCGTCGGGGATGGTGACGCCGAACTTCTCCTCGGCGTTGACGACGATCGTCATCATCGAGATCGAGTCGATGTCGAGGTCGTCGGTGAACGACTTCTCGAGGGCGACCTCGGATGCGTTGATGCCGGTCTCGTCGGTGATGAGCTCTGCGAGGCCTGCGAGGACCTCATCGTTGGTGAAAGCCATGTGGTCTTCCTCTTTCTTACGGGTTTGTATTCGGAACCGTGGAACAGTCTAGGGAAAGTCGGCGCGTTCTCAGGGGAGGACGACGACCTGGGCGGCGAACACGAGTCCGGCGCCGAAGCCGATCTGCAGCGCGAGCCCACCCGAGAGCTCGGGATGCTCGGCCATCAGCCGGTGGCTGGCGAGGGGGATCGAGGCTGCCGACGTGTTGCCGGTGGTCTCGATGTCGCGCGCGATCACGGTCGACTCCGGCAGCTTCAGCTGCTTGGCGAACTCGTCGATGATGCGCATGTTGGCCTGATGCGGGATGAACGCGGCGATGTCGGTCGGTTCGACGCCGGCCTTGTCGAGCGCCTCGCGGGCGACCTTCGCCATCTCCCACACGGCCCAGCGGAAGACCGTCTGGCCCTCCTGGCGCAGGGTCGGCCACGGCACCTCGCCGTCACGGAACTCGGTCAGGGTCGCGTTCATGCCGACCGCATCGGCCTTGGAGCCGTCCGAACCCCACACTGCGGGGGCGATGCCCGGCGTGTCGCTCGGACCGATGAGTGCAGCGCCCGCGCCGTCGCCGAGCAGGAACGAGATGCTCCGGTCGGCAGGGTCGACGACGTCGGAGAGCTTCTCCGTGCCGATCACGAGCGCGTAGCGTGCGGCGCCCGACTTGATGAGCGCGTCGGCCTGAGTGATCGCGTAGGCGTAGCCGGCGCAGGCCGCGTTGACGTCGTAGGCGGCAGCCGGGTTCGCACCCACGCGGTCGGCCACGATCGCCGAGACCGACGGCGACTGCTTCGGGTTGCTGATGGTGGCGACGATCACGAGGTCGATCTGGTCGGCGGGAACGCCGGACTTCTCGATGGCCTCCGCGCCGGCGATCGCGGCGAGGTCGATCGCATCCGTGCCCTTGTCGGCGCGCACGCGGGTCACGATGCCGGTGCGCTGGCGGATCCACTCGTCGCTCGAGTCGATGGGGCCGATCAGGTCGTCGTTCGGCACGGCGTTCTCGCCACGGGCAGCACCGAAGGAGTAGATCCGCGTGAAGGCGGGACCGGTGACCTGGTTCAGGATGGGGCTCATGCGGCTTCTCCGTTCAGCAGCGCGACGGCCGCATCGAGATCATCGGGGGTCTTCACGGCCACGGAGGGGACTCCGCGCAGACCGCGCTTGGCGAGACCGGTCAGCGCGCCGGCGGGCGCGAGCTCGATCAGGCCGGTGATGCCGTGATCGGCGAACGACGCCATGCAGAGGTCCCAACGCACCGGTGACGACACCTGGTCGACGAGGTGGCTCAGGGCCTGTGCGCCATCGGCGACGACGGATCCATCACGGTTCGACCAGAGGGTGATCTGCGGGTCGGCCGGGGTGACCGTCGCGACCGCATCGCGCAGAGCGGCGACGGCTGAGGCCATGTATGACGTGTGGAATGCGCCAGCCACCTGCAGCGGGATGACGCGGGTCCCCTTGACGGGCTCGGAGGCGAGGGCGTCGAGTCCTGCGAGCTCGCCGGCGACCACGAGCTGTCCGCCGCCGTTGTAATTGGCGGGGGAGAGCCCGAGCTCGGTGAGACGCGTGAGGATCGCCTCTTCATCGCCGCCCAGCACGGCGCTCATGCCGGTGGGGGTCTGTGCCGCCGCGTCAGCCATGGCGCGGCCGCGGATGCCCACCAGGCGCATGCCGGTCTGGGCGTCGATCACACCGCTGCCCACGAGCGCGGCGATCTCGCCGACCGAGTGCCCGGCGACACCGTCGGCGGGGCGACCGCCACGCGCCGTGAGCGCGTTCGCCGCGATCAGGGATGCGGCGACGATCAGAGGCTGGGCGATGCGCGTGTCGCGGATCGTGTCGGCATCCGACACCGTGCCGTGCTGCTGGAGATCGACCTCCGCCGCCTCGGAGTACGCGGCGAGGCTGTCTGCCACACCGTCGAGCTCGAGCCAGGGGGAGAGGAAACCGGGGGTCTGCGAGCCCTGTCCAGGGCATACGACGACAATCACAACCCCAGTCTGCCAACGATCCGCCATCAGTGGTGGATGATCCATCACAAGATTCGAGAAAACCCTTGTGTGTGGCGTACAGCTGATGGGGCTCAGATCGCCGATCAGCGCGACGGACGACGCAGGGGAGCCCTGCGCCGGACCTGCTCTGCGGCGCCGATCGAACCGAGGATGAGCGCGGTCTGCAGGATCAGAGCCTCGCGCGGACCCGTGGCGTCCCAGCCGATGACCTCGCTGACGCGCTTCAGGCGGTAGCGCACCGTGTTCGGGTGCACGAACAGCTCTCGGGCGGTCGCCTCGAGCGAGCGGCCGTTGTCGAGGTAACTCCAGAGCGTCGTCACGAGATCGGTGGAGTGCGCCTGCAGAGGACGATAGATGCGCTCGATCAGCGTCTGCTTGGCGAGGGGATCACCCGCGAGCGCCCGCTCGGGAAGGAGGTCGTCTGCGTCGACCGGACGGGGAGCGCTGCGCCATGCGCGCGCCACGGCGAACCCGGCGAGGGCCGCACGTGCACTCTGGCTCGCGTCGACGAGCGCGGCGACCGCAGGCCCGAGCACGACGTAGCCGGGGCCGAACGAGGGCTCGAGTCGCGTCGCGATCTCTTCGAAGCCGAGTTCTTCCTCTTCGCCTTCGGCAGGCTCCTGGCCGGCGATGCGAGCGCGGCCGATCACGAGCACGAGTCGGGATCCCTGCACTCCGATGAGCACGTCGACAGCGAGCTTTCGCGCTGTGCGACGCACGAGGTCGACGTCGAACTGCGGCGGAGTCGTGCCGACCAGCACCGCGACCTCTCCGTGACCGTGCCAGCCCAAGGCGGCGATCCGACTCGGCAGCTCTTCGTCCGCTTCACCGGTGAGGATGGAGTCGACGACGAGGGCCTCGAGTCTGGCATCCCACAGACCGCGGGCCTCGGCGGCTCTGGCGTAGACGTCGGCCGCGGCGAAGGCCACGTCGCGGGAGTACAGCAGGATCGCTTCTCGGAGATCTGCGCCTCTTCCGGCGACGCGCTCTTCGGTCACCTCGACGGTGACTCGGATGAGCTGCAGAGTCTGCTGCAGGCTGACGCTGCGCAGCAGCTCTCTGGGTGCGGCCGCGAAGATGTCAGCGGCGATCCATGGCGTCGACGTCGGATCCTCGTACCACTGGATGAACGACGTGATGCCCGCCTGAGCCACCAGCCCGACCGCAGAGCGGCGGGCTGGTGGCATGTCGGCGTACCACGGGAGGGTGTCCTCGAGGCGCTTGATCGTCACCGAGGCGATGTCGCCGGAGATCCGGCGCAGCCAGGTGAGCGTGGCCGACTTGCCCATGCCGCGCGAAGAGGAACCCGTCACCGACGACTCAGCTTTCGCCGCCCGCGTTGCCGCTGGTGCCGGCGTTCACGTCATGCAGGCTGTACTTCTGGATCGCCTGCGCGGCGAGAGAACGGTCGACGACCCCGTCTTCGGCGAGAGACTGCAGCGTGCGGACGACGATCGACGGACCGTCGATCTTGAAGAAGCGACGAGCGGCTGCACGCGTGTCGGAGAAGCCGAAGCCGTCGGCGCCCAGCGTCGCGAAACGCTGCGGGACCCACGGACGGATCTGGTCCTGCACGGCGTGCATGAAGTCGCTCATGGCGACGACGGGACCCTCGGCACCCTGCAGCTTCTGCGTGAGGTACGCCGTGCGGGGCTCTTCTTCGGGGTGCAGGAAGTTGTGCTCGTCGGCGGCCAGGCCGTCGCGGCGCAGTTCGGTCCACGAGGTGACCGACCAGACATCCGCGATCACGCCCCAGTCGTTCTTGAGCAGTGCCTGCGCCTCGAGGGCCCAGGGGAGTCCGACGCCCGATGCGAAGAGCTGAGCGCGGGGGCCTTCGCCCTCGCCGACCGACACGCGGTGGATGCCGCGCACGATTCCGTCGACGTCCACGTTCTCCGGCTCAGCGGGCATGACCATCGGCTCGTTGTAGAGCGTGATGTAGTACATGACGTTCGGGTCTTCGTGCTCTCCGCCGTACATGCGCTCGAGACCGGAGCGCATGATGTGCGCGATCTCGTAGCCGTAGGCGGGGTCGTACGAGACCGTCGCCGGGTTGGTGGCGGCGAGCAGGTGCGAGTGGCCGTCGGCGTGCTGCAGGCCCTCACCCGTGAGGGTGGTGCGGCCGGCCGTGGCGCCCATGATGAACCCGCGGGCCATCTGGTCGCCGGCGGCCCACTGCGCGTCACCCGTGCGCTGGAATCCGAACATCGAGTAGAAGAGGTAGATCGGGATCAGCGGCTCGCCGTGCGTGGCGTACGAGGTGCCGGCCGCGGTGAACGCCGCGAGTGCGCCGGCCTCGTTGATGCCGACGTGCACGATCTGACCCTGCGGGCTCTCCTTGTAGGCGAGGAGGAGCTCACGGTCGACCGAGGTGTAGTGCTGGCCGTTCGGGTTGTAGATCTTCGCCGACGGGAAGTAGGCGTCCATTCCGAAGGTGCGGGCCTCATCGGGGATGATCGGCACGATGCGGTGGCCGAAGTCCTTCGAGCGCAGCAGGTCTTTCAGCAGTCGGACGAACGCCATGGTGGTGGCGATCTCCTGCGTGCCGGAGCCCTTCTTCGGCAGGGCGTACGCCGTGTCGTCGGGGAGCGCCAGGCCGACGTGCGTCGAGCGACGCTCGGGCAGGAAGCCGCCGAGCGCGTTGCGACGCTCGAGCATGTACTGGATCGTCTCGTCCTGGGGGCCCGGGTTGTAGTACGGGGGCAGGTACGGGTTCTCCTCGAGCTGCGCGTCCGTGATCGGGATGTGCATCGCGTCGCGGAACGTCTTGAGGTTGTCCAGCGTCATCTTCTTCATCTGGTGGGTCGCGTTGCGGCCCTCGAAGTGCGGACCCAGGCCGTAGCCCTTGACGGTCTTGGCGAGGATGACGGTGGGCTTGCCCTTGTGCTCGGTCGCGGCCTTGAAGGCGGCGTAGACCTTGCGGTAGTCGTGGCCACCGCGCTTGAGGTTCCAGATCTGGTCGTCGGAGTAGTCCTTGACCAGAGCAGCGGCACGCTCGTCACGGCCGAAGAAGTGCTCGCGGACGTACGCGCCGGACTCGGCCTTGTAGGTCTGGTAGTCACCGTCGGGGGTGACGTTCATCAGGTTGAGCAGCGCGCCCTCGGTGTCGCGGGCGAGCAGGTCGTCCCACTCGCGGCCCCAGACGACCTTGATGACGTTCCAGCCGGCGCCGCGGAAGAACGACTCGAGCTCCTGCACGATCTTTCCGTTGCCGCGCACAGGGCCGTCGAGACGCTGCAGGTTGCAGTTGACGACGAAGGTGAGGTTGTCGAGGCCCTCGTTGGCTGCGACCTGCAGCTGACCGCGGCTCTCGACCTCGTCCATCTCACCGTCGCCGAGGAAGGCCCAGACGTGAGACTCGGAGGTGTCCTTGATGCCGCGGTTCTCGAGGTACTTGTTCGACATCGCCTGGTAGATGGCGTTGATCGGACCGAGACCCATCGAGACGGTCGGGAACTGCCAGTACTCCGGCATCAGCCGCGGGTGCGGGTACGAGGGGATGCCGTACGGCGCGTGCGACTTCTCCTGGCGGAAACCGTCGAGCTGGTCTTCGCTCAGGCGGCCTTCGAGGAACGAGCGGGCGTACGTGCCGGGGGAGGCGTGACCCTGGACGAAGATCTGGTCTCCGCCGCCGGGGTTGTCGAGACCCTTGAAGAAGTGGTTGAAACCCACCTCGTAGAGAGCCGCCGACGACGCGTAGGTCGAGATGTGACCGCCCACGCCGATGCCGGGGCGCTGTGCGCGGTGCACCGTGATGGCCGCGTTCCAGCGGATCCACGCGCGGTAGCGACGCTCGACCTCTTCGTCGCCCGGGAACTCGGGCTCGTTCTCAGGAGCGATCGTGTTGATGTAGTCCGTGGTCGGGACCATCGGCACGCCCAGGTGCAGCTCCTTCGAGCGCTTGAGCAGGCTGAGCATGATCTCGCGGCCACGGCCATGGCCCTTCGCGTCGACGAGCTCGTCGAGCGACTGCTGCCACTCGCCCGTCTCCTCCGGATCGCTGTCGAGGGGGCCCTGGGAATACGGATCCTGGTCGTGCACAGTCACGGGGGAGCCTTTCGTCAAGCTGGCAGGTCATGCCATTGAAACGGGAAGCGACGCGGGCAACCTTGTCGGTTGTACACAACGCGTGCCGCCCTCAGCCTATCCCCCTTCCACGACATCGGTGCGCATCGGGTCATCTGTAGACTGGACGCACCAGGGCCTTTAGCTCAGCTGGTAGAGCGCCACGTTTACACCGTGGATGTCGTCGGTTCGATCCCGGCAGGGCCCACCTCATCGATCGCCTGCTGACGGTGGACGATCCTCCACCTCAGGTCTCCGACGGGCGCGGAACTCTACTCTGCAGTGTCGAGAATGGCCAGGCCCGGGGGATTTCTTCGTGCATCGTCGCGCCGCTCGTAGAGTTCTTCGTGGACTCTGAGCGGCTTGCGGACGTCGAGGCGATGCCGGGAAGGAGGCCACGTGAAGAGCTGTCGAGAGTGTTCGTTCGTCCTGGCCGATCCGGTGGGCAGGCTCACCGTGTCGCGTGTCGGACTGTTCTCCGACGCCCGGTTCCCCGGCCGGAGCATCCTGAGCCTCCGCGATCACTACGACGACATCGCCGACGCGCCGGCGGAGATCGCCGAGCTCTTCCTGATCGACATCCAGTTCGCCTCCCGCATCATCCGCCGAGCGACCGGAGCCGATCGCATCGACGTCGCACTCTCCGCGGCCGCAGGGCTGCATGTGCATGCGCACCTCGTCCCCCGGCGCCGAGACCGCGATCCTCGTCCCGACCACGGTCCCGACGAGGACCCGAGGGCGCACCGGCCGCTCGAGCCGCTGCCCGAAGCGATGGCCATCGGACTGCTCGCTGCGGCCTTCGACGTCGTCGGGGCCGGGATCTCCGGCTCATAGCGACGGGCGCACCCGGGCACTGAGCCCGGATGCGCCCGCCGCATCGCGCTGAGACTGCTACTGCTGGATGAAAGCGAGGATGTCGGGGTTGATCACATCGGCGTGCGTGGTCAGCATGCCGTGCGGGAAGCCCTCGTAGATCTTCAGAGTCGAGTCGCTCAGAAGCTCGGCCTGCTTCACCGATGCATCCTTGTACGGCACGACCTGGTCGTCATCGCCCTGGATGACCAGCACCGGCACCGTGATGGCCTTGAGGTCGTCGGTTTGGTCGGTCTCGGAGAAGGCCTTGATCCCCTCGTAGTGAGCCAGGGCGCTGCCCGTCATCCCCTGGCGCCACCAGTTCGCGACCACGGGCTCGGAGAGTTCCACGCCCTCGCGGTTGAATCCGTAGAAGGGGCCGGAGGCGACCGCCTGGAAGAACTCCGCACGGTTCGCCGCCAGCGCCTCGCGGAAGCCGTCGAAGACCGAGATCGGCGTGCCCTCGGGGTTGGCGTCGGTCTGCACCATCAGCGGGGGCACGGATGACACGAGCACAGCCTTGGCGACTCGGCCCTGGGGCTGACCGTACTGTGCGACGTAGCGTGCGACCTGGCCGCCACCCGTCGAGTGGCCGATGTGAATCGCGTTGCGGAGGTCGAGGTGCTCGACGACTGCCGAGGCATCGCTCGCGTAGTGATCCATGTCGTGCCCGGTGCCGATCTGCGACGACCGTCCGTGCCCGCGGCGGTCGCTGGCGATGACACGGTAGCCCTTGCCGAGGAAGTACAGCATCTGGGCGTCCCAGTCATCCGACGAGAGCGGCCAGCCGTGGTGGAACATGATGGGCTGAGCCTCGGGGCTGCCCCAGTCCTTGTAGTAGATCTCTGCGCCATCATCCGTGGTCACGAACGCCATGATCAGCCTCCAGGTTTCCGTCGTCCCGAACGATGCCGGACGACTGTCGGTCGCCCCACGTCTGCTTCGTGGGAGCGCGACCACGCTAACCCGCGCGCCGTCATCGACCGCTCGACATCTGTCCAGGATCCGCCCCGTGCGCTTTCGACATCCGTCCGGTGCCGACCGGGCAGGGCGTCGATAGTGTCTCCCCCATGACGAACTCCCGCCTCTCACACGGTGCGGGATTCTGGGTGGTCGCGTCAGCCTTCCTGCTCGTGATGGCGTACGCGACGGTGCCCACACCGCTGTACCCGCTCTACCAGGAGGCCGACGGGTTCCCCGTCTCCGTCATCACGCTGATCTTCGCGGCCTTCGCCGTCGGCGTCGTGCTCAGCCTCTTCCTGCTCGGGCACGTCAGCGACTGGATGGGTCGGCGCCGGATGCTGGTCATAGCGATCCTCATTGCGGTGCTCAGCGCCGTGCTGTTCCTGCTGTGGCGCGAGGTGCCCGGTCTCCTCGCCGCGCGATTGGTGAACGGTGCGAGCGTGGGCATCCTCACTGCCACGGCCACCGCGCATCTCGGCGAGCTGCGCGCGCACGCCCGACCGAGCGAGAACGTCATCGTCGCCGCATCGGTGGCCGGTGCCGCGAACCTCGGCGGGTTGGCGCTGGGACCGCTGATCGGCGGTCTGTTCGCCGAGTTCCTGCCCGCACCGCTCGTGCTGCCGCACGCGGTGTTGCTCGTCGTGCTCATCGTCGCCGCGATCGCCGTCGCCTGCGTTCCCGAGACCGTGACGCCGCCGCACGAGCCGCGGCGGTATCGACCGCAGCGGATCGCCGCGCCCCCGCGATCGAGGACGGCGTTCGTCGCCGCGGGCTTCGGCGCGTTCGCGGGGTTCGCGCTCTTCGGGCTGTTCACCTCTCTTGCACCGACCATCCTCATCAGCACGTTCGGCGAGCACGACCATCTTCTCGCCGGCGTGACGGCGTGCTCGGTGTTCGCCGCTGCGGCATCCGGGCAGGTGGCGCTCGCCCGCGTGCCGATGCGCATCCAGCTCGCGGTCGCGGCCGTCTGCTGCGCAGTGGGCCTCGTCGCGGTCGCAGCAGGAACCCTGCTGCCGTCGCTCCCGGTGTTCCTCGGAGGAGGCATCGTGGCGGGCGTCGGAGTGGGGCTGCTGTTCAGATCGGCGGTCGCCACGGCATCCGCTCTCGCGGAGTCCGGTCGACGCGGTGAGACGCTGGCGCTGATCTTCCTGATCGCGTACTGCGGCCTCGCCCTGCCGGTCCTCGCGATCGGTGTGATCCTCACCTTCGCATCGCAGACCGCTGTGCTGCTCGTGTTCATCTCGATCGTCCTGATCGCGACGGTCTCGGCAGCGGTGGTCATGCGTCGCGCGTTCGTCGGGCCCGCGTCGCGCGCGCAGCATGGAGCTGTCGTCCCGATCGATGACGAAACGGCCTCGTAACCGTCCCGCCATCGTTCCGCGGAGAAGACCTGCCAAGCTGATCTCAGCGAAAGGCGGACGTCGTGACCGAACCCTCACCCTTCGGGCTGCTGCTGCGGTCGCTGCGAGTGGGCCAGAACCTGACCCTCGAAGCGCTCGCCTCGCGATCGGGTGTCAGCGTTCGCACGATCGGCGACCTCGAGAGAGGCGCAAGCGTCTCTCCCCAACGCCGCACCGTCGACGCGCTGGCCCACGGACTGGGGCTCGATGCGGCCGATCAGCATGCGTTCCTCCGCGCTGCGCGCGCCCGGCCGCGTGCCGCCCTCGCGAGCGACGGCCCTGGGGCGATCTCCCCGCACCGGGTGTTCGACTTCTCGGGCCGCGACGCCGAGATCGATGAGGCGCTCGCGATCCTCTACGGTCCGCCGGCTCCGGATCCGCAGCGCCCCGCACTGATCATCAGCGGGGCCCCGGGAATCGGCAAGACGACCGTGGCGATCGAGATCCTCGAACGGGGAGGGCGGACGAGCGGCCACCACAACGTCTTCCTCGGGCTGGACGGCTTCAGCTCGTCGCCCCTGACTCCGCTGCAGGTGATGACCGCGATGCTGCGCCAGCTCCCCGGAGCGGAGCAGAAACCGCCCGCGGATCTCGGCGAGGCGAGAGCGCGATGGCGGGCAGCCGTCGACATCGCCCCGGTCACGGTGCTGCTCGACAATGTCGCGAACGAGGCGCAGATCCGTCCCATCCTGTCGATCTGCGCCGGCGATGTCGTCGTCGTGACCTCTCGCCGCAGCCTCGCAGGCCTCGAAGGCGTGCGGCGGCTGCGTCTCGGACCACTTCGACGACAGGAGAGCATCTCCTTCCTCCGTCGGCTGATCCCGCAGGCCGTGACCGACGACGATGCTCTGGGTGAGGTGGCGGGCCTCTGCGACGACATCCCTCTGGCGCTGCGCGTGGTCGGCAATCGCATCGCCAGCCGGCCCGCATGGACGGTCGATGACCTGCTCGGCCGGATGCGCACGTCGGAGGATCGGCTGCGTCTTCTCGTCGCCGGCGATCTGGCCGTGGAAACCGCCATCTCGCTCTCCTACGACGAGCTCGACCCCCGCACCGCCGCCCTGTTCCGCTGGATCTCCCTCATCGACGGGAGGACGTTCGGCGCTCACCTCGCCGCCGCGGCGGTGCGTTCAGCCGATCTCGCCGAGGTCGAGTCTCGCCTGGACGATCTCACCGATCTGGGGATGCTCGAAGCACGCGGCGGAGATCGCTACCGCCTTCATGATCTGATGCGACTCTTCGGCCGGAGCAAGCTGCGCATGACGGTCGGACCGGACGAGATAGCGCGGCGCCGTGACCACGTTCGATCCTGGCTGCTCGGAAGCCTGGAGCGCGCGGGCGCCTGGTACGAGCCGATGCGGGAGCCCACGGCCCTCGGCCGCACCGGGAGAGGGTTCGTCAGTGCGGAGGCCGCCGCGGCCTGGATCCGCGCAGAGGTCGAGCACTGGTGGCCGGCGTATACGGAAGCCGCAGAGCTCGGCGACGATGCGGTGGTCTGCGATGTCGCCGATGCGCTGCACTGGTATTCCGACATCTGGATGACGTGGGGCAACTGGCACCGGTTCTACTCGCTCGCGGCGAGCGCGGCGCAGCGCTTGGGGGATCCGGCGAAGGAAGCGGCGCAGCTCGGATATGTCGCGTGGGCTGAGATCGTCGAGGTCGGCGATCGCGAGAAGGCGGTGATCACCGGACGGTCGGCGCTGGCTGCTGCACGGGGCGCCGGGGATTCGGCCCAGGAGGGCTGGGCGCAGTACTACATCGGATGGGCGAGCTGGACCCTGGATCGTCTCGTCGACGCTGATGGGGCTGCCCTCGCTGCCATCGACGCATTCACCGCTGCGCACGAGACCACGGGGCTGGAGAACGCCCAGGTGCTGTCATCCATGATCAAGGGCAAGCGCGGTCAGTTCCTCGAGTCCATCGCGGCGACGGAGGCCACCCTCGCGAGGGTGCGATCCACCGAGACCTCGGACAGCCTCACCGGCATCGTTACCCAGTACGCGGCGTGCCTCGACCTGATCGACGCCTACGTCGCCGTCGGACGATTTGAGGATGCGATGCGGATCGGCGAGTCGGGCATCGCCATCGCTCGCTCGCTGAACGACGACACCCGAGTGCTGCTCATGATGCGCAGACACATCCGTGCGCTGATCCACGCCGGCGAAGGCGAGGCCGCGATCGCCGAGGCTGATGAAGCTCTGACTCTTCTGGGGCCGGGCAGCAGCGAGGCGTTCATCTTCGAGAGGGTGCGTCGTGACGTGTCGGCCATCGGGACGCTGCGATCGCCGGGAACAGCCGTGGAGTCCGCATGACGGTCGGTTCGCGACACGCGATCACAGCCGGCCCGTCGATTCCCAGAGCCGGATGAGCTTGAGCGCTAGGTGCAGCGTGCTGCGCTTGACACCGTCGTCGAGCGCATCCTTCACGATCGGGGGCATGCGTTCGAGCCGGTAGTAGAGCGTCGTGCGATGCACGAAGAGAATCCGGCACGCGGCGACCACGTTGGCGCCGACGTCGAGGTACGTCTCGACTGTCAGTCGCTGGGTGTCGTCCGTCTGGGAGTAGAGCACGTCGGCCGCCGGAGAGATGATCCGAAGGGCGTCGGGGTTCGCGGATGCCGAGGCGAGCAGCCGCCAGACGCCGAGATCGCTCGCGTCGACGGACGGATGGAACTGGGGGAGGGCCGCAGCGAGAGAGGCGGCGATCGCCGCCTCGTCGGCTGCGCTCCGGAGGTCTGTCGCGCCTCGCTGCGGCGAGGCGGAGCCGATGCCGAGGATCCTCATCCCGCGTCGTGCGGCCTCTTGCAGGAGGACGTCGGCGAGGTCGATGTCCGACGGCTGACCGACCAACATGACCACTCCGCCCTCGAGCGTGATGAAGTGCGCGGGGACCGGACGCAGATGGGCGAGGTGGCGGCCGAAGGCGATGCGGTCGACGTCGGTGACGGCGGAGTCGATCAGGACGGCGCGCACGACCGTGCCCGCCTCGCGTTGCACCCACCTCTGTCTGAGTGCGCGCGAATAGGCGTCTCGACGCACCGAGTCATCCACGTCCAGCAGATCGCGCAGGACCGACTCGCGATCGGCTCGCGATGAACCGGGGTCACGACGAAGGGTGATCCGGACGAGCGCGGCCGCCGCATCGACGGCCTCGAATTCGCTCGCTGTGAGGGGCGACCCCGCGCCGAGGTCGATCACGATGAGCGCGACGGCATCACCGTCGTCCTGCACCGGCACGGACAGCAGCGTCGGGGACTGCGGGCCGACGATCCCCGGTGGGCCGAACCGGCGAATGACCACCGGGCGATTCAGGGACGCTTCGAGCTGGTCCGCGATCTCGTGCAGCGCCATCGAGGTGGCGTCGGTCGTCGTATCGCTGATCGTCATGGGTTCGCTCCTAGCGGGGGATGGGCTCACCGTGTCGCTCTGCGTCGATGGGAGGGGACTCCACCTCACCGAACTCGAGTACGTCTCATGGAACCCTCTCTCTCGCGCACACACCAGGAGGAAAGCAGGCAGAAGTGGAGATGCTCGTCTTCGACTCCTGTCGCATGGTCGCCGGCCTCTCGGTTCTTAGATTCGTCTCACACGCACGTACGACCACGAGGTGGCGAGATGATGAGAACCAGCACGGTGGTGCTCGTGCACGGCGCTTTTCTGGACGCATCGGGATGGTGGCCGATCGTGCTCCGTCTGCTCGACGGCGGACATCGGGTGCTCGTCCCGCCCGTGATCGGCCGCAGCTTCCTCGGCGACTGCGACTACATCCGTACGTTCGTCGAGCGCGTCGACGGAGAGGTGCTCCTCGTCGGGCATGGATACGGAGCAGCGGTCGTCACCGTGGCCGGTGAGGCGACCAACGTCACCGGACTGCTCTTCATCTCGGGATATGCGCTGGATCAGGGGGAGAGCATCGCCGAGATGAGGGATCGCTTCGCCCCGGATGAGGCATCCGGCCACCTCGTGCCCGCCCTGTTCCCAGGCGACGCCGGAGCACGTCGGACAGAGCTCACTGTCGCGCCCGATCAGTTCGCTCGTCTGCTCGCGCAGGGATTGCCCTCGGACGAGTCGGGTGTTCTGGCGGTCTCGCAGCGCCCGATCTCCGCCTCGGTGTTCACCGAGCGGGCGCCCGGCGCCGGGTGGAGGGCGAAGCCGAGTTGGGGCGTGGTGGCGACCGAAGACCGGTTGGTCAGCCCGCAGCTTCAGCGCTTCGGGTATCGGCGGGCGGGCTGTCGGGCTGTGATGGAACTCGACGCGCCGCATCTGGTCACTCAGAGCCACGCTGCGGAGATCGTGCAGCTCATCGGAGGCATCCTCGAGGAGATCGCGGCCCATGGCTGAGGCGCAGGTGAGTGCTGCGCCGGCGCGCATCGGATGGAAGGCAGGATTCGCTCCGCTCGCCGTCCCCATCTTCCGTCTGGTGTGGCTGGCGTCCATCGTCAGCAACATCGGAAGCTGGATGCAGACGGTCGGCGCCCAGTGGCTGCTGGTCCAGGACGACGGATCCCCGCTGCTCGTGGCGCTCGTCCAGACGGCATCGGCAGCTCCCGTGCTCCTGTTCGCGATTCCGGCCGGTGTCATCGGCGAGTTCCTCAACCGTCGGCTCGTCCTTCTCTGGTCGCAGATCGTGCAACTCGCGGTCGTGCTCGGGCTGACCTACCTGACGGCGACCGGTCAGACGACCACGACGGTCCTGCTCGCGTCGACGTTCGTGCTGGGGACGGTCTCGGCCATCCAGCTCCCTGCGTTCCAGGCACTGGTGCCCGACATCGTGCCACCGAAGCTCCTCCTCGACGCGGCGAGTCTCTCCTCCATCGGCGTGAACATCGCGCGGGCGGTGGGACCGGCGATCGCCGGTCTCGTCGTCGCGCAGTTCGGGGTCGCGGCGGTCTTCCTGCTCAACGCGCTCTCGTTCCTCGTGTTCCTCGGGGTGCTCTTCTTCTGGAAGACGTACAGCCCGCCTGCGATTCGCCCGGAGCCCTTCGTCGACGCGACCAGGGCCGGCATCCGCTACGTCCGCCATTCGCGGGTCGTCCGGCTCATTCTGCTCCGGCTCGCCGTCTTCCTCGTTCCCGCGAACGCCCTGTGGGCGCTGCTCCCGACGATCGCGAAGAACTCCCTCGGGTTCTCCGCGAGCGGATACGGTCTTCTCCTGGCGGCTCTCGGCGCCGGTTCCATCGTCGGCGCCTTCGTGCTTCCCTGGGCGCGTCGGGTCGCAGCCGTCAACGGCGTGGTGCTCGCCTCGTCGGTGGTCTTCGGCGCGGGCCTCGTGGCGCTCGTCGCCTCGCCCACGCTGTGGGTGACATTCCCGGCGCTCGTGGCGACGGGGCTCGCGTGGATCGGTGTGATCGCCACCATCAACGGAACCATCCAGGCTTTCCTGCCCGTCTGGGTGCGCACGCGCGGCCTGTCCTTCTACCAACTCGTGCTGTTCGGATGCACCGCCGCCGGCTCTGCGGGCGCAGGGGTGCTCGCGGCCATCTGGGATCCGGGTCTCGTGGTCCTCGGAGCGGGAATCCTGTGTGGCCTGGGTGGGCTCTCCCTCCTCGTGTGGCCGATGCCCGCGACGAGCGGCATCGGCCGGAGGATCGTCGAGGTGCCGGGGGTCGACGACCGGCCGTGCGCGGGCGGTGACGATGACTCTGCCGTTCTGGTGCTGATCCGATACCGGATCACGGAGGAGCGGAGACAGGAGTTCCTTGCCCTGATGCAGCGGGTCGAGCAGACGCGTCTGCGGACCGGCGCCAGGGAATGGCAGGTGTACGTGGACGCGGACGACCCGGACTCCGTCGTGGAGGCGTACGCGGTCGGCTCGTGGCGGGAGCATGTGAGCCAACACGAGGGGCGGACCACCGAATTCGATGCAGAGCTCATCGCCCGTGCCCGCGCCATGAGCGACACCGCACCGGAGGTCGCGCACCTGCTTCAGATCGCGCGACCTCACCGCCACCGCATACCGACCACCCCCTCCCACGAGTAGTGAAGGGCCTTCACATGGACACGTCCGAGAGCCCCGAGGTGGGTCACGACGTCCCCTCACCCCGCCGGGTGCAGCGCGGCGGCTGGGCGCGGGAGCCCACCACGCAGGAGGGCATCACCCCGTTGCGCTGATCAGAGCGGAGTGACCTCGGCCAGGTATCGATGGATGAGGGTGACCGCCGTGGCGCCTTCGCCCACCGCCGATGCGACGCGCTTGACGGAGTTCGCGCGGACGTCACCGGCGGCGAAGACCCCGGGGACGGAGGTCTCCAGATAGTAGGGGGCGCGTTTCAGGGGCCATCGATCCAGGTCGTCGGGCGAGAGGTCTACGCCGGTGAGCAGGAAACCGCGGGTGTCGAGGCGGACATCGGTGGTCTCCGCCCATTCGGTGTTGGGCGCGCCGCCGATGCAGACGAAGAGGTGCGTGGCCGGCAACCGCGTCGCCGTTCCCGCCTGGTCGAGGGTGATCTCCTGCAGGTGCTCGTCGCCGTCGACGGCGACGACTCGGGTGTTCACGAGGATGGTGACGTTGGGCTGCACGGCGAGTCGGTTGAGCAGATACGCCGACATGGTCGATGAGAGCGACGGTCCGCGCACGAGCACCGTGACATGTGCGGCGTGCGCGGCCAGGTTCATCGCGGCCTGTCCTGCGGAGTTCGCGCCGCCGACGACGTACACATGCTGTCCGATGCAGGCGGAGGCCTCGCTGGTGCCGGCGCCGTAGTAGATGCCCGCACCCTGGAGGTCGCGGGCTCGCGGAAGGTCGAGTCGACGCCACTGCACTCCTGTCGCGCACAGGGCAGCGCGGGCGTGTATCTCGGAGCCGTCGGCGAGCAGCGCCCGCACGTCGTGATCCGTGAACGTGCGATCGACCCCGTGACGCATGAGGACGAGATCCGCTCCGAACGAGACCGCCTGCCGGCGCGCACGCTCCGCGAGCTCTGCCCCGGAGACTCCACCGGGAAAACCGAGGTAGTTCTCGATGAGGCTGCTGAAGCCGGCCTGACCGCCGACGGCGTCGCGTTCGACGACGGCGACACTGAGACCCTCCGATGCCGCGTAGACCGCAGCCGAGAGTCCCGCAGGACCCGCGCCGTGGATGATCAGGTCGTACGTCGATCGGGCAGGGGGATGGACCCAGCCGAGCGCCGACGCGACCTGCTCCGGGGTCGGATCTTCGAGGACGCCGCCACGCGGCAGGACCACAAGGGGGAGACGCCTGCCGGCGAGATCGACGCCCCCCGCGGACGAGGAGCCTGCCGGTACCGCGATCGAGAGGAAGGGGACTCCGCTGCGGGTCAGATAGTCGCGAATCGCGTACTCGTCCGGACCGTCGGCACCCGCGATGAGGCGGAGAGGCGGCTGTTCGCCCGAGGCGTCGGTCATGCGTTCCCGGCGAGCTGCTCTTGCCAATCCGCCGGGACCCGCTCAGCAGGACCCGGGGTGGTCTGCGACAGCGGGTGGCTGTGCGGGGGCGCGAGGACGGGTCCGTCGAAGGCGGTCTCGGTGTCGAAATCCCAGAACCAGTCCTCGCCGGGCTCGAAACTCTGGATCACCCGATGACCGCTCGAGTGCGCATGCTTCGTCGCGTGCTTGTGCAAGGAGTCGTCGCAGCATCCGATGTGCCCGCAGAACGCGCATCGACGCAGGTGCAGCCACCACGAGCCGAGGCTCTCGCAGTCCACGCACCCGGGGCCGGATGGCGGGACGTCGGAACGGATGAAGTCGCTGACATCGCTCATGGGCGGGTCTCCTGTGGTCGGTGTGCTGTCCGGGTCATGATGTCGGGATTCTGGGCCGTACTCAAGGGTGCCCGCCGGAATGCCCCTGCTCGTTCGACACCCGTCGAAGCCTTGTCCGTCGACATCCTCTAGGTTCGACAGCGTGAGCAGCTCTCCCTCCCGCCGCGTCCCGATCGAATCACAGAATGTCGATGCGCCCCTGACCTCCAGCGCGACGTTCCTCGTGCTGCGGATCGCGGAGGGTGCGGATGCCGCGGCGTCCGTGCGTGACGCGATCAGCGGCATGGACGACATCGTGAAGAACGTGGGATTCCGTGACCTCGATGCGATGTTGTCGTGCACGGTCGGCATCGGCTCTGCAGCATGGCCGCGACTCACCGCGCGCCGCGCTCCCGCGGAGCTGCACCCCTTCGCCCCGGTCGTGGGTCCCGTGCACACCGCCCCCAGCACCCCCGGCGATCTGCTCTTCCACATCCGTGCGAACCGTCAGGATCTCGTCTTCGAGTTCGAGAGGCAGCTGCTCGATGCTCTCGGCGACTCCGTGACCGTGGTCGACGAGACCGCCGGCTTCCGCTACTTCGACGTCCGCGACCTGCTGGGCTTCGTCGACGGCACGGCGAATCCTGTCGGGAACAGCGTGGCCGATTCGACTCTCGTGGGTGCGGAAGACGGAGACAACGTCGGCGGCAGCTACGTCGTCGTCCAGAAGTACCTGCATGAGCTCGATCGGTGGCAGTCGCTGACGACCGAGCAGCAAGAGGCGATCATCGGTCGGAAGAAGGCAGACAACGTCGAGTTGGACGACGCCGTCGCGGGGCAGAAGTCCCACAAGACGCTCGCCACCATCGTCGTCGACGGGGTCGAGCACGACATCCTCCGTGACAACATGCCCTTCGGGAGCCCTGGTTCCTCGTCGTTCGGCACCTATTTCATCGGGTACTCGCGATATCTGTGGGTCATCGAGAAGATGCTCGAGAACATGTTCATCGGCGATCCGCCCGGCGCATACGACAGGCTGCTCGACTTCTCGAACGCGACGACCGGCTGCGTCTTCTTCGCTCCATCCGCAGACTTCCTCGGCAGGCTCGCGGACGAGCAGCTCCCTGCATAGCCACGGGGCGGGTATTTCTCACCCGGTGCGCGTGGATCGCCCGGGGTCAGCGCTCGACTCGACAGCGGGCTCGCGCACGACGTACAACCCCGACGGGGCGTTGGCGGTCGACGCGAGCGCCTCGACCCACTGACGGTTGAGGTCGGGCACCCGGCCGCCGGAGTAGCTGAAGACGAGGTTGCAACCGGGGTGCAACCACACCGTGCTGCGACCGCCGCCGATGCTGGTGTCATCCTTCCAGGTGAAGAGGAAGGGCTCACCTCGTCGGAGCTTCGTCGTCACGACCACCTGCAGATGGTGGAGCGTGCGATCGTCGATCTCGGCCTTCTGGCTTCCCTCGTACACGAACCTGCCCATGTGCCCAGACCTACAGTGGTGCGTGGCGTGTCGCAAGGCCCTTGCGAACCGCCGGCGCGAGAGCGCACGAACAACAGGGGAGTGGACGAGGCGTAGGGTCGATGCCATGCGTCCGCAACCGCTGCTCGTCTACGACGGTGACTGTGCCTTCTGCACCACGTGGGTCCGCCGACTCGAGCGGTGGCTCGTCAGGTTCCCCGAGGCTCAGCCGTGGCAGTGGCTCGACATCGACGAGATCGGCCTGAGCTCCGCCGATGTCACCCGCTACGTGTGGCTTCTGGTCGGCGAGCGCCGGTTCCGCGGTCACGCCGCCTTCGCCGCGCTGCTGAGGATGCAGCGGTCGAGGTCTCTGCGCATCGTGGGCCAGCTGCTCGTGACGCCGCCGTTCTCCTGGGCTGCGGCACTCGGCTACACGCTGATCGCCCGCTTCAGACACAGGCTGCCCGGGGGGACCGCTGCCTGCGCGCTGCCGCGCCCCGAGAGTCGCGCAGTCAACTGATCGCGACTCCGGTACTCTCGGCGCATGGCCACCGCAACGACGCAGACCCCTAAACGTGAGGCGTTCGGCTCGCGGAACGTCTTCATCCTCTCTGCGATCGGCTCCGCCGTCGGGCTGGGGAACATCTGGCGGTTCCCCTACGTGGCGTACGAGGGCGGAGGCGGCGCGTTCCTCATCCCGTATCTGTGCGCGCTGCTGACCGCCGGCATCCCTCTGCTGTTCTTCGACTACGCCATCGGTCACCGGTTCCGCGGTTCTGCGCCGTTGGCCTTCCGCCGGATGCACCGCCGGGCAGAGCCGCTCGGCTGGTGGCAGGTGCTCATCTGCGTGGTCATCGCGGTCTACTACGCGGTCATCATCGCGTGGGCCGCCATGTACACCTGGTTCTCCGCTCAGCTGACCTGGGGGCCGGGCAACGAGAACGACTTCTTCTTCGTCGACTTCCTCCGCTCGGCCGACGTCGCCGAGGTCGGCATCTCGACCGAGTTCGTGCCTCAGGTCGGGCTGCCGCTCGTCGCGGTCTGGCTGATCGTCATCGTGATCATGGCGCTGGGGGTCAAGCGGGGAATCGGCCGGGCCAACATGATCCTGATGCCGCTGTTGACAGTGATGTTCGCGATCCTCGTGGTGCAGTCGCTGTTCCTTCCCGGCGCGATGGACGGCCTGAACGCCTTCTTCACCCCGAACTGGGAAGCACTCGGAGACCCCGCCGTGTGGGCCTCTGCCTACGGGCACATCTTCTTCTCGCTCTCGGTCGCCTTCGGCATCATGGTGACGTACTCGTCTTACCTGAAGCGAAAGACCGACCTCACCGGCTCCGGCCTGGTGGTCGCCTTCGCGAACTCGGGCTTCGAGATCCTCGCGGGCATCGGCGTGTTCGCCGCGCTCGGCTTCATGGCGCAGGCGCAGGGCACCGAGGTCGCCGGAGTCGCGTCGTCGGGCATCGGATTGGCGTTCATCGCCTTCCCGACGATCGTGTCGCAGGCGACGGGCGGCTCGATCATCGGCGTCCTGTTCTTCGGGGCGCTGGTCTTCGCAGGCGTGACCTCACTGATCTCCATCCTCGAGGTGATCGTCGCAGCCCTGCAGGACAAGCTCGGCTGGGCGCGCATCCGCACGACCCTGACGGTGTCGATTCCGCTCGCGATCGTCTCGATGGCGCTCTTCTCGACGACCACCGCTCTGTCGGTCCTCGATACGGCTGACGCGTTCGTCAATGCCTTCGGCATCATGGCGGTCGCGCTCGTCGCCGTGATCGTCGTGGCCTGGCTGCTGCACAAGCTGCCGGCGCTCGTCGAGCACCTCGATCGCCGTTCGAGTTTCCGGGTCGGTCGGGTCTGGATGCTGCTCGTCGGTGCGCTCGCGCCCCTGGTGCTCGGCTACCTGCTGGTCACCGAGCTGATCTCGAAGATCTCCGAGCCGTACGGCGGCTACCCCGGATGGTTCCTGGCCGTCTTCGGATGGGGCATGGTCATCGCACTCGTCGCGCTCGCGCTGCTGCTGTCCGCGTTGCCGTGGAGCGGTCGCTCGCACGCCAAGGACGACCCGGAGTACGACGAGTTCCTCGCCGAAGAACACTACGAGCCGGATGCCGAGACCTCGTCGATCCCGATGGTGCCGACGACGGAACCCCGCTCGACGGAGAAGGGAGCCAGCGCATGACCATCACAGCCGTCGTCATGATGATCATCGCGATGGTCACGATCTGGGGCGGACTCGTCGCCGCCATCGTGAACCTCGCGCGTCACCCCGAGGTCGCGGATTCGGAGCCCGCTCCGCCGGTCGAGCTCTGACCGACGCCAGGGGACGCGGCGTCGCCCCAGGACCTGCATCCCACAGGTCGGGGCGCTATCCGTCGGCCGGCCAGCGCAGGAGACTCAGAGCACCGATCACGAGGGTCGCGCTGCCGCCGTCGCGGAGACAGGTCAGCAGTGTGCGACCGCACCCGCGGCAGAGGAGGATGACGCCGGCCGGATCGAGCTCGGCGATCGCGTCGGCGAGCTCGGCCTCGCGGTCGCAGTGCGCGCATGCTGCTCGCGCGCTCGTCATGTCTCTGCCGAAGACCTCGAGCAGGATCCCGCCTGCGGCGTTGCCGTCGACTCGCGTGCGATGACCGGGGTGGGCAGCGTCCATCAGGCACCTCCGAAGCGCTCAGTGCGGATCCGTTCCGGCGGATGCCCCGCCGCCACGAGCAGGTCTGCGACCGCCTCGACGAAGCCCGTCGGCCCGCAGACGTAGACCGACGGGTGTTCGGTGGCGGGAATGGTGGAGGCCGCGATCGTCGCCGCGTCCACCCGGCCGGCCGGGCGTTCGGAGCCCGGAGGCGCCGAACGGCTGTACGCCCAGTCGACGAGGAAGGCGTCGTCGGCGAGCTGGGCGAGGTCGTCCGTGTAGAACGCATCGGCGGCTGAACGCACCGCGTACAGCAGGCGCATCGGCGCCGAGCTGCCCGTGCGCGCATGCTGCCTCGCCATCGCGATGAGCGGGACGATCCCCGACCCGCCTGCGATGAGCTGCACGGGCTCGGTCTGGGTGGGGGTCCACACGAAGTAGGCGCCGATCGGACCGCGAACCTCCAGTTCGTCTCCGGGGCGCACGTCCTCGACGAGATAGGGAGAGACCTCGCCCTCGGGCACTTCGTCGACCGCGAGTTCGATGATGTCCGAGTCACCGGACGATGCGAGGGAATACGACCTGACCGCTTGATACCCGTCTTCTGCGGTCAGACGCACGTCGACGTGCTGACCGGCCAGATTCCCCGGCCACCCGTCGACCCGCAGCTCGAGCACGCGACCGTGGGGGGTGGGGTTTCGTGTCTCGACGACTCTGGCGACCAGCCACAGCGGTGCCGTGGTCACCAGTAACGCTCCTCTTTCCAGGGATCTCCGTACATGTTGTAGCCGTTCTGCTCCCAGAATCCGGGTTCGTCGTTCTCGAGCAGATCCAGACCGTGGACCCACTTGGCAGACTTCCAGAAGTAGAGGTGCGGCACCAGAAGGCGAGCAGGGCCGCCGTGCTCCGCAGCGAGCGGCTGGCCGTCGAATTCGAACGCCACCCACGCTTTGCCGCCTGTGAGGTCGGCGCGCGGAACGTTGGTGGTGTACCCGCCGTAGGAGAAGACCCGCGTGAAATCGCCCTCGCCGGCATCCTGCAGCAGATGATCGAGCGAGACCCCACGCCAGCGGGTGCCGAGCTTCGACCACCGGGTCACGCAGTGGATGTCTGTGGTGATGGTGTCGATCGGGAGTGCCTGCAGGTCGTCCCATGACCAGGTGCGACGGATGCCGTCGAGACCGACGACCGCGAACTCCCACGTGTCGAGGGAGACTCGCGGCGTCGGCCCTGCGGAGAGCACGGGGAAGTCCTCGGTGAGGTACTGGCCCGGAGGGAGGCGGTCGTCCGACTCGCGTCGCCGTGCGCCGAAGCCGCGGGAGATCACACCCATGATCGTCTTCTTTCGTTCGGTCGGAGCGGAGCCGCGAGTCGCTCGCGGGGGATTCCTGCCGTGTGGGACTGATTCTAGGGCGACTGAGTATCGGCGCGCCCTGACCATTTTTTACTCATAAACGTGCGCTTCATGCTAACTTCACTCGTAAAACAGTCGTTCAAGCCACGGAGTCACATTGCTGAGTAGTTTCGCTGTTTCTGCTGATTCCACTCAGCCTGAAGTCGTCTCTGCCTCGCCCGAGAAGCTGGCGCGCGACAACATGCCGCTCGCGACCTTCCTGGCTGTGGAGAAGGCGAGATCGGCGACGCATGTCGACCTCGACGATCTGCTCTCGGCCGCACGCCTAGGCCTCGCCCGTGCCGCGATGTCGTATGACCCGGCGCGCGGCATTCCCTTCGGCGCCTTCGCGAGCAGCCAGATCAACTGGGCGATGCTGTCGGAGATGCGCAGAGCGGATCCTGCCGGCGAACGCAGTCGCGACAAGATCGAACGCCTGCGGGTCGCCGCCGAGACTCTGCTCGCTCGCACCGGCCGGGTGGCGACCACGGCGGAGCTCGCGCGGGAGTCCGGCTTCACTGTCGACGTCGTGGCCGAGATGATGAAGCTCGACGAGATGGTGCGCACCGCGACCAGCTTCGAGGAGCACTTCGACGTCGAGACCGGGCGTCAGGCCGCCGATCTCACCGACGGCGTCATCCTGCCCGAGCACGCGGTCGAGCAGTCGGAGACGCGTGCGATGGTGAACCGCGTCATCGAGGCGCTGCCGGCGGCGATGCGACAGGTCGTCCGCGGGATCTACCTCGAAGACCGGATGGTGAAGGACATCGCCGAAGAGCTCGAGGTCAGCCACGCGTATGTGTCGAAGGTCCGCTCGCGGGGTCTCGCTCTGATTCGCGAGGCCATGGAGGCATGGGAGAACGGCACGACCGGCGATCGATCGACCAAGGCGCGGGCGGAGTTCTTCGAGACCCTGTTCGGCCCGATCCGCCCCGAGGCTCGCGACCGGTCGAGCGAGCTCCTCGCCGCCGTCTGAACCGACCCCCGGAATCTTCCGGCTCCGTGGTTACGACGGCGGCGCATGTCGCGAATATCGGTTGTGCAGGCCCACGGATGGGCCCGCGTCCAGCCCCATAACCACGGAGGAATTCTCATGGGTCTTCAGATCGCAACCAACGTCGGTGCACTCAACGCGTACCGCAACCTCTCTGTCAACCAGAACGACGTCTCGAAGTCGCTCGAGAAGCTCTCGAGCGGTCTGCGCATCAACCGCGCAGCCGATGACGCCGCCGGCCTCGCCATCTCCGAGGGCCTGCGTTCGCAGGTCAACGGCCTGAACGTCGCAGCACGCAACGCTCAGGACGGCATCTCGGTCATCCAGACCGCGGAAGGCGCGCTCACCGAGGTCCACTCGATCCTGCAGCGCGTTCGTGACCTTGCCGTGCAGGCGGGTTCCGACTCGAACAACGCCGATTCGCGCACCGCCATCAAGACCGAGATCGACTCGCTCGGCAAGGAGCTCACCCGCGTCGCCGCCAGCACCAACTTCAACGGCATCAAGCTGCTCGACAGCGCGAGCACGCTGACGTTCCAGGTCGGTGCAGGCTCTGACGCCGATGAGGACCAGATCGCAGTCACCCTGACCGACTTCTCCGGTCTCGGCGCTCGTATCGAGGCGCTGACGGTGACGGACGCTGCCGCTGCGCTCACCACGATCGCGGCGCTCGACACCGAGATCAAGGGTGTCTCGACGGCTCGTGCCGGCCTCGGTGCCGTGCAGAACCGCTTCGAGTCGACGATCAACTCGCTGCAGGTCTCGGCCGAGAACCTGGCCGCAGCGAAGAGCCGCATCGCGGACACCGACATGGCGGCCGAGATGGTCAAGTACACCGCCTCGAACATCCTGCAACAGGCCGGCACCGCCATGCTCGCTCAGGCGAACCAGTCGGGCCAGGGCGTCCTGCAGCTTCTCCGTTGAGTCGCTGCGCCTGAGGCGCAACAGGCGCCCGGGCGGAGTCACCTCCGCTCGGGCGCCTTCCTGTAGGACACCCCAGACCACCTCGCACGGAAGACGACCGGGATGAAACTCGACGGACTCGTATCAGGGCTCAAGACGCAAGAGCTCATCAAAGCGCTCATGGACGTCTCGGCGATTCCGAAGACGCTCATCACCAACAAGATCGCAGACCGCAACTCGATCATCACGAACCTCCAGTCGCTGAACACCACGCTGCAGGAGCTCGTCGCCAAGGCCAAGACCGCGGCCGCACCCTCCTCGCTCGCCTCGTTCACGGCGACATCGTCATCCGAGACCGTCACGGTCACGGCCGGCGCGAAGGCATCGGCGTTCTCGACCGACGTCGTCGTCGACGCCGTCGCCACGGCGCACTCCATCGTCACGGCATCCGGAGGATCCGCGGCATGGGGCGGCGCATTCACTCTCGTCGGCTCGGACGGTGAATCTATCGAGGTGACCCCGCTCGGCACGGGTCCGCAGGACCTGGCCAAGGCCATCAACGCGTCCAAGGCCGGGGTGAGCGCGACGCTCGTCCCCGCCGGTGTGGATGCCGACGGCAAGCCGCTTTCTCGCATTCAGCTGACGTCGATCGAGACCGGCGCAGCCGGCGAGTTCGCCGTGCATCGAGGCACTGCCGCGGACGTCGCGGCCGGCACCTCGACGGATCTCGGCGCCGAGCCGGGCGCCGCCGTCATCACGCAGGGGGCCGACGCCCGAATCCGTCTGTTCGCCGGAACCGCCGCCGAGCAGACGCTGAACAGCGCCAGCAACACGATCAGCGTGGGCGAGGGCATCGAGGTCACGGTCACGAAGCCCAGCGCTGATCCGGTGACGGTGACCGTCGCCAGGGACGACAAGAAGCAGACCACGACCGCCGAGACGTTCGTCAAGGAGATCGCTGCGCTGCTGACGCGCATCGACAAGGGATCGAAGGCGACGATCGGAGATGTTGGCGAGACCACCACTCTCGGCGTGTTCACCGGAGACAGCACCGTTCGCAATCTCCGCGGCGCTCTCGCGAACGCGATGCAGCTTCCGGTCGACGGAGTATCGCCGTCGACGATCGGAATCTCGATCAGCGACAAGGGCGTGCTCTCCTTCGACGCGGAGAAGTTCGGAAAGGCCCTCGCCGAGGATCCGGAGAAGACCCAGGAGATCTTCTCGTCGATCGCCGGACGGGTCGAAGGCGTCACCGACCAGTACTCCGACAAGTACGACGGGCTGCTCACCCAGCGCATCACCGGTCAGGAGACCGAGGTCAAGACGCTCAAGACCCAGGTGGAGCGATGGGACGTCCGGCTGGAGCAGAGGCAGGCGACGCTCGAGCGCACGTATGCGCAGCTCGAGGTCCAGCTCTCGAAGCTCCAGTCGCAGTCGTCGTGGCTCACCTCGCAGCTCGCAGGCCTCAACGGCACGACGACGTCGTGACCTGAGCACCGCAACCACCATCTCATCGGAGACCAGAACCATGCCCATCACCTCTCTCGACCGCGCGAAGCAGCAGTACCTCGAGCAGCAGGTCGCCTCGGCCACGCCGGAACGCCTTCTCGTGCTGCTCTACGACCGCCTGCTGGTCGACATCGAGCGCGCAGACGCCTCGCAGGAGTCCGGAGACTGGGCGGCCGCGGGCAACCACCTCGTGCACGCGCAGCAGATCGTCGCCGAACTGAACGGCTCACTCACCGATGAGTGGGACGGCTCCGCTGAACTGCATGGCGTGTACACGTACCTCACGGGCCGTCTGATCACCGCGAACATCGCTCGTGATCGGGTCGCCACCGCAGAGTGCCGCGATCTCGTCGTTCCGCTGCGTGAGGCCTGGCATGCGGCGGCCGCGGCGATCACGTCCGGCACGCAGACGCCCATCACGGCTCTGGCCTGAGCTCTCGTGCCTGACAACCTCTCGGCCTGGCTGACGGTGCTCGACCAGTTCGAGCGGGCTCTCGACGCTGCCGACGAGCAGCTCGATGACCAGCCCTTCGATGCGCCACCCGGCCCCGTGCCGGAGGAGCTTCGCGAACGCGCAGAGGCTGTTCTCGCGCGACAGCAGCTCATGATCGGCGGCCTGGTCACCTCCCGCGCCCATGTCGCACGCGAGATCGCCGCACTGCGACGGGTGCCGACCTCCAAGACGGACGTACCCGCATATCTCGACGTCGAGGGTTGAGCATCGAGGTTACGTGAGCAGTCGAGTGTCGCGATAGTCGGCACCGAGCACGGATCGCTCGACGATTGGCCAGGGATCGGCCTCTCCACCAACGTCCGGAGTGCCCCCGTGCTCGAATCCGTCACCTCCTCTGCGCTGATCAGCGCCCTCGATGGGCTGGCCCTGCGCCAACGCTCGATCGCCGAGAACATCGCCAACGTCAACACGCCCGGCTACCAGGCCAAGCGCGTCCAGTTCGAGGACGAGCTGCGCTCCGCCGTCGAAGGCGGTTCGGGAACAGTCGGCGCCACGGTCGAGCGATCGCTCGAACCGACCAGGGTGAACGGCAACAACGTCAACCTCGACACCGAGACCCTGTCGAACATCGACACCGTGCTGCGGTTCCAGTTCGCCAGCCAGGCGATCGGCGGCCAGGCGGCGTCCATCACCAAGGCGATCGGGCAGGCCTCCGCATGACCTTCGACGCGATCGGCATCGCCGGCACCGGCCTGACCGCGCACCGCAAGTGGCTCGACGCGCTCAGCGACAACATCGCCAACGTGAACACGGCCACTCCCGCGGGCCAGGAGGCGTTCCGAGAGAAGTTCGTCACCGTGCAGGCCGGCACGGAGAGTCCGGGCGTCTACGTCGCAGGCGTGGTCGAATCCGATGCCGAGGCCAAGCTCGTGTACGACCCCGAGCACCCCTACGCGAACGAGGACGGCTATGTGCAGTACCCGAACGTCGAGCTCGGCGACCAGATGAGCATGCTGATCCTGGCGCAGCGCGGATATGAGGCGAACGCCGCCGTCGTCGACCGTGCGAAGACGACGTACGAGGCCGCACTGCAGATCGGGCGCAACTGATGTCCGGCGTCGAGGCCATCTCCGCGGCAGGCGTCACGCCGCTCTCTGCGCTCAGCTTCGAGACGGGTCCGGAGGCATCCGGTGCATCGGCATCGGGGAGCGCCTTCGCGACATCGCTCTCGGGTGCCGTGGAGAACCTCCAGCAGCTGCAGTCGTCGTCGAACGAGCTGGCGGTGAAGGCCGTCACAGGTGACCTGCAGGACATCCACCAGGCGATGATCGCCTCGACACGCGCCTCAGTGACGCTCGATCTGGTGGTCGCCGTGCGTGACCGCAGCGTCTCGGCGTTCAACGAGATCATGAGGATGCAGGCCTGACGATGCCCAAGATGCTCACGAGCTACTACGACCGCGCGAAGCTGGTCGTCTCAGGATTCTCTCTCGCACAGCGCACGATCGCCATCATCGGCGTCGCGCTGCTCGTGATGGGGGCCATCGCGCTCGGCGCATGGCTCACCAAGCCGCAGATGAGTCCGCTGTTCACCGGCCTGAGCGCCGGCGATGCCTCGGCTGTCGTCGAGCAGCTGAAGTCGGCGGGCGTGGGCTACGAGCTCACCGAGGGCGGCGCGACCATCCTCGTGCCCGACGACCAGGTCTACGCGCAGCGCCTGGCAGCGGCATCGGCCGGTCTTCCCGGAGACACCAGCGAGGGGTACACGCTGCTCGACGACATGGGTGTGACCGCGAGCGAGTTCCAGCAGTCGGTCACCTACAAGCGCGCGATCGAGGGCGAGCTGGCCGGCACGATCGGTGCCATGGAGGGCATCTCCACCGCATCGGTGCAGCTCGCGATCCCCGAAGAGAGCGTGTTCGTCTCGGAGCGGCAGAGCCCGACCGCATCCGTGTTCGTGAAGACCCGCAACGGATCGACCCTCAGCGACGAGAAGATCGAGGCCATCGTGCACCTCACGAGCGCCGCTGTGCCGGGGATGACCCCCGAAGACGTCGCGGTGACGGATCAGGACGGCCGAGTGCTCTCGGCTGTCGGAACCGGCCTCACCGGCAGCTCGTCGAAGCAGGCGACGGAGCACGAGGCGAAGGTCGCCGCATCCGTCAGCAAGATGCTCGAGACGATCGTCGGGCCCGGAAACGCCACCGTGACGGTGTCGGCCGACGTCGCGAACTCCACGTCCGAGCGCATGGACGAGACGTACTCCGCCCCCGAGGGGGAGCTGAGCGCGTCGGAGGAGACCAAGACGGAGACCTACAACGGCGGTCAAGCGGGCGGCACCGGCGTGCTCGGCCCCGACAACATCGCGGTCCCGAACAACGCCGACGGCACCGGCGCCTACGAGTTCGAGGAGACGTCTCGCAACAACGCCGTGAACAAGTCGACGGAGAAGACCATCACCCCGGCAGGAGAGGTGACGAGGCAGACGGTCAGCATCGCGCTGAACCGCGGAACCGTCACAGGCGTGACGGCGAACCAGATCGAATCGCTCGTGGCATCGGCCGCCGGCATCGACGTCGAGCGCGGCGACGAGATCGCCGTCGAGTTCGTCGAGTTCAACGAGGCGGGAGCGACGGCGGCTGCGACGGCGCTCGCGGCGGCGGAGGCCGAGCGTGAGGCGCAGATGCAGCAGGAGCTGCTGCGGTCGGCGATCATCGGCGGATCGATCCTGCTGGCCGTGATCATCCTGATCGTCTTCCTCGTCGTGCGCCGCAAGATGAAGCGCCGCGTGCTCTACACCGAAGACGGTCCGATCGAGTACTTCGCCACCGTCACCGAGAGCGAGGAGCAGAAGCTCCGTTCACTCAGGGGCCTCAAGGAGGCCGAGGCGATCGTCGCCCCGGCACCCACGACGCTGCTGCCGTCGGCATCGATCGACCTCGATGACGAACCGGAGCCCGACAAGGTGCTCGTCGAGCGCAGACGCCGTGAGATCGACGATCTGGCGAAGCGCGAACCCGACACCATCGCCAGCGCACTGGCCGACCTGATGGACGAGGCGACCGTATGAGCGCATTGACCGAGTTGCTGGATGCACAGGCCGACACGGTCGAGGTCTCGACCGCCGTGGCGCCCGCGGCGATTGCGGTGCCGGAGATGAGCGGCCTTCGCAAGGCCGCGATCGTGCTGATGAACATGGACCGCGCGGCCAGCGCCGAAGTGCTGCGTCACCTCGGTGAGGAGCGCTCCGAGATGCTCGCCGCCGAGCTCACGCAGCTCGGGGGAGTGGACGTCGCCTCCACCGCCCGCGCCCTCGCGGAGTTCCGGCGCATCGCCACCGGCGGCTCTGTGCCGTCGCGCGGCGGCCAGGAACTCGCCACCGGACTGCTCGAGACGGCGTTCGGGCGCGAGAAGGCCGTCGGGATGGTCGGCAGGGTGATGTCGCAGGGCTCGGTGTCCTTCGACTTCCTCAACGCGGCAGACCCGGCCCAGCTCGCCACGATCATCGAGGGCGAGCTGCCGACCACGGTCGCCGTGGTGCTGGCGAACCTGCGAGCCGATCGGGCGGCGGCGGTGCTCGCCGCCCTGCAGGACCCGCTGCGCACCGATGTCGCTCAGGCGATCGCGACGATGGGCACCGCGACCCAGGAGGCGATCTCGATCGTCGCCGACTCGCTGCGCTCTCGCACCGGCGTCTTCGCGATGCGCGACAATCATGAGGCGATCGGCGGCGTGCAGCCTCTCGTCGAGATCATCAACAGGTCCGACACCGCCCTCGAGAAGTCGCTGCTCGCGAGCCTCGAGGGGCGCGACCTGGCGCTGGCCGAGGATATCCGCAGCCGCATGGTCACGTTCGCCGACATCGCTCGTCTCGAAGACCGCGACGCCCAGCGTGTGCTGCGCGGGATCGACCTCCGCATGCTCGCGCTCGCGCTGAAGGGCGCAGACGAGCAGATCACCGACAAGGTCAAGAGCAACATGACCGAGCGCAACCAGGAGAACCTCGCTGAGGAGACCCGGGTGCTGGGTCCCGTGCGCATGCGTCAGGTCGACGAGGCCCGCGCCGAGATCGTGCGCATCATCCGTGATCTGGAGGCCGCAGAGGAGATCACGATCTCGCGCGAAGACGAGGACGAGCTCATCGAGTGATCCCTCTGACGGCAGGTGATTCGGCGGCGGCGGTTACGGCCGCAGATATGTGTCGCGATAGTGGGCAGGGAGCACGGATCGCTCGACCTACGGGCCACGGACAGGCCTCGCCCTTCGACTCCGAGGTGTCCGCTGTGCTCGATTCCGCCTTCACGCCGTTGGTCGTGCCGCGCGTCGGCGAGACTCCCATCGACCTCCGAGGCGAGGCCGACCGCGCTCGCACCCGGGGCTACGCCGACGGCTTCGCCGAAGGTCGCAGAGTCGCACTGGACGAGGGTGAGGCCCAGCGTGCCGCGCAGCAGCAGCGGATGCAGGAACTCCAGGAGCTGTACCTGCACGAGCGGGGCTCTGGTCTGCGCGCGCTGGAGACCGCGCAGGCGGCGCTCGACCAGCGCATCGACGAGCTGAGCACGCTCGCTGCCGACCGAGTCGAAGAACTCGCGGTCATGCTGGCCACGACGATCCTCGGAGCGGAATTGTCGGATCCTGCGCGATCCGCCGCTCACGCGCTTCGGCGCGCCCTGGCCGAGATGCCGGCGGACCGGTGGACTCGCGTCGCATTCAGCGTGCAGGACGCCCGTGTCCTGCAGGAGGAGGAGTCGACGATCGACGCGCTCCGCGGCATCCAGGTATCGGTCTCTCCCGCCGTGGACAACGGCGGCGCCATCGTGGAGATCGAGAACGGGGCGGTCGACACGCGCATCACCGCAGCACTCGCGCGCGCGGCCGCAGCACTCGACGGCGACGACCAGGTTGCCGAGGTGATCGGGTGATCACCGGGACGCGGTCGTGGCAGCGCGCGCTCACGGCCGCGCGCCCCGAGCGCTCCGGCACGGTGAAGGCGGTGCGAGGACTCGGGGTGGAGGTGCTCGGCATCGACGGAGCGGTCGGCGACCGCATCCGCATCGACACGGCGGACGGCCGCCCGGTCGATGCCGAGATCGTCGCCGTCGACGGTGCCTCAGCCCGCTGCATGCCCCTGGGCAGGCTCGACGGGATCACCGCCCGTGCCCGGGTGCGGCATGGGGGAGCGCCGCTGCAGGTGCCGACGGGACGAGCGCTGCTCGGACGCGTGCTCGACGGACTCGGTCGGCCGATCGACGGCAAGGGGCCGCTCGACAGGAGCGTCGCCCACGTGTCGCTCGACCACGATGCCCCGAGCGTGATGGACCGCCAGCGCATCGACCGGCAGCTCGGACTCGGTGTGCGCGTGCTCGACACCATGACACCCGTGGGCTCGGGACAGCGTCTCGGTCTGTTCGCCGGGTCGGGTGTGGGCAAGTCGTCACTGATGTCGATGATCGCCCGTGGATCCACCGCCGATGTGAACGTCATCGCCCTCGTCGGCGAGCGCGGTCGCGAGGTGCGCGAGTTCCTCGAAGACGACCTCGGGCCTGAGGGTCTGTCGCGTTCGGTGGTGATCGTCGCGACCTCGGACCAGCCGGCGATGGCACGGCTGCGCTCGGCGTTCGTCGCCACGCGGATCGCCGAGGGCTTCCGCGATGACGGACTCGACGTGGTGCTGATGATGGACTCGTTGACGCGCGTCGCCATGGCGCAGCGCGAGATCGGGTTGAGCGCCGGCGAACCGCCCGCGACCCGGGGCTATCCGCCCTCGACGTTCTCGGTGCTGGCCCGGCTGCTCGAGCGGGCGGGAACAGGGCCCGTGGGGTCGATCACCGGTCTCTACACGGTGCTCGTCGACGGCGACGACCACAACGAGCCGATCGCCGATGCCGCCAGAGGAATCCTCGATGGGCATGTGGTGCTCGATCGGGCCCTCGCGATCCGCGGTCACTTTCCTGCCGTCGACGTGCTCGGGTCGGTGTCGCGCGTCGTGTCGAAGGTCACCACGCCGGAGCAGCGGCAGAACGCCGTGACGCTGCGCAGCGTCCTGGCCGCTCGGCGCAGTGCGAACGACCTGATCGAGATCGGCGCCTATCGGCAGGGGGCCAACCCGATGGTCGACGCCGCGATCGCTCACGAGGGTGCGATCTCCCGATTCCTCACCCAGAGCATCGACGACCTCGCCGCGACAGACGAATCCTGGCTGCAGCTCGCCACCCTCACCACCGACTTCGGAGGACTCACCCCATGACCTTCCCACTGGCTGGTCTGCTGCGTGTGCGCGGCGCCCAGGAACGTGTCGCCGCCGAGCATCTCTCGCGTGCGAGCGCAGAACGGGCGCAGGCCGAGACCGCGGCGCAGACTGCGATCACGAGCCTCGCCGACATCAGCGCTCAGATCGATGATCCTCGGGCGCTGATGGCCATGGCCGCGGCCCGCGCCGCGGGGCGCAGCACTCTCAGCGACCTCCAGGCGCTCGTCGACATGAGACGCAGCGCGGAGTCGGAGGCCAGGTCTGCGCATGTCGAAGCGCGACGCGATCTGAAGGGGCTCGAGCGACTCGAGAGCACCCACCGGGTCGAGACCGCCAAGGCCGAGCTCGCCGCCGAGCAGACCGCGCTCGATGAGATCGCCGTGGTGCGCACCTCGCGACGTGAGGGGAGCGCGGCATGACCGGGCTCGCAGCGGTGATCGCCCGCGTCGACGCGATCGAGACCCAGATCGTGTCGCTGGATCCAGCGGGGCGTGCGGCCGCCGCAGCTGCGACCGAGGCGACCACCGTGCCGT
>NZ_JXQX01000006.1:0-87449 GCF_000834175.1 Microbacterium sp. MEJ108Y | reverse complement strand
GAGCATGAACGCTCCGAGGAACAGGAACGGGGACTGCAAGATCGCGAACGAGAGAGCGGCGCCGGGATCGAAGGCGATCGAGAACTCCTGAGCCTGCACGGCCTGCCGCAGCATCGCGACAGCGATCGCGACGATGAGGAAGACGACGACGACGCGCACCTTCTCGGTGCGCCAGAGGACGACGAGTCCGAGAATCAGGACGGGGACGAAGAGCGACGGTGTGCCGACCCACCACGACGAGGACGTCCCGAGCCACTCGAAGGCACCGAAGGATCCGAGGATCGACACGACGGCCGCACCGAAGGCGGCGGGGTTGAGGACGTGCCGACCCCGCCACACGATCAGATACTTCGACAGGCTCGCCACGACTCCGGCGATGGCCAGCCCGAGCAGGGCGTTCGGCTCGATGCCGGGGCGGAGCACGAAGAGCAGGATCAGTGCCGTCACCAGCGAAGACTCGATGCGCCACGGCAGCCGCAGGATGCGCTGGGCCGCCGCATCCACCAGCGATATGACCAGCGCAAGCACGACGAAGGACGCGATGATCTCGAGCGGTGTCGGCGAGACGATCACGCCGAGAGCCGACAGCACCACGGCGATGAGCCCCAGCGCGAGCAGGGCGAACAGCACCAGACGGTACATGGAGATGCCGCCGAGCAAGGCGAGAACCCGCTGCCGCAGCGCGGTGATGGAAGTGATCACAGGTCTACTCTTCCCTACTTCGATGCCTCATCGGCGGGTGGTGAACAGCTGTGCGGGGCAGCCCGGCGAACGCTCGGCGCGTCCGTCGGTCGTCATGCGCACCCACTCGACGCCCCACGATGCGGCGAGCTCGGGGCCGCCGTCGAAGAACAGGGCGGTCGCGACGGCATCCGCTCGCATCGCCTCAGGGGCGATCGCCCACGTGGCCGCCCAGGTGCGGACCGGCACCCCGGTGCGAGCGTCGAGCACGTGGTGGAGTCCATCACCCCACGCTCGGCGATTGATCGCCGAGGCACAGAGCGCGGCATCCTGCAGTTCGATCACGCCGATCGCCTTCGTCGGATCGTACGGATGCTCGAGTCCGACCCGCACCACGTCTCCGCGGACTCTCATATCACCTCCGGCATCGACCACGAGGTCACCGGGCACGTCGGCGAGCACCCCGGCCACGAGATCGACCAGACGCCCTTTGCCGAGTGCCCCGACGTCGAGAAGAGCCGGCGCGGATGCCGTGGCCTCCCCCGCCGTCCAGCGCACCCGATCGGTCCAGTCTGCCGGGGCGGCGATCGGGGAGCTCGCGACGAGCGAGTACGACGCGTCGTAGCCGAGGGCATCCAAGCTCTCCGCGACGAGCGGGTTCACCGCCCCGGAGCTCGCCCTCGACAGGTCGCGGTAGGCATCGAGCATCGCGCCCGCATCGGGAGACGAGATCGAGCCGCCGTCTCGGCCGACACGGGTGACCGATGAGTCCTCTCGGAACCGCGACCACTCCCGGTCGAATCGCTCGATCTCGGCCCCGACGCGTTCACGGTCGTCCGCGCCGAGCCCGTGCGACGTCTCGATCTCCCAGAGTGTGCCGATCGCGTCGAAACGCCAGATCGTCATGCCGTGGTCAGGCGCCTCAGGCGGCGGCCTGCTCCTTGATCGACTCGACGGCCTCGTTGAACCCGCCGCTGGTGAGCGACGAGCCCGCCACACGGCTGACCTCGATGTCGTCGAGGGACTTGCCCACGACCTCGTCCGCGATGCCGCCGATGAACTCGCCCTGGTACTGCTCGCTCTCGCGGGCCTGCGGGTCGCCGGTCACCTCGACATCCGTGACCAGACCGTCGGCGACCGTGAGGGTCACGCTGATCGTCTCGACCGTCTCGGGGGTCTGGTACGAGCCGTCGGCGGTGTAGGTGCCGTCGGTGTAGTCGCCGCCGGCCGCTGCTCCGGAATCGGTCGATTCGGTGCTCGTGTCGGTTCCGGTGTCGGTCGACTGGTCTTCGGCGTCAGCCGTGCCGGAGCACCCCGCGAGGACGAGCAGTCCTGCGACGCCGGCCAGGGCTGCGCCCTTGCGAACAGAAGTCGGTACAGTCGTGCGGATCATGATGGTCCTCCCGGCCTTGATCGGTGTGTGTGATTCGACCGTAGGGACAGCATCTATGCGCGGGCTGTGTCCGAAGTATGGGTCGCCTAAGCGTCGCCGCCGAACATGCTCGTGACGGATCCGTCTTCGAAGACCTCGTGGATCGCGCGGGCGAGCAGCGGGGCGATCGGGAGGATCGTGAGCTTGTCCCACTGGCGCGACTCGGTCAGGGGGATCGTGTCGGTGATCACGACCTCGTCGATCGACGCGTCCTGCAGACGCTCGGATGCCGGGTCGCTGAAGATCGCGTGCGTCGCGGCGACGATCACGCGATGCGCACCGCTCGCCTTCAGCGCCTGCGCCGCCTTCACGATCGTCCCGCCGGTGTCGATCATGTCGTCGACGAGGAGGCAGGTGCGCCCCTCGACGGTGCCGACGATCTCGTGCACGGAGACCTGGTTGGCGACCTTCGGGTCGCGACGCTTGTGGATGATGGCGAGCGGTGCCCCGAGGCTGTCCGACCATGTGTCTGCGACGCGGACCCGACCCATGTCGGGCGAGACGACGGTGAGGATCTTTCGGTCCTCTGCGCTCAGCGTGCTCTTGAAGTACTCCATCAGCACGGGCTTGGCGAAGAGATGGTCGACAGGACCGTCGAAGAATCCCTGGATCTGGGCGGCGTGCAGGTCGACGCTCATGACGCGGTCTGCACCGGCCGTCTTGAGCAGATCGGCGACGAGGCGGGCACTGATCGGCTCACGGCCTCGGCCCTTCTTGTCCTGACGCGAGTACGGATAGTAGGGGGCGACGACCGTGATGCGCTTGGCGGAGGCGCGCTTCGCGGCGTCGATCATGATGAGCGTCTCCATGAGCCACTCGTTGACCGGCTCGCCGAAGGTCTGGATCAGGAACAGGTCGCAGCCTCGGATCGACACCTCGAACCGTGCGTAGATCTCACCGGATGCGAAGGTGCGGTGCTCGGTCGGCACGACCTCTGTTCCGAGTGATGCGGCCACCGCTGCGGTCAGCGCGGGGTGCGATCGACCACCGGCGACCACGAGTCGCTTCTTGGTCTTGGCTACGAGACCCGGAGCGATGCCGTTGTCCCTGTCCAGATCGACCGTCTTCTTCTTGCGCGCCATCGTTCTGCCTACTCCGCCACTCGGGATCGGGCTGCGGCGTCTGCCGCGCCCGTGCCTGCCCTGTTCTTCTCGACCCAACCCTCGATGTTGCGCTGAGGGGCGACGCTCATGGCAAGGGAGCCGGCAGGGACATCCTTGCGGACGACAGCGCCGGCACCTGTCTTGGCGCCGGCTCCCAGCCTAACGGGCGCGACGAGGGTCGTGTGCGACCCGGTGTGCACCTCGTCTTCGACGATCGTTCGGTGCTTGTTCACGTCGTCGTAGTTCGCCGTGATCGTGCTGGCGCCGAGGTTGACGCCTCGACCGATGGTCGCATCGCCGACGTACGACAGGTGCGGGACCTTGCTGCCTTCGCCGATCTCGGCGTTCTTCGTCTCGACGTAAGCGCCGATCTTGCCGCGGGCCCCGAGGACGGTGCCAGGGCGCAGGAACGAGAAGGGGCCGACGGTGGCCTCGGCGCCGATGACCGCGAGCGTGGCATCGGTGCGGCGGACGATCGCGTCTTCACCGACCTCGCAGTCGACGAGGGTCGTGTCGGGGCCGATGATGGCACCTTCGGCGATCGTCGTGGCGCGCAGGATATGGGTGTTCGGGAGGATCGTGACGTCGGGCGCCAGGGTGGCGTCGTCGTCGATCCAGGTCGTCGCCGGGTCGATCACGGTGACGCCCTCGAGCTGCCAGCGCCGCACGATCCGGCGGTTGAGCAGACGACCGACCTCGGCGAGCTGAGCGCGATCGTTGACGCCGTAGGTGACCGTGACGTCGGAGACGACGGATGCCGCCACACGGCTGCCGTCGCGGCGGAGCAGCCCCGGAACGTCGGTCAGGTACATCTCGCCCTGCGCGTTGTCCACGCCGACGGACGGCAGGTACTTGCGCAGCGTCGCGACCCGAAACACGTACATGCCCGCGTTGATCTCGCTGACGGAGGCCTCTTCTGCCGTGGCGTCCTTCTGCTCGACCACTCGGTCGACACCGCCGCCTGCGTCGCGGATGACGCGGCCGTAGCCGGTCGGGTCGTCGACGACGGCGGTCATGAGTGTCGCTTCGGCGTCCGCCTCGCGGTGCGCATCGAGGAACGAGCGCAGCGTGTCGGCATCCGCGAGCGGGCAGTCTCCAGAGAGTACGAGGACGTCGCCGTCGAAGTCCGCGGGGAGCGCATCGACCGCGACCTGCACCGCTCGGCCCGTGCCGGGAACCTCGTCCTGGTCGATGAAGACGGCATCCGGGTAGTCCTCGGCGAGGGCGGCGACCACCTGGTCGCGCTCGTGCCGCACGACGACCTCGACGTGGTCGGCCTCGAGGCGACCGGCCGTCGTCAGGACGTGCCCCACCAGTGGGCGCCCGCCGATCGGGTGCAGCACCTTCGGCAGGCGCGAGCGCATGCGGGTTCCCTGGCCTGCGGCGAGGATGATGATCGCGAGATTGTTCCCAGTCATGCTCCGCCGCCAGGACTCGAACCTAGACCTAACAGCTCCAAAGGCTGTCGTGCTGCCATTACACCACGGCGGACCGCTGCTCCCGAGGGAGCCGCGGGTCAAGTCTGCCACGTCCGCCTGCGTGCTACCGGCGATAATGGACGGATGACTGAGGCGGATGAGGTTGATCGGATCGTCGGCGCCTGGAACACCCAACGACCCGACCTCGACTTCTCACCCCTCGAGGTGCTGTCGCGGATGGATCGCCTGACCCGGCTGCTCGACCGCGCTCGTCGCGACGTGTTCCGCCGGAGCGATCTGGAGGCCTGGGAGTGGGACGTGCTGTCGGCGCTGCGCCGCGCCGGGGCGCCCTTCCAGCTCTCCCCCAAGCAGCTCCTCCAGCAGACGCTGGTGTCGAGCGGCACCATGACCAATCGCATCGATCGTCTCGTCGGGCGTCGTTTCGTGCGGCGCGAGGGCGACCCTGCTGACGGCCGCAGCGTGCTCGTGACGCTCACGGATGATGGGCGGATCCGGGTGGATGCCGCGATCACGCGTCTGGTCGACGTCGAGGACGACCTGCTGCGGGCCCTGTCGCGCGGTGACCGCGATCGCCTGGCTGCGCTGCTGCGCAAGCTGAGCCTCAGTTTCGACGCGTGAGGAACTGACGACATGGCGATGCTCTCCCCTCTTCCCGTGCGCGACGGCGTCGGCGCCACGCGCCTGCACGTTCCGATGAGCGGCGACTGGCCGACGGTGGGCGCCTACATGATCGACCGCTTCTTCCACCTCGACCCCGAAGGTCTGCTCAGCCGCTTCGACCGCGGCGAGATCGTGGCCCGCGACGGCACTCCCCTGGCGCGGGACACGCCGCTGGGCGTCGAGGAGTTCATCTGGTACTACCGCGATCCTCCCGTCGAGACGCGCCTGCCGGTCGAGATCGAGGTCATCCATCAGGACGACGACCTGGTGGTCATCGACAAGCCGCACTTCCTCCCGACGATCCCCGGCGGGAAGTTCCTGCAGAACTCCGCGCTGATCCGCCTCCGCAACCTGCTCGGCAACGACGAGCTCGCACCGATCCACCGACTCGATCGGGCGACCGCCGGGGTGCTGATGTTCTCGGCGCGTCCGGCCACGAGAGGCCCGTACCAGCTGCTGTTCGAGACCCGACAGGTGCAGAAGGTCTATGAGGCGGTCTCCGCCCGTCCGGCCGACTGGGAGGCGGCGCGATTCCCCCTCGTCTACCGCAATCACATCGTGAAGCTGCGCAACGAGCTGAAGGTCCAGGTCGACGACGAACGCGAGCCCAACGCCGAGACGCTGATCGAGGTGCTCGGTGCCGACGAGCGCGTCGTGCACACGCTGCTGCGCCCGCACAGCGGCAAGATGCATCAGCTGCGGGTGCACCTCGCCGCTCTCGGCCTCGGCATCCTGAATGACCCGTTCTATCCCGAGCTGCGCGGCGAGCGGCCGGATGACTTCGATCACCCCATGCAGCTGCTCGCGCGCGAACTGCACTTCATCGATCCGCTGAGCGGCGCGCCGAGGGTGTTCTCCACGACGCGCACGCTGCAGGAGGCTCCGGTCAGCGGCGCATGATCTTGCGCGCTAGCCGCGTGCCGAGCATCTGCACGAGGTGCACGAACACCACGATCAGCACGATCGCCGCCCACATCACGAGCGGCTCGAACTGACGGAAGCCGTAGATCTGCGCGAACGCTCCGAGACCGCCGCCGCCGATGAGACCGGCCATCGCCGTCATGTCGATGAGCGCGACGACGATGAATGTGTAACCGAGGATGAGCGGTCCGAGGGATTCGGGGATCGCCACGGTGAACAGGATGCGCCAGGGGCCGGCGCCCATCGCGCGGGCGGCCTCGATGACCCCGGGCGAGACCGAGACGAGGTGCTGCTCGACGATGCGGCCGATCGCGAAGGCCGCGGCGAGACCGATGATGAACGCTCCGGCAGTGGTGCCGATCCCGGTGCCGACGACGACGCGGGCGAACGGCTGCGCGACCGCCATGAAGATCACGAACGGGATCGGGCGGAAGAAGTTCACCGCGAGGTTCGCGACCACGGAGACAGGTCGGTTCTGGGCGAGCCCGCCGGGGCGGGTGACGTAGAGGATGACACCGATCGCGAGACCGAGGATGCCGCCGAGCACGAGCGCGAACGACGTCATGTAGAGGGTCTCGAGCGCGGCCTTCCAGAATTCGGGCCACAGTTCGTTCAGACGGTCCATCAGCGCGCCTCCTCTCCGGCGATCTCGGTGACTTCGACGCGCTGCGAGATCTCCCCGAGGGTGCGGTCGATCACGGCGCTCTCGCCGCGGATCGCGAGCGTGAGGTGGCCGAAGGCCCGCCCGCGGATGTCGTTGATCCCGCCGTACACGAGCTCGAAGTCGAGCCCCGCCCCGGCGAGGTCGAGGAACACCTGCGCCTGCGACGAGTCGCCGTCGCGGAACGAGAACGTGACGAGGCGGCCTCGGTGGCGCTCGCGCAGCACACCGAGCTCGGACGGCGAGGGGATGCCCTTCACGACCGTGCCGACGAAGCGCTGCGACGCGGGGTTCTGCGGAGCGGAGAAGACGTCGAAGACATCGCCCTGCTCGATCACGCGACCGTTCTCCATGACCGCGACCTTGGTGGCGATCGTCTGGATGACGTCCATCTCGTGTGTGATCACGACGATCGTGACGCCCTGCTCCCGATTGACCCGTTTGAGCAGATCCAGCACCTCGTGCGTGGTCTGCGGGTCGAGGGCGCTGGTGGCCTCGTCGGCGAGCAGGATGGCGGGGCCCGTGGCCAGGGCGCGGGCGATGCCGACGCGCTGCTTCTGACCGCCGGAGAGCTGCTCGGGATACGCCTTGGCCTTGTCGGCGAGGCCGACGAAGGTGAGGAGCTCGGAGACCCGCGTCTCGATGTCGGCCTTCGACCAGCCGGCGAGCTTGAGCGGGTATGCGATGTTCGCCTTGACGCTGCGCGAGGCGAACAGGTTGAACTGCTGGAAGATCATGCCGATCCCCCCGCGGACCTTGCGCAGCTCGCTCTCCCGGAGAGAGGTGATGTCCACGTCGTCGACCGTGATGGTGCCGCTGGTCGCCGGTTCGAGGGCGTTGATCAGCCGCACAAGAGTCGACTTGCCCGCACCGGAGTATCCGATGATGCCGAAGACATCGCCCTTCTCGATCGAGAGGGTGACGTCGTCGACGGCCACGACCTCGGCGTCTTCACGGGTGCGGGAGGGGTAGGTCTTCGAGACGTTCGTCAGGGTGACGATCGGCATGTGGTGCTCCGGTCTGCTTCGGGAACGAAGAATCGGGTGACGCACGAAGCGCCACCCGATTCTCCCTCATCGGACGGGGGTGTTCTGCACCCGGTCGTCCTACTTCTTGGCCTCGGTGTCCTCCTGGACCTTCTTCAGCGAGGCGACGAGATCCTTGGCGGGGGTCTGCAGCGGCACCGCAGTGTCACCCGAGGACTCGATCAGACCTGCCTGCACGTCTTCGTTCGTCTGGAAGATCTCGACGAGCTTGAGGTACGTCTCGTTGTCGGCGTCCTCGGCGCGCGACGCGAAGATGTTCACGTACGGCAGCGCGTTCGGGTCCTCCGGGTCGTCCTGCGCGATCGCGTCGTCGAAGGTCAGGCCGGAGTCCTCCACGAAGTCGTTGTTGATGATCGCCGCGGCGACATCCGGCAGCGACGTCGGGATCAGGGCGGCCTCGAGGGCGGTGACCTTCACCTTGGACTTGTCGGTGTCGACATCGGCGAGGTCGGAGAAGATCGTTCCGCCGCTCTTGAGCTCGATGAGACCGGCCGACTGCAGCACGAGGAGTGCGCGCGCCTGGTTCGAGGCATCATCCGGAACGGCGACGGTCTCGCCCTCGGGGATGCTGTCGACGTCGTCGTACTTCTTCGAGTACAGGCCCAGCGGGTAGATCGCGGTCGAGCCGATCGGCGTCAGGTCGGAGCCCGAGGCGCTGTTGTACTCGGCCAGGTACACGATGTGCTGGAACTGGTTGAGGTCGATCTCTCCCTCGGTCAGTGCGGGGTTCGGCTGCTCGTACGAGCCGAAGTCGACGAGCTCGACCGTGATGCCCTCGTCAGCGGCTGCCTCGACGAAAGGAGCCCACTGCGCGTCTCCCTTGCCGACGACCCCGATCTTGACGGTCTCGTTCTCGGAGTCACCGCCGCCTGCGCCGGCGTCGGATGATGCGGTGGCGCAGCCTGCGAGTGCGACGAAGAGCGGGACCGCGGCGAGCGCGGCGATGACGGATGTGGTCCGACGGGATGCTGTGATGGACATGAGTGTTCGGGTTCCTCTCTTGGGGGACTCGAATACGTTAGGCAGGGCGACGCAGTGCGCGACAATCGAGCGTCACAGAGCGTCACAGCTCTCAGTCGTAGTCCTCGATGCCCTGCAGCCTGACCTGCTCCAGGTCGAGTCGCGCCGAGATGCGACGCACGACGAGGTCGTCCACGGTGCCGTCCCTGCGCAGTCCGAGCAGCACCTCCCGCTTGCGGTCGAGGAGGGCGAGCTTGAGACGCGTGTGCTCCTCATGGCGCAGCAGCGGCGAGCGCTGCATGACGTCGACGTCGACCGACGTCGCGAGCATCTGCAGGGTCCTCACCTCGCCCTCTGTGCCGTCTTGATCGTCGACGATGCGCGTTGCATCGGGCATCCGCACCGTCGTCGGCGCAGCATCCGCTCCTGAGTCCCCCGTCTCGGGTATCGAGCCGCGGCCGAGGGGATCCGGCTCGTCGAGCATCACATCGAGCGCCTGCGCCTCGGCGTCGACGATGGCCTGTTCGCGGGCCAGGGCGCGCGCGTTCGAGAACTCGAGCATCTGATAGCCCTCGGCCCGCACCTTGTCGCGGATCTCCTGTCCGACGCCGTGCTCGACGGCGAGGTCATCGAGGGCTGCGAGTGCCGCGCCCGAGATGGTGCGCTCGGCCAGCTCGTACTCCTCGTCTTCGGCGTGGTCGACCGGGAATCGGGCCCAGCGCACGATGGCCGGAAGGAGCGGCCCCTGCACGAGCAGGCTCAGCAGGATCACCCCGGCGGTGACGAAGACGATCTCGTCACGCCCCGCGATCTCGCCTTCGGTCGCACTGGCGGCAGGCACGGACAGCGCGATCGCGAGCGAGACCGCACCTCGCATGCCTGCGACGGTCGACACCGCCATCGAACGCGCCCGCGCACCGCGCGACGGGCGAGCGGGGTTGCGTCGCTGGAACGGGGCGTTCATCACCTGGAAGAGGTAGCGCACCACGAGCAGCGTCATCCACACGGCCAGCGTGATCAGCACCAGACGGCCGATCGCCGCGGCCGAGATCTCGTGCGCGACGAACTGCACCTCGAGCCCGATGAGGACGAAGAGCGCGCCGTTGAGCAGGAAGACCCCGAAGGGCCAAGCCGCCGCGACCTGACGTCGAGACGAGGCGGTCGTCACCCGAGGCGACACATAGGCGACGATCAGGCCGGCGACCACGACGGCGAGGACGCCGGACGCATGCACGATCTCGGCCAGCAGGAACGCCGAGAACGGGATCAGCAGAAGTGTGACGTTGATGACGATCGTCGAGGAGGTGCGACGCAGCAGCAGGTATCCGAGCGCGGCGACCACGACACCGGCGGCGATGCCTCCGACGTACGAGGTGAGCACCGACATGGTCACCGACAGCGGCGTCACGTTGCCCCCGAGGGCCAGCGAGATGGCGATCGCGTAGAGCACCAGGGCGGTGCCGTCGTTCGTCAGGCTCTCCGCCTTGAGCTTCATGAACATGCGCGTCGGCAGCAGGCGTCCGAGGGCGGCGACGGCCGTGGCGTCCGGTGGGGCGACGGCAGCGCCGAGAATGAGGGCGGTCTCCCACGGCATCCCGAACAGCAGCCCGATGCCGGCGACGGCGAAGGCGGATGCCACGACGAGCAGCGTGCTCATCGGCAGGATGTAGCGGAAGTCGCGGCGGATCGACCGGAGCGAGGTGGTCAGGCTCTCCCAGAACAGCATCACCGGGAGGAACAGCAGCAGCACGGTCTCGGGCGGCAGCTGGATCTCGCGCAGCTGCGGCACGAAGCCGAGCAGCAGACCCAGGATGACGAGCACGAGCGGCAGTGCGAGCCGCACACGCGGCGCCAGCATCGTGCCAACGAGGATCGTGAGTCCGATCAGGACGGTGACCTCGAGTCCTTCCATCTGAACCTCCCGGGTACCGCAGGATCAAGCTGTGCGATCCCAGATGGCATCGAACCCCGCCCAGAGCACAGCGCATCGCACTGCCACCGTATTCCCGCTACGGCCGAATGGCGAGACCCCGAATCAGTCGAGTTCTTCGGTCAGCTCGAACCAGCGGAGTTCGAGCTGCTCGATCTCGGCCTGCTGATCGCTGATCGCCTTCATCTTGTCGCCGAGGCCCGCGAAGTCCGACTGGTCGTGTTCCGCGAGAGCGGACTTCGCCTTGTCGACCTGCTGGGTGAGCTTCTGGATGCGGCGCTCGAGCGAAGAGACCTCCTTCTGCGCCGAACGCAGGGCGGCGCCGTCGAGGCTGGAGGCCTTCTTCTCGGTGTTGACGGCAGTCTGAGACTTGCCGGGCGCCGAGGTCTGCAGCTGACGCAGCCGCAGGTATTCGTCGACGCCGCCGGGCAGATGCCGAAGGTGGCCGTCGAGGATCGCGAACTGCTGGTCGGTCACGCGCTCGAGGAAGTACCGGTCATGGCTGACGACCAGCAGGGTTCCCGACCACGAGTCCAGGAGATCCTCGATGGCCGCGAGCATGTCGGTGTCGAGATCGTTGGTCGGCTCGTCGAGGATCAGCACGTTGGGCTGGTCGAGGAGCACGAGCAGCAGCTGCAGTCGACGCTGCTGGCCTCCCGAGAGATCCTTCACCGGGGTGGAGAGCTGGGCGGAGTCGAAGCCGAGCCGCTCGAGCAGCTGCCCGGGCGTGAGCTCCTGCGCCTTCGAGCCCGAGCCCATCGTGTACGAGGTGCGCAGCCGCGAGATCACTACTCGCACCGGCTCGCGCCGCACATCTTCGAGTTCGTCGAGGCGCTGCGTGAGCGTCTTGACCTTCACGGTCGAGCCGCGCTTCACGCGGCCGACGGTCGGCTCGACGGTGCCGGCGATGAGGCCCAGCAGCGTCGACTTGCCGGCGCCGTTGACGCCGAGGATGCCGGTGCGCTCCCCCGGCGCGATGCGCCATTCGACGTCACGCAGCACCTCTCGCGTGCCGCCGTCGACGGTCGGATAGGTGACTCCCACGTCGAGCAGGTCCACGACGTCCTTGCCCAGGCGCGACACCGCGAGCGACTGCAGAGAGATCTTGTCGCGGATCTCGGGCACGTCGGCGATGAGCTCGTTGGCGGCGTCGATGCGGAACTTCGGCTTCGCGGTGCGAGCAGGGGCGCCTCGGCGCAGCCACGCGAGCTCCTTCTTCGCGAGGTTCTGTCGCTTGGCCTCGGTGGCGGCCGACATCCGGTCGCGTTCGACGCGCTGCAGAATGTATGCCGCGTACCCGCCCTCGAAGGGCTCGACGATGCGGTCGTGCACCTCCCAGGTCTCGGTCGAGATCTCGTCGAGGAACCATCGGTCGTGAGTCACGACCATGAGCGCTCCGGAGTTCGGGCTCCACCTCTTCTTGAGGTGCCCGGCCAACCAGGTGATGGCTTCGACGTCGAGATGGTTGGTGGGCTCGTCGAGCGCGATGACGTCCCAGTCGCCCGTCAGCAGCTTGGCGAGCGAGACGCGACGACGCTGACCACCGCTGAGAGAGCCGATCTCGGCATCCCACGGCAGATCCTTCAGCAGTCCCTCGATGACGTCACGGATGCGGGGGTCGCCCGCCCACTCGTATTCCGGGGTGTCGCCGACGACCGCGGCGCTGATCGTGAGGTCGTCGCTGAGGGTGTCGGCCTGGTCGAGGACGCCGATGGTGGTTCCGCCGCGCACCGTGACGCGGCCCGAGCTCGGCTCCTTGAGGCCTGCCAGCATCCCCAGGAGGCTCGACTTGCCGTCGCCGTTGCGGCCGACGATGCCGATGCGGTCACCTTCTTCGATGCCGAGGGTCACGGAGTCGAAGACGACCCTCGTCGGATATTCGAGATGAAGGGCTTCTGCCCCGAGAAGATGTGCCATATCGCTCCCCAGGGTAGTCGGGCACGCTGGGTGAGCCGGTCAGCTGAGCGCTGCGGTGACAGCGGGAGCATGGCGCGCCTCCATCTCGGCATCCCACACGCCCAGGAGCTGGAAGGTCGCGATGCGGAACGCGAGGGCGCGGATGATGTGCTGGCGCCCGTCTGCTCTGTCGTCTGCGAGCCTCAGCATGTCCGCCGGTGCGAGACGATGCCAGCACGCGGCATCGGCCAACACGATCGCGTCGGCGAAGCCGACCGGACGCCAGTACGGAGCCCAGTCGATGATCACCGGGGGCTGCCCCCGTTCGAACATCACGTTGCCGAGAAGATCGCCGTGGATGATCTGGGCCGGGGCGGCGACGGGCCTGAAGGCGTCAGCGAGTCGCCGGAGTGTGTCGCCGGGCGGCAGGTCCTCTTCTTGCCAGGCGATCCTGTCCGACCGCGCCCAGGGGTCGCGCGCGGCATCGAGGAAGTCCGGACGATCGAGGTCGGCGACGGCTCGATGGAACGCGGCGGCGGCGGCGAGCACGTCGGCCACGCGGGTCTCATCCGTGTGACCGGGCAGCCACTCCCAGGCCTCCCAGCCGGCGACCGTCCACGCTCCGGATGCCGACGGGATCGGGCGCGGCGTGCGGAATGCCGAGGTGTGCGGCAGATGCGCGAGGACGTTCGCCTTCCACAGCGTCTCTCCGTCGCCGGCCGAGGGGCGCAGGACTGTGTCGGCCGCACGCCAGGTGAGACCGCGGCCTCCGTGGAGGTTCCGGAGTTCCTCGTGATCCGCGGCGGGGATCCCGAAGTCCGCGAGCACCGCGTTCGAGGGTGGCATCGCGGTCGTCATGATCCGAGGCTATGACAGCGCGTGCGGTGGCGGTGGGCCGAAGAGTTCGGGGAGGGACGCAGTGAATGCGTCGAAGTGGCTGTACCAGATGGTGTGCGCGGCCCCGGGGATGCTGCGGACGTCAGCGCCGTTCGCCGCGAATCTGCGGGCGTCGTCGTCGCTGACCCATGCGCTCGGTTCTGCCCGCAGGACGATCGAGCCGGCGTCGGGAAGCCAGGAGTGATCCGTGTCGCAGGAGATCGACGCTGTCGTCGCCGGGTCGAGGAGTGCGGCGGCGCGAGCCTCCACCTCGGCATCCTGCGCGGAGTAGAAGGGGCGGGATGCGAGCAGATCTTTCGGAGACAGGCGCGCTCTGCGGTCGCGTGCATACTGCGCCGTGAGAGCCGCGCGGTCGTGTCCCCCGGTCAGAGAGAGCGCCGCGTCGACATACACAGACAGGTCGGGCTGCAGCATCTCGAAGGACGCGGCGAGAACGCTCGCGCCGTAGGAGTGGCCGATGGCTGCGAGCGGGCGCCCGGGGGCGAGGTGCCTGGCCGTCTCGACCACGGAGGCCGCTGCCTGCTCGATCGTGAGCTGCGGGTCGCGCTCCGACAGGCCGTGACCGGGCAGATCGAGAGCGATCACGCGGTGGCCGTTGGCTGTGAGCGGCGGGATCAGGCGCCACCAGCTCTCGGACGACCCCATCATTCCGTGCAGCAGGAGCACCGTGCCTGGGCCTGTTCCGGTGTCGATCGCGTGGAGGAGCATCTCGTCAGTGTTGCACGCTTCCGTTACCCTCCCGTAATCATATCCAGATCGGAATGTTTCGTATTTATCTTCGAATGTCGGTGGTCTCTGATCTACTTATGACATGACAGCACTGCTCGACGCGACGGACGCACAGATGGCGACACTCGCCGATCTCGTCGACGCGCTGCAGGTCGCGGAGGCGACCCTGAGCAGCATGAGCGCCGCACGCGACGGGCTGCTGGCGATCGCCGGGCGGCTGGCGATCGACATCGCCAAGCAGGGCGATCACCCCGACAGAGGCGACCACTCTCTTCGCACCGTGGCTGCCGAGATCGGTGCAGTGCAGCGCGTCAGCGATCGCACGATCGAGCGGCGGATGGCGGCCGCAGAGCTGCTGGTCGACCAGTTTCCGGCCGTGTGGGCGGCGCAGGGGGCTGGGCGGATCAGCCCGGCTCATTCTCGGGTGATCGTCGACGCGGGGTCGGGTATCGAGTCGCCCAGCGATCGTGAGAAGTACTCCGCGGTCATCCTTCCGATCGCCGAGGCGGAGTCGCCCAACCGTCTGCGCACCCTGGCACGACGAGTGGCCGAGCGGTTCGCTCCGACGACGGTGTCGGAGCGACACCGTCGAGCCAGGTCTCAACGACGCGTATGGGTGACGGATGGCGAAGACGGAATGGCGGCGTTGCACACGCACGCGCCCGCCGCTCTCGTCCACGGCATGTTCGACCGTCTCTCGCAGATGGCGCACGCACTGCGCGACGAGAACCTTCGCGCGAGGCGACAGGCAGCTCGCGACGGCAGCGAGTTCGAGCCGGACGATCGGACGGTCGATGAGATCCGTGCCGATCTGCTCGCCGATCTCGTGCTCAGCGGGCAGCCGACAGGTCACGACAGCGAAGACGGACTGCTCGGAGCCATCAACGCCCGGATCGAGATCACCGTTCCGGTGACGACCCTGATGCATGACGATGCGGACGAGGCGTCGGATGCCGATACGGCACCGCCCGCCGAACTCGATGGACGGACCCCGATCGATGTCGACACGGCGCGCAAGATGGCGGGCCAGACGAAGGGGTGGGATCGGGTGCTGACGCATCCGATCAGCGGTCGAGTGCTCGCGGTCGATCGATATCGACCGAGCCGTCACCTGCGCAGGCACCTGCGTGCGCGGGACCAGCGATGCCGCTTCCCCACCTGCGGGATCGTGGCCCGCAAATGCGATCTCGACCACAATCATGCCGCCTCGACGGGTGGCGCGACCTGCGAGACGAACCTCGCGTCCTTCTGTCGCCGACATCATGTTCTGAAACACCACTCCCCCTGGCACGTCGAGCAGAAGCCAGGCGGAGTCGTGGAGTGGACGAGTCCCACCGGCCGAACCTATGTCGACACTCCTCCTGCACCGAACACGGTGACCTTCACCGCGACGGAGGATGCTGTGCCCGCGCCGTTCTGAGGTGTGCGCTCATGCTGGTTCTGACCTGTGGAGAACTGCGACGCGGTTGAGCAAGATTTCACTACGGTGGCGCGGTGACCCCTCCTCGCTCGTGGCCCTCGCCCCCTCCTCGACCGCTGACGACACGCGCAAGAAGTGTGACTGTCGCGATGATCGCGACCGCTCTGGGGCAGCTGCTCGGGTGCGCACCGGGGCCGACGCCGGTTCCTACGCCGACGCCTGCCTTCGCCAGCGAGGCGGAGGCATTCGCGGCAGCGGAAGAGGTGTACCGGGCGTACAACGATGCGCTGAATGAGATAGATCCTTCCGACCCACAAACGTTCGAGCCGCTGTACGTGCTGGCCAGTGGAGAGCTCGAGGCTGCGGACCGCGAGAACTTTTCTGTCATGCACGCTGAAGGCCACGTGATTCGGGGCGACGCGCGGGTAGTGAGCTTCAATGGCGAATCTAGCTCACCTCTCTTCGAGCGGGTGGTCGCCGTGGTGTGTCTGGATGTGAGTGCGGTTCAGGTAACCGATGCAGGTGGCAGGTCCCTCGTCACCCCCGAGCGCCCGAACGTTTATGCCTTGTCTGTCGAGTTCGTGGCGGGAGATGACCGTATCTTGACCATGGATTCATCGCGTCGCGTGGGAGACGACAAGTGCGCCGGCTAATGATCATCGCTTTCACCCTGGGCACGCTGTGGTCAATGACGAGTGAGGGAAGCGATAGCGCAGGCGACTACCTCTACGGGACCGAGGGCTCCAACCTCACGATCTCCGGCACACAACAGCAGCACGGCACCGAAGCGAGCACAGACACGCGTCGAAACGACGGCAGCCCAGGCGGTCCATCCGGCCCCGGCACGCCCTCGGGACCGAGCCAGGAGGCGATCGACCTCGCGGCGTGCATGGACGACTCGGGCACCACGCGATGCGCACCCCGTCCGAACAGGCCCGCAGCCCCGGCGACCACCCCGCCGGCGATGGGCACTCCGACGATCACCATCTCCGACCTCGCGCGGTTCGCCCCGGCATCCGTCCTCGCCACCGCCGAACCCGGAAACGTCGGGATCGCTGGGATGCCGACCAACTTCACCGCTGCTGCGACACCGCAGATCCAAGGCGGCGAGCTGTTCGGCGTGCCACTGCGCGTGCGATTCGTCCCGGCCGGATACGACTACACCTACGGCGATGGCAGCTCCGCGACGCTGACAACGCCGGGGCAGACGTGGGAGGCGCTCGCCCAAGCGCAGTTCACACCGACCCCGACCAGCCACGTCTACCGCGAACCCGGCGCGTACCCGGCCCGGGTGGACATCCGATACACCGCGCAGGTGGACCTCGGCGGCGGATGGATCGACGTTCCCGGGCAGCTCACCACCGGTGGCGCCACGCAGGAGATCCGCATCCTCGAAGCCCGCACCGCGCTCGTCGCCCACACCTGCGACGAGAACCCGGCCGGCGTCGGCTGCTGAAGGACGCACCACAGCAGCACGCCAATAAGAAAGACCCCTAGCACCGAAGGTCCGAGCGGCCCTGTTCTGCCAGATGACTGATCGCTTTCTCGTGCGACTCGACGATCTCGAGGAGGTTCGGCCTTCCGAGAGCGAATTCGCCTACGGCGCTCTGCTCCTCGAGAGGCAGCCGCCGACCGATCCCCTCCGCCTAAACTAGACAGGTGCCATGGAGTCGCCGGGTGTTCTCGCTCTCACTAGCCGACCGCAAGGCAAAGCTGGTGCAGTCGAGAAGGCGACCCGGTCGCTTCGAGCTCAGCGTGGATGGAATTGCGCAGTCCGTCGTCTCGATCACCGAACCCACCTCCCTCGAGTACAGCTACACCCAACACATCGCCCGCGCAATGGATGCCGCCGCCGAGCCGGATGCGCCGCTGTTCACCGTGCATCTGGGGGCCGGAGCACTCACGCTGGCACGCTACGTCCAGGCGACGCGCGCCGGATCACCTCAGCTGGTGGTGGAGTTCGAACCCGCGCTCTACGCCGCCGTCATCGACGCGCTGCCATTGCCTCCCGGGTCTGACATACGAGTCATCCTCGGTGACGCTCGTACGGTCGCGGACGCCGCTTTTCCGAATGAGAAGACATCGCCGGTGCAGTCATCTCCGTCCCCCGGACTTGACGACACAGCGAGTTATCGCACCGCAATCGACACCGATTGGGTGGAGGCGTGCTTCACCGTCGTCGATCTCTGGGATGCCGCCGTCATCCGGCATCGTGTGGCCAGCCAGGAGTTCTACCGCCGGGTCGCCGCGCGCTCCGCAGCAGCGGGCGTGGTCGCCGTGAACCTGCTCGACGGGCATCCGTTCGAATACTCACGACGACAGGCCGCGACCCTGAGCACCGTGTTCGATCACGTCGCTGTCGTGCTTGACACAGAGCCGGAAGATGCGGAAGGGCCACTCGGCAACGTCGTCATCTTCGCGAGCGATGAGCCGCTGGACAAGGTGACCGCCTCCGTTTTGCTCGACACACCGCGACCTCATCTCCTCCGCGATGGCGCTCTGACGTCGTGGATCGCTGAAGCGCGCATCATGACAGATGCCGACGGCACAGACTCTCCCGATCCCGACGACCCCCTCTGGGGCTAGCGCACCGTGTGCGGACGTCCTCCGACAGGACGTCCGCTTCCCGCCAGCGGCTCGCCCGCGCCCGGTGTGAAAAGTCGACCCGACATGGCGAAGAGCCGCCCGGACCCGAAGGTCCGGACGGCTCGTCGTTGTTCGAGCGGAATCGCTTACTGGTACGACTTCACGATCTCGAGGAGGCTCGGCACGTTGGCGTACGCCTCAGCGGCGTTTTCCTTCGTGACGATGATCGGGTCGAGCAGGTATGCCGGAACGATCTTCGCGCCGTTGTCGTACGACTCTTCGTCGTTGACATCGACGGTCTCGCCCGCCTGCAGCTGGCCGACCATCTTGATCGACTGCTCGACGAGCAGCGCGGTGTCCTTGTTGATCGTGGAGTACTGGATGCCCTCCATGATCGACTTCACCGACTCGACCTCGGAGTCCTGACCCGTGACGACCGGAACCGGCTTGCCGGCCTGCTGCACCGACGTGATGATGGCGCGAGCAAGCGTGTCGTTCGGCGACAGCACGCCGTCGACCACCGTGTCACCGCTGTACGACGAGGTCAGCAGCGTGTCCATGCGGTTCTGCGCGTTCTCCGGAAGCCAGCCCTCGGTCGCGGTCTGCGCGATCTCGGTCTGACCGGACACGACGACGAGGTTGCCGTTGTCGATCTCCGGCTGGAGCACGTCCATGGCGCCGTCGAAGAAGACCTTCGAGTTGGCGTCATCCGGCGAGCCCGAGAAGAGCTCGATGTTGTACGGAGCCTCGTGGCCCGCACGCTCGGCGAGTCCGTCGAGCAGAGCCTGGCCCTGCAGCTGGCCGACCTTGAAGTTGTCGAACGCGACGTAGTAGTCGACGGCCTCGGTGTTCTCGATCAGACGGTCGTACGCGATCACGTACGCGCCGGCATCCTTGGCGGCCTGCACCTGGGTGGCGAGCTGCTTGCCATCCTTCGCGCCGATGATGATGACCTTGGCACCGTTGGTGACCATGGCCTGGATCTGGTTCTGCTGCTCGGCGACCGTGTTGCTCGCCGGAGCGTACTGCACGTCGGCCTTGAAGCCGGCCTCTTCGAGGCCGTCCGTGAAGAGCTGACCCGCGAGGACCCAGTTCTCACTGGTCTTGTCGGGAAGCGCGACACCGATCGGGGAGCCTGCTTCGAAGCCTGCTTCGGCCTCTTCGCCGGATCCCGTGTCGGTTCCGCCGCCGCGCTCACCGGAGCAGCCCGTGAGTGCGAAGGCAGCCGTCGCGACGAGCGCTGTCGCTGTGACGATGATCTTCTTCATGTGATCTCTTTCTGTGTGATGTGACGGATTCTGCGTGCGAGCACTGCGCGGAGATTCCGCTTACTCGGCCCTTGTCTTGTCGACGGGAGGGGCTTGGTAAGTCCTGTTGGGTTCGAACGTCTCGGTGGCCGGGTCCTGCTGGCGGCTCGAGCGACGCATCATGAAACCGATGAGAGACGGGCGGCCCTGCTGCTTGTTCCAGACGTCGATGCCGACCGCGAGCAGGAGCACGAGGCCCTTGATCATCGAGACGACGTCGGCACCCTGGCCGAGCAGAGCGAGACCGTTGTTGAGGAACGCCATGACCAGACCACCGATGATCGATCCGATCACGGTGCCGATGCCACCGGCGACGGCGGCGCCACCGATGAACACGGATGCGATGGCGTCGAGCTCCCAGCCGGTGCCGTCGTTCGGTCCGGACGCCTGCGAACGGGCGACGAAGATCATGCCGGCGAGGGCGGCCATCATCGACATGTTCATCATGACGAAGAAGTCGACCCAGCGGTCCTTCACACCCGAGAGGCGGGCTGCCTGACGGTTGCCACCCACGGCGTAGATGTGACGGCCGAACACGGTGTTGCGAGTGATGAACGAGTAGATGATGACCAGGGCGAGCAGGATCAGACCCGGAACCGGGAAGCTCGTGCCGGGGCGACCGGTCGCGAACATCCACGCCGCGGCGAGGACGACGACCGAGAGCAGCACGACCTTGACCACGCTGACCCACAGAGGCGCACTGTCGGAGCCCATCTTGTGCTGCTGGCGACGGGTGCGGATCTCCCAGAAGACCAGCCACGCCACGGCGACCAGGGCGAGGAGCATCGTCGGCACGTTGAAGTCGAGCGGAAGCCCGACCTCGGGCAGATAGCCGGTGCCGATCACCTGGAAGCCCTTGGGCACCGGAATCGTCTGAGCGTCACCGATCCACTGCTGCGCACCGCGGAAGAAGAGCATGCCGGCGAGCGTCACGATGAACGCGGGCACCCCGACGTATGCCACCCAGAATCCCTGCCAGGCACCCACGAGGGCACCCACACCGAGGCCCAGGAGGATCGCCGCCGGCCAAGGGAGGTTCCAGTCGGCCATCGACTTCGCGACGATGATGCCGGTGAACGCCGCCACCGAGCCGACCGACAGGTCGATGTGCCCCATGATGATGACCATCACCATGCCGATCGCGAGGATCAGGATGAACGAGTACTGGTTGATGACGTTGATCAGGTTGCCCGACGTCAGCGTCGCGCCGTTCGGCCCGTTGCGGAGCAGCGTCAGGATCTCGAAGAGGGCGATGATGACGATGAGGCTGCCCAGGATGCCGAACTGGCGCAGCGACGAGGTGCCGTTGCTTCCGAACATCTTGCGGATGTCGCCGAAGTGGAAGCCGCGCTTCGTTGTCGTGAGGTCGGTGGTCATGCTGATGCTTTCTGAGTCGCGGAGGTCATGCTGCGCATGAGGGCCTCGGGTGTCGCCTGGTCGGCCGGGATGCAGTCGGTGACCCGACCTTCGAAGACTGTGTAGATGCGGTCGGAGATGCCGAGCAGCTCGGGCAGCTCGCTGGAGATGACGATGACTCCCTTGCCCTGCGAGGCGAGCTCGTTGATGATCGCGTAGATCTCGTACTTCGCACCCACGTCGATGCCGCGGGTGGGCTCGTCGAGGATCAGCAGGTCGGGGTCGGTGAACATCCACCGCGCCAGCACGACCTTCTGCTGGTTTCCTCCCGAGAGCTTGCCGACGCCCTCTTCGACGCTCGGCGTCTTGATGCGCAGCGCCTTGCGGTAGCGCTCGGCGACCGAGTACTCCTCGCGCTCGTCGACGACGCCGCGCTTCGAGATCTTCGACAGCTTGGCCGCCACGACCGACCGCTTGATGGTGTCGAGCAGGTTGAGGCCGAGCACCTTGCGGTCCTCGCTCACGTAGGCCAGTCCGTGCTTGATGGCGGACGAGACGTCGGGGATCGAGATCTCCCGGCCGTCCTTGATGATCTGTCCGCCCTGGAAGTTGCCGTAGGAGCGGCCGAAGATGCTCATCATGAACTCGGTGCGGCCCGCGCCCATCAGCCCGGCGATGCCGACGACCTCGCCGCGGCGGACGTTGAGGTTCGATCCCTTGACGACCATGCGCTCGGAGACGGTCGGGTGCTGAACCCACCAGTCCTTGACCTCGAAGAAGACCTCCCCGATCTCGGGGGTGCGGTCCGGGTATCGGCTCTCGAGCGAGCGTCCGACCATCCCGCGGATGATCCTGTCCTCGTTGATCTCACCGCGCGAGATGTCGAGCGTCTCGACCGTGCGGCCGTCGCGGATGATCGTGATCTCGTCGGCGATCTGCTCGATCTCGTTGAGCTTGTGGCTGATCATGATCGATGCGATGCCCTTGGCCTTGAGACCCAGGATCAGATCGAGCAGGTGCTGCGAGTCGTTCTCGTTCAGCGCGGCGGTGGGCTCATCGAGGATGAGGAGCTTGACGTCCTTGTTGAGGGCCTTGGCGATCTCGATCAGCTGCTGCTTGCCGACACCGAGCGTCTTGATGGCCACGTCGGGGTCTTCACGCAGGCCGACGCGAGCCAACAGCTCGACCGTGCGCTGGCGCTGTGCGCGCCAGTCGATCTTGCCGAAGCTGCGGATCTCGTTGCCGAGGAAGATGTTCTCGGTGATCGAGAGCTCGGGGATCAGCGCGAGCTCCTGGTGGATGATCGCGATTCCGGCCTGCTCGCTCGCCGCGATGTCGCGGTAGCGCTGCTCCTCGCCGTAGAGCAGGATGTCCCCCTCGTACGTGCCGTAGGGGTACACGCCGGAGAGGACCTTCATCAAGGTCGACTTCCCGGCGCCGTTCTCCCCGCAGATCGCATGGATCTCGCCTGCGCGGACGGTGATGGACACGTCGGACAGCGCCTTGACACCCGGGAACTCCTTGGTGATGCTGCGCATCTCCAGGATGGGGCCTGACACGACCGGCAACGTTGCTGTGGTGCTCACAAGATCTTCCTCGCGACGGGCGGTCACCTTCGATGTGACCGTTCACATTGGATTACATAGTCTACGCTCGCCGAGACGCTGTCAAGACCACGAGCCAAATTGTGGCTCTATCGAGGTGCGGACGATTCCCTCGTGCGCAGGGTGGTCTGGAGCGGCCCGAACTCGGGCACCTGCTCACCCCGGATCTGCGCGAGCAGGATCCGCACCGCCCGACGCCCGAGCTCGGGGAAGTCCTGATGCACGGTGCTCAGAGTCGGCGCGACATGCGCGGCGACGGGGATGTCGTCGAAGCCGACGACGCTCACATCCTCGGGCACGCGGACGCCGGCATCCCGGAAGCCGTGCATCAGACCGATGGCCATCTGGTCGTTCGCGACGAACACGGCCGTGAAATCGCGGCGGCGCGACAGTTCCTTGCCCGCGAAGTAGCCGAAGTCGGCCGTCCAGTCGCCGCGGATGGGCGGGAAGGTCGGAAGATCGGCTTCGCGCAGCGCGTCCAGGTACCCGCGCATGCGCGACTCTGCCTCGATCCAGTCCTGGGGCCCTGCGATGTGGATGATGTCGCTGTGTCCGAGCCCGATCAGATGCTCGGTGGCGGCGCGGGCACCGGCGACCTGGTCTGCCGACAGCGTCACCCCGTCGGAGCCCGAGGCGGTCTGCAGCGATACGAACGGCATCTCGACCGCCATGCCCTTGAGCACGTGGAACGCCCGCACCTGCGGGGCGAGCACCACGATGCCGTCGACCTGCTCGCGCGCCAACTGGCGCAGGGCGTTGCCGATCGCCTCCGGCGTCGTGGCCGAGAGGTTGAGCGTCGAGACCGAGTACCCCTCCTCGCGCGCGGCATCCTCGATGCCGACGATCGAGGACGTGGGTCCGAACTCCCCCACGGTCGCCGCGAGGATGCCCAGCATGTTGGACTTGCTGGTCACCAGTGCCCGCGCTGCGAGATTGGGACGATAGTCGAGCACCGCGATGGCGTCGAGCACCTTGGCCTTGGTCTCGGGGCGGATGCTCGCGTGATCGTTCAGCACCCTCGAGACCGTCTGGTGCGACACCCCCGCGAGTCGAGCGACGTCGCGGATGCTCGGCATCCGGGCACGCTCGGAGGCAGTCGACATCACAGACCTCCTTGTATGTGCACGGTCACATCGTCACTTCATTATGTATGCCAGGCGCGCCGAACGCACGTCGCCGACGCGAGGGGGCGGCGGGGCGGGTCAGGCGAGGATGCGCGCGCCCGGCACCGGGCCATGCACGTGCAGCGACTCGAGCCCGTGCTCGCGCAGCAGCGACTGCACTTCCTGCGCACCCTCGGGGCTCGCGCAGAGGAGTGCGACGGTGGGCCCTGAACCGGACACGATCCCCTGCAGCGCACCGGCATGGATGCCACGCAGGATCGTCGTCTCGAGTTCCGGCCGCTCGTGCAGGGCGGCTTCCTGCAGGTCGTTGTAGATGCTCTCGGACAGCAGGTCCGGGTCTCCCGAGCGCAGCGCCTGCAGCACGGGCGCCGGAACCTCGAGCGACAGCGGCGGATCGTCGGCGAGCGCGCCCTCGGCGTCACGCAGGGCATCGAGCCGCGCGTACACGACCGGCGTCGACAGGCCCTCGTCACTCGGGACGAGCACCCAGTCGAAGCGTCCCCTCGCCAATGCCGGGTTCAACTGGTCTCCCCGACCGGTGCCGACGGCGGTGCCGCCGTGCAGCGCGAAGGGCACATCGGCACCGAGGCGTGCCGCGAGCTCGTGCAGGCGCGCCGTCGAGAACCCGGTGCCCCACAGCGCATCGCAGGCCACGAGGGCGGCAGCGGCATCCGCTGACCCGCCTCCCATGCCTCCGGCGACCGGCACGCTCTTGCGGATCTCGAGCGCCACCCCGCCGCCGTACTCGGCTGCGGTCGCGAGGAGCTTCGCCGCCCGCATCGCGAGGTTCCGGTCGTCCAGCGGCACCGTGTCGGGATCGTCCACGCCCGACACCGTGATCGAGAAGTCGTCGGCGTGCCGGGCGATCACGTCCTCATAGAGCGACACCGCCTGGAACACGGTAGCCAGCGCGTGGTACCCGTCGTCGTGACGGCCGCCCACGCCCAGGTAGACGTTGATCTTGCCTGGCGCGCGCACGTGCACGGAATCGACGGGGGCGGCGAAGCTCATCTCGGTCTTCCCGTCACAGCTCCGTGGACGACGCCCACAGGTCGACGTCGATGGCCCCGGCCGCCTCATCGATGCGGCTGAGCTCGTCGGCCGTGAATGCCGGTCCGTTGACGGCGGCGATGTTCTCGTCGAGCTGCTCGGGGCGCGATGCCCCGACCAGTGCGGAGGCGACCACCGGGTTGCGCAGCGTCCACTGGATCGCCATCTGAGCCAGCGACTGCCCCCGCCCCTCGGCGATGGCGTTGAGCGACCGGAGCGTCACCACAGCGGCATCCGACAGCGGAGCATCGGGCAGCGACCCGCGCTTCTGGGCCCGGGCTGCGGTGCCGTCACCGAGGTACTTGTCGGTGAGGAGCCCCTGCGCCAGCGGCGTGAAGGCGATCGCGCCGACGCCGGACTGCTCGAGCTTCTCGGTGAGCCCGTCTTCGACCCAGCGGTTGAGGATCGAATAGGCGGGCTGGTGGATGACGAGCGGGGTGCCGAGCTCGGCGGCGACGGCGACGGCCTCGGCCGTGCGCTCGGCACTGTACGACGAGATGCCCACGTAGAGCGCCTTGCCCTGACGCACGAGTGTGTCGAGTGCTCCGATGGTCTCGGCGACCGGGGTCACCGGGTCTGCACGGTGCGAGTAGAAGATGTCGACGTGGTCGAGACCCATGCGCGTGAGCGACTGCTCGGCACTCGCGAGGATGTACTTGCGGCTCCCGAGGTCGCCGTACGGCCCCGGCCACATGTCCCAGCCCGCCTTCGAGGAGATGATCAGCTCGTCGCGATAGGGGCGGAAGTCCTCGGCGAAGATGCGACCGAAGTTCTTCTCGGCGGAGCCGTAGGGCGGTCCGTAGTTGTTCGCGAGGTCGAAGTGGGTGATGCCCCGGTCGAACGCGTGGCGCAGCAGTGCGCGCTGGTTGTCGAGCGGGATGTTGTCGCCGAAGTTCCACCACAGGCCCAGCGAGATCGGCGGCAGGTAGAGCCCCGAGGAGCCGACCTGGCGGTACTCGAACTGCTGATAGCGGCTCTCGTCGGCAGCGTACGGCCGGTGGAGCTCAGGGACATTGGGACGGAAGCGGGGAGACTCGGTCACCGTGCCAGGTTAGCCGGTGATGACGGTGTCTTCGATCTGGGCGACGTGCCGCGCAATACGGTGATAGTCGTCGACCGTGAGATCCTCGCCGCGGGCGGTCGGCGCGACTCCTGCCGCGATCAGGATCTCGGATGCCGCGGCCGAGCTGCCGAAGAGCTCGGACAGCGCCTGACGCAGCATCTTGCGGCGCTGGTTGAAGGCGGCATCCACGATCTTGAAGGTGAGTCGGCGTTCATCCTCCGTGCCGCGCTCGCCCTCCGACCGGTCGAAGCCGACGAGGAGGCTGTCGACGTTGGGCACCGGCCAGAAGACCTGACGGGACACGGTGCCCGAGAGCCTCCATTCGCCGTACCAGGCCGCCTTGACGCTCGGGGTGCCGTAGATCTTCGACCCTGGCTTGGCCGCGATGCGCTCGGCGACCTCGGCCTGCACCATCACGACGCCGCGCTTCAGGTACGAGAAGTTCTCGAGGAAGTGCAGCAGCACGGGGACGGAGACGTTGTAGGGGAGATTCGCGACCAGCACGGTGGGTTCGCCGGGCAGCTCGGTGATGCGCAGCGCGTCGGCATCGACGACCGTGAGCCTCTCGGCGGGAACGCCGTGCTCGACCGCGGTCTGGGCGAGTCGGGCTGCGAGCCGGTGGTCGATCTCGACGGCGGTGACGGATGCCCCGGTCTCGAGGATCGCAAGGGTGAGCGAACCGAGCCCCGGCCCGACCTCGACGACCCGCTCCCCCGGCTGCACGCAGGCGGCGTGCACGATCTTGCGCACGGTGTTCGCATCGACGACGAAGTTCTGTCCGAGCTTCTTGGTCGGGGTGACGTCGAGCTCAGCGGCGAGGCGGCGGATCTCGGTGGCGCCGAGCAGGGTGACTGTCATTGCTCCATTGTCCCCCACCCCTCACCGGTGTCCGAACCCGCCAGTAGTCTTCTGTGGTGCCCTCCCTCGGTGAACTGATCGCGCCCCGTCGGATGGGCAGGGATTTCCGCTGGCTGCTCGCATCGTCGTGGACGAGCAACGTCGGAGACGGCGTCGCTCTGGCGGCCGCTCCCCTGCTCATCGCCTCGATGACGTCATCGCCGATCCTCGTCGCCGCCGGCGCGATCATGCAGTTCCTTCCGTGGCTGCTGTTCGGGCTGCACGCCGGTGCGATCGCCGACCGGTTCGACCGCCGACGCCTCGTGATGTTCGCCAACGCGGCGCGGGCCGTGGTGCTCGCAGGTCTCTGCGCGTTCCTGCTCACCGGCACGGCGAACATCTGGATCGTGCTCGCTGTGGCCTTCCTCTACGGCACGGCAGAGGTCTTCGTCGACACGGCGGGAAGCACGCTGCTGCCGATGCTCGTGAAGCCCGCCGATCTGGGCATCGGCAACGCGCGTCTGCAGGCCGGGTACCTCGTCGCGAACCAGTTCGCGGGTCCTCCGCTGGGAGCCTTCCTCTTCGCCGCGGGCACGGCGTGGCCCTTCCTGCTCGAGGTCCTCTGCGTGCTCCTCGCGGTCGTGCTGATCTCGCGCATGGCCCGCACGCCGGTGCCGCCCCGGGCGACGGGCGACGCCGAGAAGACGCACGTGCACACCGACATCGCCGAGGGCCTGCGGTGGCTCTGGCAGAACCCGCCGGTGCGGATGCTCGTGCTCATCATCCTGGTCTTCAACGTGACCTGGGCGGCCCCCTGGGGCGTGCTCGTGCTCTACGCCACCGAGCACCTGAGCATGGGCGCCGTCGGCTATGGAGCGCTGACCACGGCGTCCGCCGCCGGTGGCATCCTCGCCACGCTGTGCTTCGGGTGGCTCGAACGACACGTGTCGTTCGCGACGCTCATGCGCGTCGTGCTTTCTCTCGAAGTGCTGATGCACCTCGCCTTCGCGCTCACCAGCACCGGGTGGGTCGCGCTCGTGATCATGTTCGTCTTCGGCACCTACGCGTTCATCTGGGGCACGATCTCGACGACCGTCCGTCAGCGCCTCGTGCCGCCCGAGCTGCAGGGCCGGGTCGCCTCGGTCAATATGGTCGGCGTGTTCGGCGGCATGGTGATCGGACAGGCACTGGGCGGCGTGATCGCGCAGTTCTGGGGTCTCACCGCTCCGTGGTGGTTCGCGTTCGTCGGCGCTGCGCTCACACTGCTGTTCGTGTGGAAGCCGATCTCGCAGATCGTGTCGGCGAAGCCGGTCTCCGACACGCAGGCGATCGAGACTCAGTCGAACGAGCCGTAGACCCGCAGGGTGTTCGCGGCGAGCTGGGCAGAGAGCTCGTCGACCTCGATGCCGAGCTCGGCTGCCATGAAGCGCACCGTGATCGGCACGAGATACGGGGCGTTCGGCCGGCCGCGCAGCGGCGTCGGGGTGAGGAACGGCGCGTCGGTCTCGACCAGGATGCGATCCAGCGGTGTCACCTTCAGCGCGTCGCGCAGATTCTGCGCGTTCTTGAACGTGACGTTGCCCGCGAACGACAGGTGATATCCGGCATCCGCACAGATCCGGGCCATCTCGTCGTCACCCGAGAAGCAGTGGAACACGGTCCGGTCGGGGGCACCCACCCGCGTCAGCGTCTCGAGGACCGCGTCATGCGCGTCGCGGTCATGGATCTGCATCGCGATGCCATGCTTCTTGGCGAGCGCGATGTGCGCCTCGAAGGACTCGAACTGCGGTGCTCGGCGCTCGGGCTCGGTGCGGAAGAAGTCGAGCCCCGTCTCGCCGATCGCCCGCGTGCGGGGGTGCGCGGCGAGCTCGTCGATCACCGCGATGGCCTCATCGAGGCGCCCCTCTTCGGCGTAGGCAGGCGCGTCGTTCGGGTGGATCGCAACAGCCGCGAGCACACGGGAGTCCGATTCCGCCGCCTCGACCGCCCACCGAGAAGACTCGATGTCACCCGACGCCTGCACCACCCCGGCGATGCCCACGGCCTGGGCGCGATCGAGCTGCTTGGTCAGCGACAGCGGCTCATCGCCGTCGAGGATCTCGAGATGCGCGTGGTTGTCGTACACGGGCACGGACAGCGGCTCGGGGGCCGCCGGATACCGCAGGTTCTTGCGTCCCTCGCCGTCTCGCTGCTGCACGTACGTCATGCTCAGGCGTTGGACTCCACACGCGGGAACAGCGGGCTGAGGCCGTTGACGCTGGTTCCGGGGCGCAGCGCTCCCCAGGCTCCGGCCTCACGGATCGGCTGATCCTGCAGACGTCCGAGGCTCTCGGCAGCGCCGAGGGCGACCCAGAGCTTCTCCGTCGACTGCGGCATCACCGGCGAGAGCAGCACCGCGAGCGCACGCAGGCCCTCGGCGCAGGTGTAGAGCACCGTGCCCAGACGGCCGCGCTGAGCCTCGTCTCCGCTGTTCGCCTGCTTGGCCAGCGCCCACGGCTCGTTCGCGGTGATGTAGCCGTTCAGCGCATCGACGATCGTCCAGATCGACGAGATGGCCTCGTCGATGCGGAACTGCTCGATCGCGGCATCCGCGTTCGACGCCGCATCCGCGACGATCCTCTGGATCTCGAGATCCTTCTCGGTGTAGTCGGCGGGGGGCGGCACGATGCCCTCGAAGTACTTCTCGATCATCGCCGTGGTGCGCGAGGCAAGGTTGCCGAAGCCGTTCGCGAGCTCGGCCTGGTAACGGGCCGAGAGGTCCTCCCACGAGAACGACCCGTCCTGACCGAACGCGATCGCGGAGAGGAAGTAATAGCGGTACGCGTCGGAGCCGAAGACATCGGTGATCTCGGTCGGTGCGATGCCGGTGAGCTTCGACTTCGACATCTTCTCGCCGCCGACCAGCAGCCAGCCGTGCGCGAACACGCCCTTGGGCACGTCGAGCCCGGCGGCCATCAGCAGCGCGGGCCAGATCACCGCGTGGAAGCGCAGGATGTCCTTTCCGACCACGTGATAGGCGGGCCAGCGGCGGTCGAACGTCTCCGGATCGGAGCCGTACCCGACGGCGGTGGCGTAGTTGAGCAGCGCGTCGACCCACACGTAGATGACGTGCGACTCGTCCCACGGCAGCGGGATGCCCCAGTCGAACGTCGAGCGCGAGATCGAGAGGTCCTTCAGCCCCTGGCTGACGAAGGAGACGACCTCGTTGCGCGCGGAGTCGGGGCGCACGAAGTCGGGCTGCGTCTTGTAGAGCTCGAGCAGGCGGTCCTGGAACTCGCTGAGCTTGAAGAAGTAGTTCTTCTCCTGCAGGAGTTCGAGGGGCTTCGAGTGGATCACGCACACCTTCAGACCCTCGAACGGACCTGTGCCGTCGACGATCTCGGACTCGGGCTTGAACTCCTCGCAGCCGACGCAGTACAGCGCCTCGTACTCGCCCGCGTAGATGTACCCGCGGTCGTACAGACGCTGGAAGAACGTCTGCACATTGGTCTCGTGGCGCTCCTGCGTGGTGCGGATGAAGTCGTCGTTCGCGACATCGAGGGTCTTCAGCAGCGGGAACCACGCCTCGGTGACGAGCTTGTCGACCCACTCCTGCGGGGTGACGTTGTTCGCCGCCGCCGCGCGGAGCATCTTCTGGCCGTGCTCGTCGGTGCCCGTGAGCATCCACGTGTCATCGCCGCCCTGACGGTGCCAGCGCGCGAGCGCGTCGACCGCCACCGAGGTGTACCCGTGACCGATGTGAGGCACATCGGAGGGGTAGTAGATGGGCGTGGTGATGTAGAACGATTCGCCTGCGGGCATGGGGACAATTCTAGGTGGGATGCAGGGGGTCGTTACGCTCAGGCGACCGAGACCTCGATGCGATGCCACCCCTGAGCGCCGTCGGGCACGACGTCGGCCGGATCCGAGGTCTGCGTCTCGCCGTCGGCGCTGATCGCCCGGCACTCGATCGTGTGCGCTCCGCTCTCGGCCGACCAGTCGAGGCGCCACTGCACCCAGGTGTCGTCGGAGATCGCGGTGGCGAGCTCGGCCCGACGCCATGCGCCCTCGTCGATCCGCACCTCGACGCCCTCGACTCCCACATGCTGCTGCCATGCCATGCCGGCGATCACGGCGTCACCCGCCTCGATCCGAGTCCCGCGACGGGGCACGTCGATGCGCGACTGCAGCTTGATCGGTCCGCGCTCCGACCACCCGCGGTCGGTCCAGTACGCGGTCGCCCGGTCGAACCGCGTGACCTCGAGGTCGGTCACCCACTTGGTCGCAGAGACATAGCCGTAGAGCCCCGGCACCACCATGCGCACCGGAAAACCGTGCTCGATGGGCAGCGGATCACCGTTCATGCCGACCGCGAGCAGGGCGTCGCGGTCGTCGGTGAGAGCCTCGAGGGGTGTCGAGGCCGTGAATCCGTCGGACGAGGTCGACAGCACCATGTCGGCGTCCGGGTCGACGCCCGCCCGCGCGAGGAGCTCGCGCACCGGATGCCCGAGCCACAGGGCGCTGCCGATCAGGTCTCCGCCCACCTCGTTCGACACGCACGCGAGCGTCACATGCGACTCCTGCATCGGCAGGGCGAGCAGTTCGTCCCACGTGACCACGATCTCTCGGTCGACCATCCCATGGATGCGGATCGACCAATCGGCCGGGTCGATGCGCGGCACGATCAGAGCGGTGTCGATGCGGTAGAACTGCGCATTCGGGGTGACGACGGGCGCAAGCCCCTGGATGTCGAGTTCTGCGGCGACCGGCACTGCCGGGGCCGGCGTGGCGGCCTTCGGCAGGCGCAGTGTGGACCGCACCGCCTCGATGGACCGGGTCACGCCGCGGGCCGCGTTGCCGATGGCGAGCGCCACGATGCCGGTGGCTGCGACGCCGACGGTCCACAGGAGGAACTGTCGGCGCTCCTCATGCTCGGCGCGGAGATACGGCACCGGGTGCACCTTGCGCATGAGCAGCCGCAGCGCGACGACCGCCGTCACTCCCGCGACGAGGCCGGGGAGCCAGGCGAACGGTCCCGCACCAGGACGGATCATCGCGGCCACCAGAGCGAGCACGCCGAGAGCAGCGAGGATCGTCGACCCCACTCCCGCCCGGCGGGATTCCAGGATGCCGGCGAGCGCCGCCAGTCCTGCCAGCACGATGGCGATCCCGGTGAGGAGCGCGACCTTGTCGCCGGTGCCGAACAGCGCGATCGCGGTGTCCTTCGCCCAGCTGGGCGCGAGGTCGATGAGCCCGCTGCCGATCACGGCGAACGGACTCGCGCTCGGTTCGACGATGGCGGCCACCAGCTCCGCCAGGCCGACCGCGACGACCGCCGCACTCAGCCCGGCGGCCGCCGATCGGAGCCTGTCACCGCGCGTCGTACGGGTTGCATGGCTCATGATCCGAGGGTAACCCCGGGGCAGAGCCCCGGGGTCGTCCGGCTCAGAGCCCGTTACGACGCGCGACCTCGCCGAGCCAGGCGAGCGACGGCTTCGGCGAGCGCTCGAACGTCTCGTGGTCGAAGCCGATCAGGCCGAAGGTCGGACGGAATCCGCTCGCCCACTCGTAGTTGTCGAGTGCACTCCAGTGCTGGTACGCCTTCACCTCGATGCCGTCGGAGATCGCCCGGTGCAGACCCTCGAGCGCGCCCTGCGTGTAGGCGATGCGACGAGTGTCGTCGGCGGTCGCGATGCCGTTCTCGGTCACGAGCACCGGCACTCCACCGCTGCGCTCCCAGGCGCTGCGCACGCCCATCTCGAGCGCCTCGGGGAAGAACTCCCACCCGGTGAGCGTCGTCTCGACATCGTCGGCGACCGGCCGCGGCCCCTCGGGTCCGATGAAGGTGCGCGTGTAGGCCTGCACGCCGACGAAGTCGTCGCCCGCCGACTGGTCGAGGTACCAGTGATCGCGCGGGTCGCCGTACTCGGCGAGCATCTCGTCTGCGCCGGGCTCGCCGGTGGAGTGGAAGGCCTGCGTGGCGATCGTCCATCCGGCCTGCACGCCCGAGACGGAGTGCAGGATCTCGGTCGCACGGTGGTGCGCGTCGAGCAGCGTGTCGGCGACAGCGAGGTCGGGGTTCGGCAGTCCGAACGCGACGAGGTTGGCCGCATCCTCACCCCCGGCGAGCATCGCCGCGATGTTCGGCTCGTTGATCGTGCAGACGTAGGTCACGCCCTCGAGGATCGGCAGCACCGTCTCGACGTAGCGCGAGAACAGGTCGACCGCGTCGTCCGCACGCCAGAAGCCGTCCTTCTGGAACCACTGCGGCACGGTGAAGTGCATCAGGGTCACCGTGGGGTCGAGCCCGTTCTCGCGAGCCGTGTCGATCATGCGGCGATAGTGATCGAGCATCGCCCGCGAGACGAACCCGCGCTCGGGCTCGATGCGGGCCCACTCCATCGAGAAGCGGTACGAGTTCAGACCGGCGTCCGCCAGCAGCCGCATGTCCTCCGGGTACCGGTGGAAGTGATCGGCGGCGTCGCCCGAGGGCTCCACCATGGGCGAGCCGGGAGCATGCTCCATGGCCCACCAGTTGCTGGTCGTGTTGTTCCCCTCCACCTGATGGGCTGCGGTCGCAGCGCCCCAGAGAAAGCCGTCAGGGAATGTGAGCACGAGTGCTCCTTTCGTCTTGCGATGGTCTTCGGTCAGCGTTCGGCCCGTGCCGGGTTCGGCACCGCATCCAGCAGCTGGACCGTGTACGGGTCCTCCGGATGCTGAAGCACCTGAGATGTCTCGCCGCGTTCGACGACGCGGCCGCTGTTGAGCACGAGGATGTTCTCGGTGACGAGACGCGCGCTGAGCAGGTCGTGCGTGATGTAGAGCATGCTGATGCCCCACCGTTCGCGCAGATCCTCGAGCAGCGCGAGCACGCCGGCTCGGAGCGACACGTCGAGCATCGACACGGGCTCGTCGGCGATCAGCACCTGCGGATCACTGGCCAGAGCCCGGGCGATGACGACACGCTGACGCTGGCCGCCCGAGAGCTGGTGCGGCAGCTTCGCTGCGAACTGCTCGACCGGCGTCAGCCCCACCGTCTCGAGCAGCTCGAGCACGCGGGCTCTCGCCTCCTGCCCTCGCAGCGGCGTGTAGTTGCGGATCGGTCGGCTGAGCGCGTACTCGACCGTGTGCAGCGGATTCAGCGCGGCATACGGATCCTGGAACACCATCTGCACGTCCTTGCGCAGATCGCGGAGGCCCTTGCGGCCCAGCATCGCGACGTCGACGTCACCGAAGCGCACGGTGCCCTCGGTCTGCTTCTCGACCCCGGTGATGAGCTTCGCGATCGTCGACTTGCCCGACCCCGACGCACCCACGAGCGCCAGCGCCTCACCGGGCTCGAGACGGAAAGACACGTCGTCGACCGCCGTCACGGGCTTCTCCCCCCGACGGGGGGCCGGGTAGCGCTTGGAGACGCCCTCGACCACGATCGCGGCATCGGCTCGTCGGGTGTCGCGCTGCGACACCGTGGGCAGGGTCTCGGTCAGATCGGTGCGCGAGTGCCCCTCGCGACGCCGGGTGCCGAGGTCGACGAACCCGGGGATCGAGATCGACTCGGCCCGCGGGTCGGCGTAGTGGCTCAGCAGCATCCGCGTGTACTCGTCCTGCGGGCGGTGCAGGATGTCGAGGCTCGGCGCGTCTTCGACGATCCGCCCCTCGTGCATGACCATCACGCGGTCAGTGGCCTCGAGCACGATGCCGAGGTCGTGACTGATGAGGATCGCGGTGAAGTGCTCGGAGCGCTGCAGGTCGCGGATCGTGTCCATGACCGCGTGCTGCACGAGCACGTCGAGCGCGGTGGTCGGCTCGTCGAACACCATGAGCTGCGGCTCGAGCGAGAGAGCCAGGGCGATCGACGCGCGCTGGCGCATTCCGCCCGACAGCTCTCCCGGGTACCGCGACAGCACGAGAGGGTCGAGACCCACCTTGCCGACCAGTTCCTTCGCCCTCGCATCCCGGGCGTCTCGGGCCACATGCCCGTGCGCGGCGAAGATGTCGCGGAAGTGGTTGCCGATCGTGCGGACGGGGTTCAGCGCGTTCATGCCCGACTGCAGCACCATCGCGAACCCGCCCTGACGCTGTCGACGCAGCTCCTCGGCGTCGAGGTCGCGGATGTCGCGGCCGTCGAACAGGATCCGCCCGTCGCTGATGCGAGCCGGCGGCTTCTGCAGCCGTGTCAGCGCGAAACCGAGCGTGGACTTGCCCGAGCCCGACTCGCCGACGAGGCCGACGAACTCGCCCCGACGCAGCGTGAACGACACGTTCTCGACGGCGGTGACCGGCGTCGCACCCGGCGAGGCGTACTCGACGGACAGGCCCTGGACATCGAGCAGGACGTCGTTCGTGGTCGCGGGGGTGTTCGCTTCCATGGCGCTCATCGTCCCTTCCCCTCTCGCAGGCGCGGATTGGAGATGCCGTCCACGCCGAAGTTGATCAGTGTCAGGCTCAGAGCGAGCAGGGCGATGCAGAGACCGGGGGCGAACAGCAGCAGCCACTGCCCGGTGAGCAGGGAGTTGGAGTTCTGCGCCCAGTAGAGCATCGTTCCCCAGCTGACGATGCTGGAGTCGCCGAGCCCGAGGAACTCGAGTCCGGCCTCGGCGAGGATCGCCGCGGTCGCTGCTCCGAAGAGCGTGCCGGCGATGATCGACGTCATGTTCGGCAGGATCTCGCGGAACACGATGCGCGCCCGGCTGTCACCCGAGAACTGCGCCGAGGTGACGAAGTCGTTGCCTCGCAGCGACTGGGTCTGGCTGCGCAGCACGCGCGCGCCCCACGCCCACCCGGTGACGACGATGACCGCGATGATCATCAGGATGCCGCCGTTCTGCAGGTACGCGGCGATCACGATCATGAGCGGGAGACCGGGGATCACGAGGAAGAGGTTGACGATGAAGCCGACCACCTCCCCCAGGAAACCGCGCATGTAGCCCCAGCTGAGACCGATCAGCACGGCGACGATCGTCGAGAGGATGCCGGCGGCCATGCCGACCAGCAGACTGACCTGCGAACCGTAGATCAGCTGGCTCAGCACGTCCTCGCCTGCAGCGGTGGTGCCGAGCCAGTGCGCGGCCGATGCATCGGCGTTGCGCTCGAACGTGTTGACCTTGGGGCCGTACGGGGCGAGCAGCGGTGCGAACACCGCGACCACGACGAACAGCCCGAGGATGATGAGGCCCAGTCGGGCCTTGCCGTTGGACCAGAGGGTGCCCACCATCCGGGCGAACGAGCGCCACGGGCTGGGAGCCGCGATCCGGTCGGAGGGAACCTTGACATTCATGGTGGAGGTCATCGGCGGGTCCTTGGATCCAGCACGCCGTACAGGATGTCGACGAGGAAGTTGGCGATGAGCACGCTGACGGTGATCATCAGGAAGAGCGCCTGCATGAGCGGGTAGTCCTGCCCGATCACGGCGTTGAAGAGCAGATAGCCGATGCCCGGGTATCCGAACACCTGCTCCACGAGGATCGATCCGCCGACCACACCGCCGAGCGTGAGCCCGAAGCCGGTGAGGTTCGGCAGGATCGCGTTGCGCGCGGCGTAGCGGAGGGCGATCGTGCGACCGTGCAGACCGTTCGCCTCGGCGAAGGTCACGTAGTCCTCACCCAGCGTGTTGATCATCGCGTTGCGCATGCCGATGATCCACCCGCCGAGCGAGGTCAGCAGGATGGTCAGCGCGGGGAGAACCGCATGCTGCGCGAGGTCGACGATGAAGTCCCAGGTGAACCCGGGCGTGGTCGTCGCCGCATACGCTCCCGTCGTCGGGAACCAGTGCAGCACGTAGCCGAAGAAGAACAGCAGCAGCAGCGCCGTCCAGAAGTACGGGAAGGTGCTGAGGAACGACCCCGTCAGAGTCGGCAGGCTGTCGAGCCATGTGCCGCGGCGCCAGGCCGCGGCGGTGCCGATCAGGGTGCCGATCACGAACGCGAGGATCGTGACGATGCCGACGAGGCCGATCGTGTAGGGCAGTGCGGTCGAGACCATGCTCGAGACGCTCTGCGGATAGAACGTGTACGAGACACCGAAGTCGAGTCGTGCGACCTGACCGAGGTACGCCACGTACTGATCCCAGATCGATCCGGTCGGCACGCCGAGCTGGGCCTCGATCGCGGCCCGCGTCGCATCCGACACCGGACCGTTCTGCGAGAGCTTCGCGATCGCGGCGTCTGCCGGCGAACCGGGCATGAGGCGCGGAAGGAAGAAGTTCAGCGTGATCGCTGCCCACAGCGTGAGCACGAACAGGCCGACCTTCTGGAGGACGTACTTCATCGGTCATCCTCCTTGACGCGCTCGAGCCGGGTGAAGATGCCCAGCGGCGCCGAGTCGTAGTTCTGCGGAATCATGTACGGGTCGTCCTCTGTGGGCCAGCCGGTGAACTTGGAGTCGTTGAAGAGGCCCCAGATCCCGCCGTAGTAGAGGCCGATGACGGGCAGGTCGTCGTAGACGATGCCCTGCAGCTCCTCGACGATCTCGGTCTGGCGGGCGGGGTCGACGGTCTCGCGGTACTCCTTGAGCAGGGCGTCGGCCTCGTCCGAGCGGTACCGCTCGAAGTTGTTCGCGGTCGCCTCGCCGGACGGCACGTAGAACTCGCTCGAGAGCAGGTTGTTGAACGCCTGGTAGACGTTGCCGTTGCCCATGCCGCCGATGGCCATCTCGAAGTCGCCGTTGCTGATGGCGCTCTGATATCCCGCCGGCTGCGGGAGCTTGAGAGTCACCTTGACGCCGACGTCTGCGAGCTGGCTCTGCACGGTCTGCGCCGCGCGGGTCCAGTCCGAGAAGCCGTTGGCGGTCGTCAGCGCGAACTCGAGCTGCGTGCCGTCGGCGCCCACGAGCCGGTCACCGTCGAGGGTGTACCCCGCCTCGGCGAACGCGGCGAGTGCGGCATCCGTGTCCTGGGTGATCATGCCCTGGTCGGGGATGCTCGGATCGAGGTACTCCTCCTGGTTGGGGAGGATGAGCCCGGTCTGCCCGGCGGGTTCCATGTACCCCTCGGATGCGGTCTCGGCGATCTCCTCGCGATCGAGCGAGAGGGCGATGCCGCGGCGCACGTTCACGTCGTCGAACGGAGCGACCTCGAGGTTCGGCATGAGCGCGATGACTCCACCCGGCGGGAACCACCAGGCGTTGTGCTCGCTGGCCGCACCCCAGGTGCCCTCGACGTCGGAGATGAACGAGTAGGCCCAGTCGTAGCCGCGGGTGACGGTGTCGAGCTGCGAGTTCGTGGACGGCAGGATGATGTGCTCGATCTCGATCTTGTCGGCCTGCCAGTAGTCGGGGTTCTTGTCGACCGAGTACTGCTGGTCGTTGTAGTTGCCGAGCACGAACGGTCCGGTGCCGACCGGGTTCTCGTTGCGGTAGGTGCCCGGATCCTTCACGTCGGCCCAGAGGTGCTCGGGCACGATCATGGTCTGACCGAGGATCGGCAGCGACGGGGCGTCGTCTGTCTGAAGGTGCATGATGACGTCGTCGCCGTCGACCTCGACGGTCTCGAGGTGCTGCCAGGCGCCCTTGATGTCGAGCGAGGGATTGTCCTTCAGCAACTGGAAGGTGAACGCCACGTCATCGGGCGTCAGCTTCTCGCCGTCGCTCCATTCGACGTCGTCGCGGATCGTCATCACGACCGTGCGGGCGTCGGGCTGCGACCATTCGCTCGCGAGCCACGGGTTCTCGGTTCCGTCGAGCGGGTTCACCAGGATCAGAGGCTCGTAGATCCACCTCGACGCCGTGCGCGTGTTGGTGAGGTACGGATTGAAGTTCCGCGTGAAGAACGGGTTCCCCTTGTCCGCATTGATGAGCATCGTGTCGTCGCCGATCGATGGATCGGGCTGCGAACTGATCTGGATGCTGCAACCGCTGAGCACGACGGCTGCTGCCGCCAGTCCCACGATCGCGGCTCTCCGCCAGCGCCGGAGCATGTGCGTCTTCGCCACACTGCCACCTCATGTCGTCTGTGTCATGAAGGGGGGTCCCGGGGGTCGGGGCGCCCCGCGGCCGAAGCCGCATGAGTGATTGTAAGCGCATACATTTTGCGAGCGCAAGCCCTCGACCACCGCACAACGAGGGCGACTTCCCCACCGTGACGAGGATGGGAGCGGTGCCAAACCTGTCTTTATCGCGGTGAATCGCGCAGCGAGCGCACCATGCTCCGCAGCGCCCGGAGCGCAGCCGCCTGCTCGTCGTCGGTCATGCCCGCGAGCATCCGCACCTCGACGGATCGCACCGCGGTCGTGGCCTGCGCCAGACTGCTCCTCCCCCGCGGCGTGAGCGTCGTCGGCAGCGCCTTGCCCACCGGAGCCTCGGGCGGTCTCGTGACGAATCCATCCCGCTCGAGCGCCTGCAGCAGCACGTTCATGGACTGCCGCGTCACGAACGCTCCGCGGGCCAGCTCGGAGTTCGAGAGGCCGGGCCGCTGGGCGAGCAGTTCGAGACACGAGTAGTGCGTGATGGTCATGCCGAGCGGACGCAGCACCTCCTCCATCGCCGAACGCAGCGCACTGGAGGCCTCCTTCAGGAGGTATCCGAGCGATGTGTCGAGGTCGATGCCGCCGCCGTCTTGACTCATGTCAGTATTCTGACATACATTGATCCGTGTCAGATAACTGACATCACAGGAAAGAGCACATCATGCCCGTCACCGGACCCGACTTCATCTCCCTCCAGACTCGCGACCTCGCCGCGTCCCAGGCGTTCTACGAGCAGTACCTCGGCCTCGTCCGCTCGCCGACGGGCCCGCCGCATGCCGTCGTCTTCGAGACCACACCCATCGCGTTCGCACCGCGCGATATCGCCCCCGGCACAGACCTCGACGGCGTCGACCAGCCGGGGATCGGCGCCGCGATCTGGCTGCATGCCAGCGACGTGCAGGCGATCCACGACGCTCTCGCCGCCGCAGGGCACACGATCGTCGCGGATCCGATCGACGGCCCGTTCGGCCGCACCTTCACGTTCGCCGACCCCGACGGCTACCGCATCACGCTGCACGATCGCGCCTGAGCGGGTCGTCGGACCGCTCAGGCGGGGCGCTGCGAGCTCTCGCGGACGAGGATCTGCAGCGGCAGGCGCACCGTCATCGGCTCGACATCCGGCTGCTCCAGTCGCCTGGCGAGCAGCTGCACGGCGGCGCGGCCGAGGTCGATCATCGGCTGACGCACCGTGGTCAGTGTCGGCCGCGAGAGCGCGGCAGCCTCGATGCCGTCGAATCCGGTGACCCGCACGTCGTCGGGAACCCGGATGCCGGCCGAGCGGAACGCATCGATCGCCCCGAGAGCCATCTGGTCGTTCGCCGCGACCAACGCGGCCGGTGCGCCGCGGGCGATCAGCTCCTCGGCGGCGCGGCGTCCCGATGCGCGCGTGAAGTCACCGCGCAGCACCGTCACATCATCCGCCGCGATGCCCGCCTCGGCTATGGCGGCAGCGAAGCCCTCCCAGCGCTGCGCACCGTCGGGCGAGTCCTCGGGGCCTGCGAGGAAGGCGAGGCCTCCCGGGTCGGCCTGCGCGAGCACCAGACGCGTGAGCTCCGACATCGCCTCGGCGTTGCTGACGGTCACGTGGTCGTAGCTGTCACCCCGCGCCGGACCCGAGAGCACAACCACGGGGATCCGCTGGGCGAGCCGAGCGAGCACGTCGTCCGGCACGCTCTGCGCCAGCACCATCAGCCCGTCGACCCGGCCGGCGATGTCGCGCACCGTCTCGCGGGCGGGGTCGCCCCGCCCGACGCCGATCATCAGCACGAACCCCTGCTTCCAGGCCTCCAGCTCGGCACCGCGCAGCACCTCGTCGAGGAAGAGCATGGTCGGATGCGGCGCCCCCGCGTCGGCAGAGGCCTGCTCGACCGTGAAAGGCGGCACCTCGGCCTGATCCCCGGCGAGCACATCGAGCACGGGAGCGTCCTCCGAGGCATCGAAGCCCGGGAAGTACAGCCCCAGCACGCCGGTGCGGCGTTCGGCCAGGCCGCGCGCGCTGCCGCTGGGCACATAGCCGAGGGCAGCCACCGAGTCGAGCACCCGCTCGCGGGTGACCGGACGCACCGCATCGGGCTGCCGCAGCACACGGGAGACCGTCGCGATCGACACGCCCGCACGCTCTGCGACGTCGTAGACGGTCGCCTTCTTGGTCACGCTCGGTCCTCCTCCGGTTGCGTGTGCACCAGGGTACCCGGGGCGAGACTCACCGTCGGCGCGCGACGAGCGAGCCGTGGGGCCTGGCGCTGATCTCGCCCTGCTCCCGGCCGCGGGTCTCACGGGACACGACCGCGAAGCCTGCATCGGCGAGAAGCTCCGCGAGCGCGTCGGCAGACCAGAAGAATGCCGGAGCGACGGCGTGCGCGAACGACTCGCGCGGCTCGCCGTCGAAGAATCCGATGAGGATGCTGCCGCCGGGTGCCAGCACGCGACCGAACTCGGCGAGGATCTCGGGCAGGTCCGCCGGAGGCGTATGGATCAGCGAATACCAGGCGAGGATGCCGCCGACGGAACCGCCGTCGAGCGGCAGGTCGCGGAACGTCCCGAGATCGAAGGGGACATCGGGGTGCCGTGTCCGCGCGGTCGCGATGAACTCGGCCGACAGGTCGACTCCCCGCGCCTCGCGCCCGCCCGTGCCGAGGAACCCGGTCCAGTGCCCGGGTCCGCATCCGGCATCGAGCAGCCGTCCAGGGGTCGCGTCACGCCAGGCAGCGATGACCGCCGCGTCCCGTGCATCCATCTGCTCGATCGCGCCGGCCAGCTCGACGTACTCCGCGGCCCTCGCGTCGTAGGCGGAGCCGATCGCGGCGTCAGTGCCCTGCACCATCAGCTGCGGGCGGCGAGCGCTGCCTGATACAGGTCGCGCGACGACAGACCGGTGGCGGCGGCGACCTCGGCGCACGCCTCTTTCAGGCGCACCCCGGATGCGACGAGGCTCTGCACCTGAGCGAGCGCGTCTTCGGCAGACGCCTCACGATGCGGCGCCCCCTCGACGACGACGACGATCTCACCCTTGACCCCCGCCGTGGCCCACTCGACGAGCTCGGCCGAGGTGCCTCGACGCACCTCCTCGTAGAACTTGGTCAGCTCACGACACACGGCGATGCGGCGGTCGGCACCGAACGCAGCGCCCATGTCGGCGAGCGACGACGCCAGCCTGGCGGGGGATTCGAAGAAGACCATGGTGCGGGGCTCTGCGGCGAGCGCCCGCAGGGTCGACCGCCGCTCCCCCGGCTTGCGGGGCAGGAACCCCTCGAAGGTGAAGCGATCCGTCGGCAGCCCGGAGATCGAGAGGGCCATCAGCACCGCACTGGGTCCGGGGATGGCCGTGACCGTCACGCCCTGCGCGACGGCTTCGGCGACGAGACCGTAGCCGGGATCGCTGATGGCCGGCATCCCCGCGTCGCTCACCACGACGACGTCGGTCTCGATGGCGAGGGTCGCGAGCTCTGCCGCCTTCTGCTTCTCGTTGTGATCGTGCAGCGCGATCAGCCGCGGACGGTTCGCGATCTGCAGAGCCTGCATCAGCTTCTGCGTGGTGCGGGTGTCCTCGGCGACGATGACCTCCGCGTTCTCCAGCACTTCGACGAGGCGACGCGAGACATCCCCCAGGTTTCCGATCGGTGTTGCGGCGAGGATGATCACCCGCCCAGCTTAGGCGGGCCCCATCGGCGGAGTGTCTAGGCTGGTGCGGTGACCGCGCCCCTGCCCCTGCTGCCTCCCCCCGAGCAGCGACCGACGCGCTACGAGCGACTGCGCGACCGCGTGCTGCAGGACCCCGACTGGGGGCGCATGATGCGCTGGTTCGCACCTCTCGTGGTGACCGCCCTGGCTGCGGTGCTGCGCCTGGTCAACCTCGGGCACCCGCACCAGCTCGCGTTCGACGAGACCTACTACGTCAAGGACGCCTGGTCGCTCTGGACTCTGGGATACGAGGGCACCTGGGGCAAGGACGCGAACGAGGCGTTCATCACGCTGCAGCAGCTGCCGCTGTCGGACGCAGGGGCGTTCATCGTGCATCCTCCCCTCGGCAAGTGGCTCATCGCCCTGGGGATGGCCGTCGGCGGCCCCGACAACACGGTGGGCTGGCGCATCGCGACGGCTCTTCTCGGCGCGGCCACCGTGCTGCTGACCTACCTGGTCGCCCGCAGACTGACCGGCTCGATCGTCGTGGCCACCGTCGCCGGCTCTCTGCTCGCCATCGACGGCCTCAGCATCGTGATGAGCCGCACCGCGCTGCTCGACGGCCCGCTGACGTTCTTCCTGATGCTCGGCGCACTGTTCATCCTGATCGACCGCGACCGGTCGATACCTCTGCTCGAACGCAGCGCCCCCGACTCCCCCGAGCCGATGTGGGGTCCCGTGCTCTGGCGCCGCCCCTGGCTGATCGCCGCGGGTGTCGCGCTCGGCGCGGCCTGCGCCGTGAAGTGGTCGGGGCTCTACGCACTGGCGGCGTTCGGCCTGTACACGGTGGTGACGGATGCTCTGGCGAGACGCCGCGCCGGAGTCGTCCTCTGGCCGACCGCGGCGGCGTTCCGTCAGGGGCCGGTCTCCTTCGTGCTGCTGGTCCTGCCGGCGCTCGCCACCTACCTCGTCAGCTGGACGGGGTGGCTCGTCACAGCCGGCGGCTATGCCCGTCAGAGTGACCCGAACCCGCTGATCGCACTGTGGAACTACCACGAGGCGATCCTGAACTTCCACGTCGGCCTCAGCAAGGGGCACCCCTACGCGAGCCCTGCGTGGGAGTGGCCGCTCCTGCTCCGGCCCACGGCGGTCTGGGTGGGCAGCGATCCGGGGCCCTGCGGTGTCGACCACTGCATCGCGGTGATCTCGACGATCCCCAACCCGATCATCTGGTACGCCGGTGTCGCCGCCGCCCTCTACCTGATCTACCGACTCGTGCGCGGGTGGATCGAACGCACGCCGGTCGGCCCCGCGTTCACGTTCCCGCTGGTCGGACTCGCGGCGACCTACGTGCCCTGGCTGCTGTTCCCCGAGCGCACGATCTTCCAGTTCTACACGGTCGCCATGGCGCCGTTCCTCGTGATCGCGCTCGCCGTCGCTCTGCGTCAGATCGCGGGCCGACGAGACGATCCCCTGCATCGCCGCCAGTCAGGCGAGCGCACGGTGCTGATCTTCCTCGCCGTGGTTCTGCTCGTCTCGGTGTTCTTCTACCCGGTGTGGACCGGCATGAGCGTGCCCTACGACTTCTGGCTGCTCCACAACTGGCTGCCCGGCTGGATCTGACCTGTCAGCCGGCGTCGCCGGCGACGTGCTCGACCAGCGGCAGCACGCGCCCCGACAGGTGGGTGCGCATCGCGATCGATGACGCCGTGCGCGAGACCCCCGGCACGAGAGCCACCCGATCGAGCACCTCCTGCAGCTGGGTCGCATCGCGAGCGACGAGTCGCAGCTGCATGTCGCTCGCACCGGTCACGGTGTGCATGTCGACGATCTCGGGCACCGCATCGGCGAGCGCCGTGGCGACATCATCGTGACCCACCTTCTGGTCGATCTCGACGAGGCAGAACGCGACGACCCCGTAGCCGAAGCCCGCGGGGTCGACACGTGGCACGATCGCCTCGATCACCCCGCCCTCATGCAGGCGCGCGAGACGGCTGGTCGCGGTGCCCCTGGCGACCCCCAGACGTCGTGCGCACTCGAGGATCGGCAGCTGCGGCGACTCGGTGAGCATGCGGATGAGCTCGGCGTCGAGGCGATCGATGTGCACGGTCAGTCCACCACCGCGCTGTCGCGCTCGCTGGTGACACCGGGGCGGGAGGCGTTCCGTGTGAGTCGCGCGACGATCAGGAGCACGACGGTCAGGCCGATGGTGAGCAGCAGCTGCACGCGCGCGGCGCCGTCGATCATCGTGAGCGCGATGACACCGGCGAGGAGCGCCAGGCACAGCCACGACAACCAGGGGAAGCCCCACATCCGCATCGGCATGTCCGCCCCGGCCCGATCGGCACGACGGCGAAGGATGATCTGCGACACGGCGGTCGCCGTCCAGATGACCAACAGCGTGGATCCGACGACGTTGAGGAGCGCGGGGAGCACCACGTCGGGGAACGCCCAGTTCAGTCCCACGGTGACGAAGCCGAACGCGACGGAGGCGAGCACGGCGACCACCGGCACGCCCTTCGACGTCGTGCGGGTCGCAGCGAGCGGAGCCAGACCGCGCTCCCCGAGCGAGTAGGCCATGCGCGATGCGCCGTAGATGTTCGCGTTCATCGCCGAGAGCAGCGCGATCACCACGATGAGGTCCATCACGAGCCCGACGCCGGGCAGCTGCAGGGTATCGAGCACGGCGGAGAACGGTCCGTCCTTGACGGCCGGGTCGTTCCACGGCAGCACCGACACGATGACGAAGATCGAGCCGACGTAGAAGATCAGGATGCGCACGAGCACCTCGCGCACGATCCGACGGATGTTGCGCGCGGGGTCGTCGGACTCGGCAGCCGCGATCGCGACGACCTCGGTGCCGCCGAACGCGAAGACCACGATCAGCAGCGCGGCGGCGATGCCGGTCAGTCCGTTCGGTGCGAAGCCGCCGTTGTCGACGAGGTTGGCGATGCCCGTCGCGGGAACACCGGGGATGAAGCCGACGATGGCGCACACGCCGACGACGAGGAACACGATGATCGCGGCGACCTTGATCGCGGCGAACCAGAACTCGAACGTGCCGTAGTTTCGCACCCCGAAGAGGTTCACCGCGGTCAGTGCCACCACGAAGACGAGCACCCACGCCCAGGCCGGGATGCCGGGGATCCACGCCGAGATGATCCCTCCGGCTCCGGTCGCCTCCGCCGCGATCACCACGACGAGCTGGATCCAGTAGAGCCAGCCGACGGCGCTGCCGGCGCTGCGTCCCATGGCCTTCTGCGCATACGAGCTGAAGGCACCGGAGCTCGGCCGGGCGGCGACCATCTCGGCGAGCATCGCCATGATCAGCACCACGATGCCACCCGCGACGAGGTACGAGATCAGCACAGCGGGGCCGGCGATGCTGATCGCCTGGCCCGAACCGACGAACAGCCCGGCGCCGATCGCGCCGCCGAGTCCCATCATCGAGATCTGCCGGCGGGTCAGTCCGGGGTGCAGACCTTTCGTCGTGGTCGTCGTGGTCGGAACCTCGGTCATGCGCGTGCCTCCAGCAGTGCGGTCTCAGCCTGGAGCGCTGACTGCACCCGGTCTATGTCCTCCATTGAACCCGATGAGATGCGGATCCCCTCACCGGCGAAGACCCGCGTGATCACCCCGCCCTCGTTCAGCAGGGACTCGAGTTCGTCGGTGCGGTCGCCCGCGGGGACCCAGACGAAGTTCGCCTGCGAGGTGACGGCGGGCCAGCCGGCATCGACGAGCAGCGCGCACAGGCGATCGCGGTGCGCGACGACCTCGTCGATGCGCACCGCGAGCTCGTCCTCCGCATCGAGGGATGCGAGCGCCGCGGCCTGGGCGAGGTCGGTCACCCCGAACGGCACGGCGACCTTGCGCTGACTGTCGGCCACCGCGAGCGGCGAAAGTGCGTAGCCGATGCGCAGACCGGCGAGGCCGTGCGCCTTCGAGAAGGTGTGCAGCACCGCGACGTGCGGATACCGGTGGAAGAGCTCGACGCCCGCCCCGTGCGACCCCGTGCGGTCGAAGTGCACGTAGGCCTCGTCGATCACGACGAGCACGTCGCGTGGCACCGCCGCGACGAATGCCTCCAGCTCTGCCGCTCCGACGACCGTTCCGGTCGGGTTGTTCGGGTTGCACACGAAGATCAGCCTCGTGCGCGGGGTGATCGCGGCGAGCATGGCATCGAGATCGTGGGCATGCTCGGCGTTCAGCGGCACCGCGACAGGAGTCGCTCCGGCGATGCGCACGAGTGACGGGTAGGCCTCGAACGACCGCCACGCAAACATGACCTCGTCTCCCTCACCGGCCACCGCGTGGATGAGCTGAGAGGCGATCTCGACGGACCCGGCACCCACGGTGACGGCCGCCGGCTCGACGCCGTAGCGCTCCGCCAGGCGCTCGCGCAGAGCGGCGGCGCTCATGTCGGGATAGCGATGGATGGTCGCGAGGCGCTGCTGCACCGCCTCGACGACGGACGGGAGCGGCGGGTGCGGAGACTCGTTGGAGGAGAGCTTCGAGGCACCGGCCGGGGCGGAACGCCCCTGGCGGTAGGCAGGCACGGCGTCGAGTCCGGCACGGGTGGGAAGAGTCATCGTCTGAGCGTCCTTGCTGAGATGCGGTGGCGTCCGGGCGGCGCCTGCTGTCGCGCAACACTAGACCGGATGATGAGAGGTGGGCAATCGGTGCAGCATCCGGTGCGCAACGCGCGCAACTGGCGGGGTGGAATCGCGGAACCGGCGAGCAGACTGCACAGTCAAGCGCGGGGCGAGCGCACCGCGCGGGAACACCCGCGCAACGCTCGCTGAGTCCTCACCGCGCGAGAGGAAGCTCTGCGGGATCGCTCACGGGGAGCCGGCACACGAACGATCGGCAGTCGAACGCCTGCTCGCCGGCACTCCCCTTGCCCTCGAACAGCTCGAAGCCGGCGTCCGCGAATGCCCCCGCCTGCTCCGGGGTGACGATCGCGACGACATCGGCGTCTGCCCGACGAGCGGCGGACGCGAGGGCACCCTGCGGCGCCTCGGTGACGACGACGACCTGCCTGGGGGCATCGACGAGCCCCGCGGCGACCCACAGCAGACTGCCGTGCGCGAACGGCTGACCGATCGCCGAGCCGGCGTGCTCGCGCACTCGCGCTGCCGCGGCTCCGCGATAGCGGTCCCCTGCACCGAGCCGCCAGGCCGTGAGCGATGCGGCGGCGACCGCGGCCGCATCCGAAGGCAGGTCTCCGTCGGTCTGATCGGGCGCGGCCGCGATGCCGTGCTCAGCGAGCAGCGGATCGCCCTGGATGCCGGAGAGGACCGCATCGAGCAGGTCGCGAGCCTCGACGGCCCACCGAGGATCGCCGGTCGCGGCGGCGAGCGAGAACAGCCCGTCGGCGAGCAGCGCGACATCAGCGGAGGTCGCGACGGCCTGCGACGCGACGCCGTCGAGAGACGCGCGCACCAGAGCGCCCGCCGTGTCGCGGTTCACCCGCAGCACGTATGCCGCGGCATCCTCCGCCTCGGCGACCCAGGTGGGCTCGCCGAGCCTCGACCCGGCGCGCGCCAGCGCCCCGATGGCGAGCCCGTTCCAGCCCGTGATGACCTTGCCGTCGACAGCCGGGGGCTCGAGTCCCGCCCGTTCGGTCACCGGTCGCAGGTAGTACCCGCCCTCGCTGCGCTGACCGTCGATCAACGACTCCGAATCCTGAGCGGCACCGAAACCGCCGCCCTCGCGGCGCAGAGTGCCCACGAGGAAGTCCGCGATACCGCGCGCGGTCGACTCGTCCCCCGCATCCAGTGCCACGAGCAGCAGCTGGGCGTTGTCGGTCAGCATCCGCTCGTAATGCGGCACGGTCCAGTCGCGCTGCGTCGCGTAGCGGAAGAAACCGCCGTCGGCATCGCGCAGATCGGATGCCGACATCGCGGCGAGCGCCCGATCGGCCGCGGCCGCGGCATCCGGAGCCTCCCGCCGCACCAGCGGCGTCTGCAGCAGGCCCAGGGTCGTCGCGACGGGGAACTTCGGGGCGCCGCCGAACCCGCCGAACTGCCGATCCTCGCGTGCAGCGATGGCCTCGGCCGCCCCGGCGAGCGCCGCGGCGTCAGGCAGATCCGAGGGCACGGCGGCCCCCGCTCTGGCGAGCGCATCGGTCACGGCATCCGCCGACTCCTCGGCCTGCACCCGGCGCAGGGTCCAGGCCTCGTTCACGGCCGCGAGGACATCGCGGAACGCGGGCAGCGGCTGTCGCGCCTCGGGCGGCCAGTAGGTGCCTGCATAGAACGTGCGGCCCCGCGGAGTCGTGAACACCGTCAGCGGCCACCCCAGGTTCTGCGTGAACGCCGACGCTGCGGCCATGTAGGCACCGTCGACGTCGGGGTGCTCCTCGCGGTCGACCTTGATCGCCACGAAGTCGCGGTTGATCAGGGCGGCCGTGTGCGGGTCGGCGAACGACTCCCTCGCCATCACGTGGCACCAATGGCATGTCGAATAGCCGATGGAGATCAGCAGCGGCACGTCGCGCCGCTGCGCTTCGGCGAAGGCCTCCGGCCCCCAGGGATACCACTCGACGGGGTTGTCCGCGTGCGCACGGAGGTAGGGGCTGAGCGTGTCGGCGAGCCGGTTCGTCATACGCCCACGCTACGCCGGTCGGGCCTCGACGAGACGGTCAGGAGACGAGCAGCTCCACGGGCCGGGAAGCGGCGTAGCCGACGAGAGGCAGCGCGCGGTCTGCGGCGAGCTCGATCCGTGCGCGGAGCACGTCGGATGCGATCACATAGCCGTCGAAGTCGGTGTCGCTGGCGTAGACGCCGAGCGGCAGCGTCAGCGCCTGGAAGAAGGCGAACAGCGGCCGCAGCTGGTGCTCGATGATCAGCGCGTGGCGCTCTCCTCCTCCGGTCGCCGCGAGCAGCACCGGCTTGCCGACGAGCTCGTACTGGCCGACGAAGTCGAACAGATGCTTGAACAGGCCGGTGAAGGACGCGCGGTAGACGGGGCTGCCCACGATCAGCAGGTCTGACGCCTCGATGGCCACGAGCTTCTCCTCGACGCTCGCCGGCAGCTGGTCGCGACGAAGCGCCCCCGCGAGCGACGGACCGATGTCGGTGAGCTCGATGACCTCGATCTCGACCTCGGCGCGCTCGGCGATCGCCCCCGCGATCGCACGGATGAGGGCCGTGGTCTTGCTGGGCTCGTGCAGAGAACCGGAGACGGCGACGACGCGGTAGGGAGCAGTCATGCCGTTGACGCTACTCACGACGACGCCCCGTGTCGCGCGAAGCGACACGGGGCGTCATCTGTCGAAACGGGACGCCTCAGTTGACGTCGTCGGGGTGCGAGCCGACACGGCCCGAGCCGTCGAGCGGGTCGAGCGCGTCGATCTTCGCGATCTCGGCGTCGGTCAGCTCGAAGCCGAAGACGTCGAGGTTCTCGCGCAGACGCTCTGCCCGCACCGACTTCGGGAAGACGATGAAGCCCTTCTGCAGGTGCCAGCGCAGAACGGCCTGGGCGGGGGTGACGCCGTGCGCCGCTGCAGCCTCGGCGATCGCCGGCGTGCCGAACAGGTCGTACTTGCCCTGGCCGAGCGGCCCCCACGATTCGATGCGGATGCCGTGCTCGGTCGCCCAGTCCACGACGTCGCGCTGCTGGTAGGCGGGGTGCAGTTCGATCTGGTTGACCGCCGGGGTGACGCCGGTCTCGGCCACGACGCGCTCGAGGTGCGGCACCAGGAAGTTCGAGACGCCGATGCTGCGCGTGAGGCCGGCGTCGCGCAGCTCGATGAGCTTGGCGAACGCGTGCACGTAGTCGTCCTTGGCCGGGGTCGGCCAATGCACGAGGTAGAGGTCGACCGCATCCAGGCCGAGCTTCTCGAGGCTCTCGCCGATCGCCGCACGCGGCTCCTCGCCGTGGTGCCGGTCGTTCCAGAGCTTGGTGGTGATGAACAGCTCGTCGCGGGCGATGCCGGATGCGGCGATGGCCGCGCCGACGCCCTCTTCGTTGCCGTAGATGGCGGCCGTGTCGATGTGGCGGTAGCCGATCTCGAGCGCCTCGCTCACGGCGCGCTCGGTCTCGTCGGCCGGAACCTTGAACACCCCGTAGCCGAGCTGCGGGATGGAATGGCCGTCGTTCAGTTCGAGTGCAGGAATCGTCATGGTCCCACCCTACGACCTGTGATGACAGGTGGCCCAGGGGGAACCGCGGCCATCCTCGTCGCAGCCCAGCCGACGAGTCGTTCGAGCGGCCCTCGTCCGAACAGGATCGACCACAGCGTCGTGGCGAGAAGGAGCACGATCGCTGTGGCGGCCCAGAACGCGTTGCTCGAGAAGAAGCCGCCGGGTCCTGCGATCAGCGCGACCGACGCGACGTGCACGCTGTAAGCCGACAGCGGCATCGATCCCAACGCCCCCAGCGGAAGCAGCACCGCGCGCAGCGGTCCGCTGAGCAGCACGCACAGCGCGATGACCGACAGGGCGAACCCGCCGGACCCCAGGATCTCGGCCGTTCCGCCGGAGTGCGGATCCACGGCGAAGATCGCCCGGACGACGGCCCCAGCCGGGTCCGCCGCGGCCAGCGCATCGGGGTAGGTGCTCCATCCTGCGGCGCCCTCTCCGCCTGTCATCCACGAGGAGGATCTGATGCCGCTGACACCTCCGACGAGGCCGAGCCCGTAGCCGACGAGCATGAGCCCCACGCCGACGCCGAACGTGATCGCCGCGGTCTCGAGCTTCTCGACGTGCAGGCGCCCGAGAGCCATGCCTGCGAAGACGAACGCGAGCCACGCCGTGATCGGATACGAGCCGTAGAGCACGAGGCTGATGCCCGCTCCGGCGGGGTACAGCGTGAGGGCGGCCAGCAGCGCGAGCACGGCCGGCGCCGCGAGCGCCAGGATGCCGGCGGCGATCAGCAGCTTCCAGGGCTGCCACCGGAGGAACGGGATGACGGCCACGTAGAGAAGGCCGTAGAGGGCGAGGATCACCGCGATCGGCGTGTTCAGCATCTCGAGCGCCAGACCGATCAGGAAGATCACCGCTCCGCGACCGACGAGCTGCAGGCGGATGCTCGGCATCCGCTCGGGGTCCGGAAGAGCGCTGCGCCCGGTCATCAAGGCGATCGAGATTCCGGCGAGCACCGCGAACAGGATCGACGAGCGCCCGTGCACCAGGTCGGTCCACGTCGACAGGTCGAACGGATCGAACGCCTCGGTCTCGCCGATGTGCGCGCCGGCCATGCCGAGGATCGCGAGGCCTCGGGCGACGTCGAGGCCGAGGATGCGCGGGGGCCGCCCGAACTCACGAAACCACCGCGTTGCAGGAAGGGGCTTCGACACAGTGCTCACGGATGAATCGTACGATGGGAGTTCTATGCCTTCCCCCGTGATCTTCTATCCTCCCGAGCTGCCCGTCAGCGCTGCGCGGGACGAGATCGCCGACGCCATCCGCGACAACCAGGTGGTCATCGTCGCCGGAGCCACCGGGTCGGGCAAGACGACTCAGCTTCCGAAGATCTGCCTCGACCTCGGGCGCGAGCGCATCGCGCACACGCAGCCCCGTCGACTGGCCGCCCGCACGATCGCCGAACGCGTCGCTGAGGAGCTGCAGGTCGAGCTCGGCACCCTCGTCGGTTACAAGGTGCGCTTCACCGACAAGGTGTCGGACGAGACGCGCATCGCGCTGATGACCGACGGCATCCTGCTCAACGAGATCCACCGCGACAGGCTGCTGCGTCGCTACGACACGATCATCATCGACGAGGCGCACGAGCGCTCGCTCAACGTCGACTTCCTGCTCGGCTACCTCGTGCGAATCCTCCCCGAGCGCCCCGATCTCAAGGTGATCATCACCTCGGCGACGATCGACCCCGAGAGCTTCGCCCGGCACTTCGCCTCGCCCGACGGCGTGCCTGCGCCGGTCATCGAGGTGTCGGGACGCACCTTCCCCGTCGAGATCCGCTATCGGGCCCAGACGGACGAGACGGAGAACGCCGAGGAGGCCGACGAGGTCACCGCGATCGTCGCCGCGCTGCGCGAGCTCGACCGCGAGGAACCGGGCGACGTGCTCGTGTTCCTGCCGGGCGAGGCCGAGATCAGGGACGCGGCGGATGCCGTGCGCGGCGCCTATTCGAAGGATCGCTCCCCCACCGAGGTGCTGCCGCTGTACGGCCGGTTGTCGGCCGCCGAGCAGCACCGGGTGTTCGAGAAGAGCCGCGTCGCCGGGGTGCGGCGCCGCGTCGTGCTCGCCACGAACGTCGCCGAGACCAGCCTCACGGTTCCCGGCATCCGCTATGTGATCGACACCGGCACCGCGCGCATCTCGCGCTACAGCAACCGGTCGAAGGTGCAGCGGCTGCCGATCGAGGCGATCTCGCAGGCATCCGCGAACCAGCGCTCCGGCCGTGCCGGGCGCACGAGCGACGGCATCGCGATCCGCCTCTACAGCGAGGAGGACTTCGAGAGTCGGGCGGAGTTCACGGAGCCCGAGATCCTGCGCACGTCGCTCGCCTCGGTCATCCTGCAGATGCTGTCGCTCGGGTTCGGCGACATCACGGCATTCCCGTTCCTCACTCCGCCGGACTCCCGCGGCGTGAAGGCCGCCGTCGATCTGCTCACCGAACTCGGCGCCGTGACCGGGAGCGGCGACACCCCTCGCCTCACCCGCATCGGCCGGGACATCTCGCGCATCCCGATCGACCCCCGCTTCGCCCGCATGCTCATCGAGGCCGGCCGGCCCGGCGGGGCGGATGTCACGCGCGACGTTCTCGCGATCGTCGCCGGCATGTCGATCCAGGACGTGCGCGAGCGTCCGTCGCAGGAGGCTCCCCAGAGCGTGCGCGACGAGGCCGACCGGATGCACGCGCGATTCGCCGACCCGACGAGCGACTTCCTCTCGATCCTGAACCTCTGGAACCACCTCAGAGAGCAGCAGCGCGAACTCGGCTCGAGCGCCTTCCGTCGACTCTGCCGGTCGGAGCACCTCAACTACGTCCGCGTACGCGAGTGGTTCGACGTGCATCGCCAGTTGCGGTCGCTGGTCAAGGACAAGGACTCAGGGCGCTCGGGCAGCGCGGATCCGGAGGCGATCCACCGCGCCCTGCTCGCGGGTCTGCTGTCGCAGATCGGCATCCTCGACGAGCGCAACACCGGCAAGGGCATCGATCCCAAGAAGAAGAGGATGGCGGAGTACCGCGGCGCCCGCGGCATCCGCTTCTCGATCTTCCCCGGCTCCGCGCTGCGCAAGAAGGCCCCGCAGGCGGTCATGGCCGCCGAGATCGTCGAGACCTCACGCACCTACGCCCGCACGGTCGCCGCGATCGATCCCGCCTGGGCCGAGGCGCTCGCGGGCGACCTTGCGAAGCGCCAGATCACCGAGCCACACTGGTCGAAGGATGCGGGGGCCGCTGTCGCCTACGAGAAGGTGACGCTGTTCGGGGTCGAGATCATCCCCCGCCGTCGCGTGCAGTTCGCCCGCATCGACCGCGCAGCCTCGCGCGAGATGTTCGTGCGGCATGCGCTCGTCGAGGGCGAGTGGGACCCGACCCGCATCGACAAGCGGGTCAGCGCGTTCTGGCGCAGCAACGCCGAGCTGCGCAAGCGCCTCGAGAAGCTCGAGGAGCGCGAACGCCGCCGCGACATCCTCGCCGGCGACGAGGCGGTCTTCCGCTTCTACGACGAGCGCATCCCGGCCGACGTCTTCGACGTGCGCTCGTTCGAGAAGTGGTGGCGCGAGACCCTGGCCGCCACACCGAAGCTGCTCGTGATGCGCGAGGCGGACCTGCTCGACGACGAGAGCAGAGCGGATCAGAGCGAGTTCCCCACCCGATGGACCCAGGGCGATCAGGTGCTCGGACTCGCCTACCGCTTCGAACCGGGAGCCGCGGACGACGGCGTCAGCGTCGTGATCCCGCTCCCCCTTCTCGCGCAGATCGAGGATCGCGGGTTCGACTGGCAGGTACCCGGCCTGCGAGCGGAACTCGTCACCGGACTGCTCCGCGCGCTGCCGAAGGCGATCCGCCGCCATGTGGTGCCCGCGGCCGACTGGGCCGACAAGTTCGGGGTCGAGCTCGCCGGAGACGGGCCGGAGTCGCACGGCGGCCTCCCGAACCGCACGCTGAAAGAGGCGCTCGCACGCCTCATCCAGCCCCTCGCGAATCAGCTCGTGTCCGCGGCGGACTTCGAGGACGACCGGGTGCCGGCGCACCTGCGCATGAACTTCCGTGCCGTCGACGAGCGCGGACGCGTCGCAGGATCGAACCGCGACCTCAGCACCCTGCAGGCGGAGCTCGCCGATCGGGCCCGCAGCAGCGTTGCCCGGTCGATCGCAGCCCCGCCCCGCCGACCGGGGCCCTCTAAGGGTCCGCAGCCGGCAGCGGCGGCCGCCGCTTCCATCGAGCAGGAAGGCCTCACCGCCTGGACGTTCGGCGAGCTCCCCGAGGTGCTCGACACCCGCGTCGCCGGCGGTGTCGTCCGCGGCTATCCGGCGATCGTCGATCAGGGCAAGACCGTCTCGGTGCGCGTGGAATCGACAGCCGACGCTGCGATCACGGCCACTCGCGCGGGCGTGCAGCGACTGGTGCTGCTCGGCGTGCCCTCGCCCTCGTCGTATGTGCAGCAGCACCTCACCAGCCAGGAGAAGCTCGCACTCGCCGCGTCGCCGTATCAGTCCGCGGCGGCCCTCATCGAGGACTGCCGTGCCGCCGTGGTGCAGAAGCTGATCGACCGCGAGGCTCCCGGCGGGATCGTGCGCACCCAGGTCGAGTTCGAGCGCGTGCGCGACGCCGTCTCGGCATCCCTCGTCGACGAGCTGTTCGCCTGCGTCTCGCTCGTCGCCCGCATCCTCACGAAGGCGCGTGACGTCGAGCGCGGCATCAGGTCGCAGAACTCGCTCGCTCTGCTCGGGCCGCTCAACGACATCCGCACGCAGCTCTCCGGCCTCCTGCACCCGGGCTTCGTCTCTGCCGCGGGCGTCGATCGCCTCGCGCACTTCCCCCGGTACCTCGACGGGATGCTCGACCGGCTGAAGACCCTGGCGAACGAACCGGGCAAGGACCGCACCCGCATGAGCGAGTTCGAGCGCATGGCGAAGGTGTTCGAGGATGCCGGTGGGACGATCCCGCTCGAGCCCGGAGCCCCCGCTGCGCTCGTCGAGACCCGCTGGCTGCTCGAGGAGTATCGCGTGAGCGTGTTCGCGCAGCGGCTCGGCACCGCCCAGCCCGTCTCGCCGCAGCGCATCATGAAGGTGCTGGCATCCCGGGGGTAGCCTGAGGGCATGGCTCGCGCGATCGTCTACACAGAGTTCGGTTCCCCTGATGTGCTGCACCTGATCGAGGTCCCCGATCCGATCGCGCTCGACGGCGAGGCCGTGGTGCGCATCGAAGCGGCAGGGGCCAACCCGATCGACGCCAAGCTGCGCAGCGCGAAGCGGCCATCGCCGCCGATCACCGAGCCCCGCGCCGTCGGCTTCGACGGCGCCGGGGTGATCGAGTCGCTCGGCGACGACGTCGACGGCTTCGCCGTGGGCGACCGCGTGGCCATCCGCGACACCCTCGGCACCTACGCGAGCCTGCTCGCCGTGCCGGTCGAGAAGATGGTGGCGCTGCCCGATGCGGTCACCGCGGCCGAGGGCGCCGGCATCGGCATCCCGGCCGGCACCGCCTATCAGGCCCTCCGCTCGCTCGGGCTCGCGGAAGGCGACGTGCTGCTCGTGCACGGCGGCTCCGGCTCGGTCGGCCAGGCGGCCGTGCAGTTCGCCGTCGCCTGGGGCGCCACCGTGATCGCCACCGCCAGCCCTGCTCGACACGATCAGCTGCGCGAACTCGGCGCCACACCCGTCGCCTACGGGGACGGGCTGCTCGAACGAGTGCGCGAGGCCGCTCCTGACGGCGTGACCGTCGTCCTCGACTGCGCAGGCACCGACGAGGCGATCGACGTCTCGCTCGAGCTCGTCGCAGACCGCGACCGCATCGCGACGATCGTGCGCGGCCCGGATGCCGCGTCGTTCGGCATCCGCGCCTTCTCCGGCGGCTCCCCCACCCCGCTCTCCGAGCAGGAGCTCGCGTGGCGGGCCGAGGCGCTGGGCGCGACCGTCGAGCTGCTGGCGGCCGGCGACTTCGTCATCGAGCTCGGACCCGAGCTGCCGCTCGCCGAGGCGGCGCAGGCCCATGAGCTCATGGAGTCCGGCACCGCCTCGGGCAAGATCGTGCTGATTCCGTAAAGCCTCAGGACCAGGCGCCGGCCGCAGTGGATGCTGTGGCCAGCGAGATCGAGTTCGCGGTGATCAGTCGGCGCGTGGCTTCGGCGGGCTGGTTCTGAGTCCTCGCCTGGTTCAGGCGGCAGCGACCGGGCGGCCGAGCGAGAGCATCAGTCGGTTCGCCCAGTTGAAGAACGCTGCCCCGTGGATGACGTCGGCGATCTCGAGATCGTCGAGGCCCGCCGCGCGCAGACGGGCGATCTCGTCGGCGCCGAACGCATTCGGGGTGTCGGTCAGCGCGACGGACGCCGCCACCACGGCGTTCCACCGCTCGCCGAGGTCGGCATCCACGCCCTCGTCGAGCAGGCGATCGACGTCGTCGACGCGCTTGCTGTGGTGCGCCGCGAAGCGCGAGTGCACCGAGGCGCAGAACACGCAGCCGTTGCGTCGGGATGCGGCCGTCGCCGAGAGCTCGCGCTCGGCGCGAGGCAGCCCTTCAGCGGCGTTGTAGAAGATGTCCTTGTCGACGAGCGTGCGCGCCTTGAGCACCTCGGGGTCGCGCGCGAGCAGACGGAAGTAGTCGTTCTTCGCGCGCGAGGCGTCGACGAGTCCGTCGTAGTGGCGCTCGGTCAGCTCCTCCTCGGCGAGTGGCGGGAGGTGAGGAGTCCAGCCGACCTCGGCCCGTGTGAACGCCTCGGGGTGCGGTGCGATGTCATGCAGCAGAGCGGTCATGCGGCGATTCCCTTCTGAAGTGCGGTCAGTCCTGTGACCACGCGCTGCTGGAACGCGAGGAACGACACCAGCTGCGACAGCGTCACGATGCCGTCGGCCGACCACCCCGCATCCACCAGCCGCTGGATGTCGTCCGCCGACGACTCCCGCGGACGGAACACGAGCAGGTGCGTGTGCGCGAGGGCCGCGGCGAGACGGTCGCCCAGCACTTCTGCGACCTCGGCCGACGGGGCGTAGCGCTCACCGTCGGTGTTCTCGGCCTGCAGCCCCGCCTCGGTGTAGGAGCCGAACGGCCCGGCGACCGCGGCATCCGTTGTCTCGGCGATCACGACCGCCGCGCGCTGCGGGTCCGCCGTCAGCGCCCGGTCTGCGTAGAACCTCCCTGTGGCGTCGTCGTCTCCGGCGAGGCGCGTGGCGAACGCGGCGATCAGCTCGCGCTCGGCCTGCGACACCTCCGTCGTCGAAACCGGCGCGAAGAGCGCATCGAAGCTCGCCTGCAGCTGCTCCCTGGTGACGGGGCGACGGCGCCGCAGCGCATCGAGCTCGGGCGTCACCCCCGCGATCTGATCGACGATGTCAGTGGTCATGCCTTCTCCTTGATGGTGTCGGTGCGGGTGTAGTCGAGAGCAGGGGCCACCTGCTCTGCGAACAGCTCGATCGAGCGCAGCACGTGCTCGTGCGGCGCGTCGACCGAGTGGACCTGGAATGCCACCTCGGTGGCTCTCGCGAGGGTCGAGTCGGAGGCGAGCGACTCGGCGACCTGCTCGGGGGTGCCGAGGTGGGTGTCGAGCGCGAGGATCAGCTCGTCGAGGTCGTCGCCGGGGATCGTCTGCCCCTGACGACGGAAGCCGTCGGCGGCACGGCGCAGGCCGACCTCCGCGAAGCGCAGGGCCTCGGCGCGGTCGTCTGCCACGAACACAGTGCGCGAGGCGGTGATGCGCGGAGCGGTGCCGTCGGGCAGAGCTTCGAGATACGCGTCGATGATCGGATCCTGCAGCGCCGAGAGCGGGGCGTTCAGCGCGTCCGTCGACCGCGGCTGGGTACGCGACAGCAGCAGGCCGTGTCCGTGGGTGCCGGCGCGGTGACCGCCTGGCGACGAGAACGTGGCCTGCCAGATGCGGTCGGCGAGGCTGCCGGCATCCGGATAGAGAGTGTTGTCCGCGCCGATGTCTCGCCCCGAGAGCGCGTCGAGGAGAAGTCGGAGCTTGCGGTCGTAGGTCGGCGCCTTGTCGCGCACGTCCTCGCCGAACGGGATGAACGACGCCGGCGTCCCTCCGCTTCCCAGCCCCAGATCGATGCGGCCGCCCGAGAGCAGATCGGCGACGACGGCATCCTCGGCGACGCGCACCGCATCTTCGAGCGGAAGCGTGACGACGCCGGTGCCCAGGCGGATGCGCGACGTCTGCGCGGCGACGTTCGCCAGGAACACGAGCGGTGAAGGGAGCCCGCCCTCCGCCGCACGGAAGTGATGCTGCGCCACCCAGGCACGTCCGACGCCGTGACGCTCGGCGTGCTGGATCTGCTCGGTGGCGAGCGCGTATCGCTCGGCAGGAGACGCGTCATCGAGCAGACGTGTGAAGAAGGCGATCGTGGGTCCGGTCATGCGGGCTGCTCCGTTCGTCCGGGGACGGCTGCGAGCAGTTCCCTGGTGTACTCGTGCTGAGGGTCGTGGAAGAGGTCCTCGGTGTTGCCCTCCTCGACGATGCGCCCGCGGCGCATGACCGAGACCGTGTGGCTGATCCGGCGCACGACGGCGAGATCGTGCGAGATGAACAGGTAGGTCAGGCCGAGTTCCGACTGCAGCGAGGTGAGCAGTTCGAGGATGCGCGCCTGCACCGTCACGTCGAGGGCCGAGACCGCCTCGTCGAGCACGACGATCTCGGGGTCGATGGCGAGCGCCCTCGCGATCGCCACCCGCTGCCGCTGACCGCCCGAGAGCTCGCCCGGCGTGCGTCGGGCGACGTCGCTCGGCAGCGACACCCTGTCGAGCAGCGCCAGCGAGCGCTCCCTGCGTTCGGCGCGCGAGCCGACGCCGAAGTTCTGCAGCGGCTCGGCGACGATGTCGACGATCTGCTGCCGCGGGTCCAACGACGCGAACGGGTTCTGATAGACGAGCTGGATGCGGCGACGCAGGGCGCGCAGGCGCTGCCCCGACAGCCCGGTCACATCCTCTCCGTCGATCTCGATCGCACCGGCATCCGGCTGATGGAACCGCGTGACCAGTCGCGCGGTCGTGGTCTTGCCCGAACCCGACTCCCCGACCAGGGCGTGCGTCGTTCCCCTGCGCACCCGGAACGACACGTCGTCGACCGCGCGGAAGCGCTCACGCCCGGCGACCGCGAACTCCTTCACGAGTCCGGTCGCGGTGATCGCGAACGGGTTCTCCGCGGCCACCGCCGCAGCATCCCTCAGGAATGGCGGTGCCTCCGGCCGACGGAAACCGGTGGTGAATGCCGGAGCGTCGGCGAGCAGCTGCTTCGTGTACCCGTCGGAGGGTGCTGCGAGCACCTGCGCGCTCGCGCCCTGCTCGACGATGCGCCCGTCCTTGAGCACCACCAGTCGCTGCGCGCGGTCGGCGGCGACTCCGAGATCGTGGGTGACGAGCAGGATGCTCGTGCCCTCCTCGCGGCGCAGCTCGTCGAGCAGATCGAGCACCTTGCGCTGCACGGTGGCATCCAGTGCGCTGGTCGGCTCGTCGGCGATCAGCAGGCGGGGGCGCAGGGCGATCGCGGATGCGATGAGCACGCGCTGGCGCATGCCCCCGGAGAGCTCGTGCGGGTACTGGCGCACGCGCAGGTCAGGGTCGTCGATGCCGACCCGCTCGAGCAGCTCGATCGCCCGCGCCCGGCGCGACCGACGGTCGCGGTGGCCGTGCAGCCGCAGCACCTCCTCGACCTGTGCGCCGATCGTGCGCACGGGATCGAGCGAGGTCACCGGGTCCTGCGGGACGAGACCGATCTCAGGACCGCGGATGCCGCGCAGCGCGCGATCCGACCAGCCCGAGATGTCGAGATCGCCGAGGCGCACCGCACCACCCTCGACCCTGCCGCCGGCCGGCAGCAGGCAGAGCAGGGCATGCGCGGTGGTGGACTTGCCCGACCCCGACTCGCCCACCAGCGCGAGCGCCTCCCCCTCGGCGATCTCGAACGAGACGCCGTGCACGACCTCGCGCCGACCCTCCCTGGTGGCGTACGAGACCCTGAGGTCGTCGACGGCGAGAACGGTCATCGTGATCTCCTTCCGATGCGGTGCGAGATGCGGTTGGCACTGAGCACGACCGCGACCACGACAAGACCGGGCAGCGCGGTCAGCCACCAGGCGGTGGCGGTGTAGTTGCGACCCTCGGCGATGAGCAGACCCCATTCGGGGGTGGGCGGCGGAGCCCCGTAGCCGAGGAAGCCGAGTGTCGAGATCGCCAGGATCGCGGTGCCGAACTGCAATGCGGCGAGCGCCACGATCGGGGTGAGCGAGTTCGGCAGCACATGCCGGCGGAGCACCGTGAAGAACGTGCCACCGCTGCCGTACGCCGCCTCGACGTACTCGCTGCGACGCACCCGCGCGACCTCCGACCGCATCAGACGGGCGAACGCCGCGACGCTGCCGAGACCGACGGCGATGGCCGCGTTCACCGTGCCGAATCCGAGCAGGATGATCACCGAGAGCGACAGCAGCAGGCCGGGGATCGCCAGCAGCACGTCGACCACGCGCATCAGGATGTCGTCGACGACGCCGCCGACGGCTCCGGCGATCGCGCCGAGGATGGTGCCCAGCGCGAGGCCGAGCGTGACGGCGATGAGGGCGCCGGAGAGCGAGTGCACGGCGCCGTGCACGACGCGCCCGAACAGGTCGCGCCCCAGGGTGTCGGTGCCGAACCAGTGCGCCGCGCTCGGCGGCAGCAGCTTGTCTGCAGGGGTGCCGGTGAGCGGGTCACCCGGGGCGAACGCCCCGGGGATCACCGCCCAGAGCACTGCGAGAGCGATCACGGCGACAGCGAGGTACAGATCCCACTGTCGTGCCCCGAGTCGCCGAGGTCGGCTGCTCGGGACGGATGCCGTGGCATCCTGCTGCGGAGGCTCGACGGCGGGGTCGGCGGATGCGGCGATGGCTGCGACGGTCATGCCGAGACTCCTGTCTTCGAGAGGGCGCGCTGGCGGGGATCGATCAGCGGGGTGACGAGGTCGACGGCGAAGCTGATGAGAACGAAGCCGAGCGCCGACAGCAGCACGACGCCCTGCAGCACGGGGATGTCCTGGTTGGACACCGCCTGCTCGGTGAGCCTGCCGATGCCGGTGCGGCCGAACACGGTCTCGGTGACGACCGCTCCCCCGACCAGTTCGCCGAAGAGCACGCCGGCGATCGTGAGCGTCGGCAGCGCCGCGTTGCGCGCCACCGAGCGGGTGAGGACCCACGATGGCGGTGCGCCCTTGGCGCGCACCACGGTGATGAAGGGCTGCGCCTGCACCTGGTCGATCGCTCGCACCAGCACCTGTGCGAGTGGCGCCGAGATCGGCACGGCGAGCGTGAGCACGGGCAGGATCAGCCCCGCGACCGGATCGGCGCCGACGACCGGCACCCAGCCGAGGCCGAACGAGAAGACCTGGATGAGCAGGATGCCGAGCCAGAAGACCGGCACGGCGACGAACAGACCCGGCACCTGGCGGATGCCGTCGCGCAGCCAGGCGAACGGTGCGAGCGAGGAGAGTCCTGCGACGAGCACCGCGATCAGCAGCGCCACCACGAGTCCGAGCGACGCGAGCAGCAGGGTCGACGGCAGCGCCTCGGCGAGCATCGTCAGCACCGGGGTGCCGAACTGCGTCGAGAAGCCGAAGTCGCCGCCGAGGAACCCGAGCCCCGCATGCAGGTACTGCTGCCACCACGGCAGGTCGGTGCCGTACGTGGCGCGGATCCCGTCGAGCTGCTCCGGCGACAGCCCGAGGCTGGGGTCGGAGAACTTGATCAGGATCGCGTCGCCCGGCAGCAGCTGCAGCAGGAAGAAGGTGGCCGTGAAGGCCGCGATCAGGACGATCGCGGCCTGCCCGGCCCGTCGGAGGACGAAGTTCATCGATGCACCGTGTCGCTCGGGCTCAGTGCTCGGAGAGCCAGACGCCCGAGAAGGTGGGGCGACCGACCGACTCGAAGTCCACGCCGTGCACATAGGTCGCGGTGCCGTAGACCTGCGGCTCCTCGAACAGCGGGATGACGTATGCCTGCTCGGCGATGTAGTCCTGCACGGCCTGCGAGGCCTCGGCGCGCTTCCCGGTGTCCGGCTCCGAGGCGACCGCCTCCAGCAGAGCGTCGAGCTCGGCGTCGTTCGAGATCAGCACGTCGCGGTTCTTCGTGTGGTACTGGCTCTTGATCACGTCGAAGTCCGCGCGTCCGACCATCGAGTGGTAGAACCCCGTCTTCAGCGCGTCACGCGTGTCCTCGGCATACGAACCCGCATCCGCCGGCTTCACCGTGAGCTCCACACCGACCTTCGCGAGCTGCTGGGCGACGAGTTCGAGCGTCTGCTTCGAGAGCGGCTGCGGAGCGGCCTCGTAGACGGTGATCGACAGACGCTCTCCGTCCTTCTCGCGGATGCCGTCGGATCCCTCCGTCCATCCGGCCTCGTCGAGCAGCTCCTCGGCCTTCTCCGGGTCGTAGGCGTAGTGCTCGGACTCATCCTTGTAGCCGAGCGCCTCCTGCGACAGCACCGACGTCGCGACCGGGTAGTTCTCGGTGAACAGGGTGTCGACGACCTCCTGAGCGTCGACGGCGGCGACGAGGGCCTGACGCACCTTGATGTCGGCCAGAAGCGGGTTCTCGGGGCGCAGCGCGATGGAGTTGTTCACTCCGCGGGTCTGCGGCGCGTAGAGCGTGAAGCCCGCGCTCTCGACGCGATCCTCGTCGAAGGCCTGCACGTAGCGCACGTAGTCCGCCTGACCGGCGAGCAGCGAGCCGATGCGCACCGAGTCCTCGGGCGTCACGAGGACATGCACGGCGTCGACGTAGGGCCGCCCCTGGTTTTCGGCGCTCTCGGGTGCCCACGCGTAGTCCTCGCGAGCGGTCAGAGTGAACTCGGTGCCCAGCTTCTCGTCGGTGACCGTGAAGGGCCCTGCGCCGACGATGGCCTCGGCGTTGCCCGCACCGAAGTCCTCGATCGTGCCGTCGAGCGTGTCGGAGGAGAGGAGTCCGGAGTTGATGGTGGAGGTCGCCTGCAGGAACCCCGGGGCCGGGGCCGAGAAGCGGAACGTGACGGTGTCGTCGTCGACGACCTCGCTCGATGCGTAGTTGTTGATCGCCTCCGAGACGGTGAGTCCGCGCTCCGGATCGCCCAGGCCGTAGGTGTCGAAGTTCTTCGCCACGGCTGCGGCATCCACCGGGGTGCCGTCCGAGAACGTCACATCCGGCTTCAGGTTGAACGTGTACTCGGTGGCGTCGGCGTTCACCGTCCAGTCCGACGCGATCCACGGCTCGATCTCGAGCGAGTCCGGGTTCTGCCAGGTGAGGCGGGCGGTGATGTTGTTGACCACGCCGCCATTCGGATAGAACCCCGCCTGCGGCGGATACAGGTTCGTGAACGTCTGGTGCTCGAGGTACGTGAGCGTGCCCCCGGTGATGGGGTCGCCGCCGGCGTCCGACTTGCCGGAGGGAGCCGGAGACGAGGCGCACGCCGCGAGGCTCGCGGCGAGGACGAGCGGAAGCGCGACTGCTGCTGCGCGGATGAGACGGCGGGTCATGCGGTCCTCCTGGGAAGGGATGCTGTGGTTCGTGGTGTGCGGGTGATGGTCACGCTAGGGACTCCCCGAGCCCCGCCGCGAATGGAGTCGTCACGCGCGGACGTGACCTGTCATGAGGCGTCATGACAGGTCACCGGGCGCAATCCGGCGTAATGATCCAGGGGGTCACCGGGTGGCGAGCGCGGACGAGGCTGCGTCTCGTCGGCCGACACCGAGACGGTCGCGCAAGGTGCCGGTGCTGCCCTCGTCCGCGCGCCTGAGCAGGCCACGGCGACGCAGCTCTGGCCCCGCAAGGCGCGTGAACGCCTCGAACTGCGCGGGCTGGAAGGCCGACAGCACGTTGAAGCCGTCCGCCGCACCCTCGTCGCGCCAGGTCTCGAAGTGATAGGCGATCGTGGAGGCATCGCCGACCACGAAGGCTGCGGGCACGGCGTGCACCGCCACCAGATGGCGCCAGGTGAGCGCGTGCGAGCTGCCCTGCCCCTCGACGTGCAGTCCCGCGATGCGGGCGAGCCGGTCGATCAGCGCGGCGCCGGCGTCGCCCAGTCGCCGCGCATCATCCGCTGATACCTCGTCGTCGAAACCGGCCGCGCGCAGCCGGTCGTCCGGTGCCACCCCGAGCGCGTCGGCCAGTGCCGCGACCGATCGGTTCGTCGGGAAGGCCGCGCGCGACGGCTGATGCCCTTCGGCGAGGGGCACGAGGGCGAGCAGCCGTTCGACGATGCGGTGCGCCTCGGCATCCGAGTCGGCGACGACGGGAAGCACGGGAGCGATCACCGCGAGCGCCTCGGGCGAGCGCCCGGCGGCGGCTGCGATGTCGCGCAGGTCACGCCGGGTGGCGATCGCATCCGCGAGGTTCGGGGCCGCGATCAGTGCCAGGTCTGCCTCGGTGGCCGCGAGCACGCGCGACCGAGCAGACGTCCCCGCGTGCACGATCGGGATCTGCCCCTGCGGCGGCCTGGCCACGTTCAGCGGACCGGAGACCCGCAGATGCTCCCCGTCCAGGTCGGCGCCACGGAGGCCGTCCGGGTCGATCAGCACGCCGCGCTCGGCATCCGCGATCCAGGCGTCGTCACTCCACGAGTCCCACAGGCGTCGCAGCGCCGCGACGAACTCCTCGGCGCGGTCGTATCGGGTCTCGTTGTCGGCGTGCGCGTCTCGGCCGTGGTTGCCCGCGGCGCGAGGCTCGGCGCCGGTGACGAGGTTGATGCCGGCGCGTCCACGGGTCAGCACGTCGAGGGAGGCGAGCGAGCGAGCGGTCGCGTAGGGGTCGGCGTAGGTCGTGTTCACGGTGGCGATGAGGCCGATGCGCGACGTGACGCCGGCGAGGAACAGCACCGCACTCACCGGGTCTATGCGCGCCAGCAGATACGGGTCGCGGAACTCGAGGTCGGGCCCGGTGGCCAGCCAGTCGCCGAAGAACAGGTAGTCGAGCCCGGCGTCCTCGCCCTCGCGCGCGATGTGACGGAGGATGTCGGCATCCGACGAGGGGTTCCGGTGCGCTCCCGGCTGACGCCAACCCGACGGATAGGCGCCGAGGGTGCGCACCATGGCGCCGATGATGAGGGGTTCGGTCATGCCCCCGAAAGTACGAGCGCCGTGGGCGGCCGCCAATCGCCGGGGAAGCTCGGAGACACGCAGCGCAATACGCCGACACATCCTCGCGGCGATCCAGCTGTCGGTGCGACCCTCTACGCTGAGACCATGACTGGTCTTCGTTGGGGAATCCTCGCGACCGGCGGCATCGCCGGCGCGTTCGCATCCGATCTGCGCACGGCAGGGCTCGACCTCGTCGCTGTCGGCTCGCGCTCGCAGGAGTCGGCCGACGCGTTCGCGGCCCGCTTCGACATCCCCCGCGCGCACCCCACGTACGAGGCCCTCGTCGCCGACCCGGACGTCGACATCATCTACGTCTCCACGCCGCACCCGCTGCACCACGAGAACGCCCGCCTCGCGCTCGAGGCCGGCAAGCACGTGCTGGTCGAGAAGGCCTTCACCCTCAACCGGGGCGAGGCCGAAGACCTGCAGCGCCTCGCCGCCGAACGCGGGCTGCTGGCGATGGAGGCCATGTGGACCCGGTATCTGCCGCACATGGTGCGCATCCGCGAGATCGTCGCCGACGGAACGCTCGGAGAGATCCGCGCCGTCACCGCCGACCACACCCAGCTCCTGCCGGACGACCCCACCCACCGCCTGAACGCTCTCGAACTCGGCGGCGGTGCACTGCTCGACCTCGGGATCTACCCGATCTCGTTCGTGTGGGACGTCCTGGGCGCCCCGACCGCCGTCCACGCCGTGGCCCGGCTCATCGAGACCGGAGCGGATGCCGAGGTCGCCACCGTCATGACCCACGAGGGCGGCGCGATCTCGACCACTCTCTCCTCGTCGCGAGCCGCCGGCCCGAACGCCGCGAGCATCGTCGGCACGAAGGCCCGCATCGACATCGATCGCGTCTGGTACACCCCGACGACCTTCCGCGTCGTGCTCCCCGACGGCACAGTCGTCGAGGAGTACGTGTCCGAGGTGGCCGGCCGCGGCATGCAGTATCAGGCGCATGCGGCCGAGCGCCTCGTCGCCGACGGCGTGCTCGAGGGAGACATCCTGCCGATCGCAGAGAGTGTCGCGATCATGGGAACGCTCGACGACATCCGCGCCCAGATCGGGGTGCGCTACCCGCGCGAAGGAGTCAACCATGGCTGAAGCCAACGACGCCCGTGTCGCCGTCTATCTCGACTTCGACAACATCGTCATCTCCTGGTACGACCGCGTGCACGGACGCAACGCCTACGGCAAAGACCGTCAGCGCATCACCGAGAACCCGACCGATCCCGAGGTCACCGAGCGGCTCTCCCGCGCCATGATCGAGGTCGGGGCGATCATCGACTACGCGGCGTCCTTCGGCACACTCGTGCTCACGCGTGCCTACGCCGACTGGTCGTCGCCGGTGAACGCCGTGTACCGCTCGCAGCTCGTGGCCCGCGCCGTCGATCTCGTGCAGCTCTTCCCGGCCGCCGCCTATGCGAAGAACGGCGCTGACATCCGCCTCGCCGTCGACGCGGTCGAAGACATGTTCCGTCTGCCCGACCTCACGCACGTCGTGATCGTCGCCGGCGACAGCGACTACGTCCCCCTCGCGCAGCGCTGCAAGCGCCTCGGCCGCTACGTCATCGGCGTCGGCGTCGCGGGGTCCACGGCCAAGTCGCTCGCCGCGGCGTGCGATGAGTTCGAGGCATACGACTCGCTGCCCGGAGTGGTGCGCCCGAGCAAGACCGCTCCGGCCACCGTCGTCGCGGTGCCGGAAGCCACAGTCGAACCCGCCGTCGAACCGGCCGCAGAGCCTGCCGCGAAGACGAGGACGAGGCAGCCTGCCAAGACCGCCAAGGCCAAGGCCCAGGCAGCCGCCACCACGGCTGCGAGCGCGACTCCGGCCAAGGTCGACGAACACGCCGAGGGTACGGAGCAGGGCGAGGCGACAGAGCTGCTGCATCGCGCGCTGCGTCTCGGGCATGACAAGGCCGACGCCGACGAATGGCTGCACAGCTCGGCCGTGAAGACGCACATGCGCCGCATGGACCCCTCCTTCAGCGAGAAGGCCCTCGGCTACCGGTCGTTCTCGGACTTCCTCAAGTCGCGCGAGAGCATCGCAGAGCTCGAGGAGACCGGGCACGAGCGTCTCGTGAAGCTGCGCGACTCGGCCTGACCCCGCACGACTCGACCGGCCTGTCACGCCACCGGACGATCACTCCTCGAAGTCGTATTCCTGGAAGGCGGCGACCTCGGGCACCCAGCGCTCCGACACGAACGCGGTGTGCGCAGGGTGCGCGTCGTAGGCGCGGTACGCCGCTCGGTCGTGGAACACCATCGAGAACTGGTGCTCCAGGTCGCTCTTCGGGCTCACCTGGCGACGGATCGCGAAGTCCTCGACCCCGGGGATCGACGTGAGCACGGCTCTGGCGGTGGCGAGGAACTCGCGCTCCTCGGGGCTGCCCGCCTCGTGCACGAGGCGGAAGACGACGGTGTGCTGGATGGTCATGCGGTGTCTCCGGTCGTCTGGTTGCTGAAGGCGGCGTCGAAGGACGCGGTGGGCACGGGCCACAGCAGCGACCGCACGTAGGCGAGCGCCTGCGGAGCCCCGTGCAGGCGGTCCATTCCGGCATCCTCCCACTCGATCGAGATGGGACCCTCATAGCCGATCGCGCCCAGCGCGCGGAACGAGTCCTCCCATGGCACGTCGCCGTGACCCGTCGAGACGAAGTCCCACCCGCGCCGGGGATCCCCCCATGGCAGGTGCGAGCCGAGCACTCCCGCACGCCCGTTGTGCGGCCGCATCCGGGTGTCCTTGCAGTCGACGTGATAGATCCGGTCGGCGAAGTCGACGATGAACCCGACCGGGTCGATGTTCTGCCACATCATGTGCGACGGGTCCCAGTTGAACCCGAACGCCTCGCGGTGGTCGATCGCATCCAACGCCCGCACCGACGACCAGTAGTCATAGGCGATCTCGCCCGGATGCACCTCGTGCGCGAAGCGCACGCCCTCGCCGTCGAACACGTCGAGGATCGGGTTCCAGCGGGCGGCGAAGTCGTCGAAACCGGCCTCGATGACGGATGCCGGCACCGGCGGGAACATCGCCAGATACGGCCAGATCGACGAGCCGGTGAACCCCACGACGGTGTCGACGCCGAGCTTGCGCGCCACTCGAGCCGCGCGTCTCATGTCCTCCGCCGCGCGGCCGCGCACGCCCTCCGCCTCCCCGTCTCCCCACACGTAGTCGCGCAGGATCGCCCGGTGGCGGAAGTCGATGGGCGCATCGCACACCGCCTGCCCCGCGAGATGATTCGAGATCGCGAAGATCTGCAGTCCGTGTCGGTCGAGGATCTCGAGGCGCGAGGCGACGTACGCGTCATCCTCATCGGCCCGCCGCAGGTCGAGGTGATCGCCCGAGGCGGCGACCTCGAGGCCGTCGTACCCCCACTTCGCCGCGAGGCGCGCGACCTCCTCGAAGGGCAGATCTGCCCATTGGCCGGTGAACAGGGTGACCGGGTGCGTGGTCATGGACACTCCTTCGTATCGCGTGACGGTTTCAGGCGCCGAGCACTCTCAGCGCCTGGATGCTGCGTGCGGCGAGTTCGTCCTGACTCTCCGCGAGTGGTCGCCACACGGACGCGGCGACCGCGATCGTCGCGTTCTCACCCGTGAAGCTCTCGAGCCCGAGCGGGCCCCGATACCCCGCGTCGTCGAGGGCTCGCAGGATCTCCGGCCAATCGGTGTGATCGTCGCCGACCGCTCCCCGATCGCTGCCGCACACCTGCACGTGGGCGATCGCCGACCCCGCCGCACGGATGGCCTGCGTCGGCTTCTTCTCCTCGATGTTCAGGTGATAGGTGTCGAGAGCGAGCCCCACGCCCGCACCGAGCAACGGCGCGAGCGCGTCGAGGCTCTGCTCGACGGTGTTGAGCACGCTGGTCTCATAGCGGTTGAGCGGCTCGATGGCGAGGGTGACCCCGGCATCGGCGGCATCCGATGCCAGCGGTTCGAGGTTCTCGCGCAGCTCCCGCACCATCTGAGCGCGTTCATCCGCCGACATCCGCCAGGTCGCGCCCGTGGGTGCGTAGAAGGGGCCGGCGACCACGGCGGAGCCGAGCATCGCCGCTGCGGCGATGCACGCTCGCAGGTAGTCCTGGGTCGCGCCGACGTCGCCCGCCTGCGCGAGCAGCGAGCGCCCCGGCCCCATGGCTCCGATGACGATGGCGCCGAGGCCGAGCTCGTCGAGCACGTCGCGGGATCGCGCCGGATCCCAGTCCCCGATGCTCTCGAGCGGCAGTTCGAGCGCCTGATACCCCATGGCGGCGGCCCTGCGCGCGAGCGGTACGAGCGTCGCGTCGGTGAGCGGAGACGTCCACACCCACGTGTTGACGGCGATCGTGCGAGGCATCCTGCTCCTTCGGGGATGACGCGAGTGCTCCCACCCTCCCATCCGCGGGACGCGGAGGGAAGGGCGGGAGCATCACAGAGGGTTACGGGATCTGACGTTCCTGCCACACCGTCGGGTAGCCGGGGAGGTTCTCCCCGCCGAACTTCGCGTAGTGCCCGTCAGGCATGCCCTCGTTGGCGGCGAGGTAGTCGTCGAGCTCTCCCTCGGTGATCGGCTTCTGCGGCAGCACCCACTCCTTCGGCACCTCTTCACCCGCGAAGATCATCTGCGCGGCGAGCAGGGGCGTGCGCCATTGGAAGTTCGAGTAGACCGGTGCGAGACCGGTGAGACCCGTGTCCTTCCACTTGCGGAGGAAGCTCATCTCGTCTTCTCCGGTCATCACCGGGTAATCGGCGCCGGCGTCCTCGAAGGCCTCGATCGCGGCGACAGCGCCGTCACCGGCATCCATCCAGACGCCCTGGACATCGCCCTTGGCGAGCTCGTCGCTGATGATGCTCTTGATCTCTGCCGGGTCCGCGCCTGTGAAGTAGTCCACCGCCTCGATACCCGCCTCGTCGAAGAGCTTCTCCGCCGCGGCCCACCGGTGCTCGAGCACGTCGACGCCGGGGAGGATGCGGAGCGCCACGACCTTGTCGCCCTCTTCGAGGTTGTCGATGAGGAACTCGGCGGTGTCGATGCCCCACGCGAATCCGCCGATCGGGTGGATGAACGTGACGGGGCAGTCGGTGTCGACGCCGCGGTCGAACACGATCACCGGCTTGCCGGTCTCGCATGCCCGCTCGACGGCCGGGGTCATCGCCGCGGTGCTGTTGGGCGAGATGAGGAAGACGTCGCAGTCGCCCTCCGAGATGAAGTAGTCGATGTCGGCGATCTGCGTGTCATCGGAGTCCTGCGCGTCGCGGGTCTCCATCTCGCTGATCGCGCCGGCCTCCTGCAGAGACTTCAGCTGCTCGTTCATCGTGATCCAGCCCGTCTGCCGCCACGGGTTCGAGATCGAGGCGTTCGCGAAGCAGGCCTTCTTGGCCCCTTCGCTCGCGAACTCCGAGGTGTCGACCATCTCGGCGTTGATGTGCTGGAGGTACGGCTCGTCCGCCGGGCCCTGGGGCTCGACGCCCCGCTCCTCCATCTGCTTGTCGAAGAGCTCCTGGTCGAACCACTCGGTGGTCTCCGCCGACTCCTCCGGGTTCTCCGACTCCGCCGGCGCCACGGACGGGTCTGTCGTACACCCGGCGAGCGCGATGAGGCCGAAGAGAGCCACCCCTGCGGTGGCGATCTTCATTGATCGTCGCATTGCTAATCTCCTCTGGTTTCTGTGTGGATGGTGCTGGTTGTTGCGGGTTCTGCGGTCTGTGCGGGTTCTGCGGTCGAGAGATCGAGAGAGGTCTGCGGGCCTCGCTTGCGCCGTGCGCGGAAGGCTACGGCGGAGTAGGCGACGGCGGCGATGATGATGACGCCCTGCACGGCGTCTCGCAGCGTCGACGGGACACCGGCGATGTTCAGCAGCATGAAGAGGGCCTCGAGAGCGAAGGCACCGGCAGCCGCCGCGACGATCCAGCCTCGACCGCCGCCCAGAACGACGCCACCGAGGACGACGGCCGTGATCGCGACGAATTCGTAGCCGCGGCCGACCGAGGGGTGCACCCCGGCGTATCCCACGAGCAGCACGGCCGAGAGCGTCGCCGACAGCGACGAGATCACGAAGGCGCGGGTGGTGACCCAGGCGCTGCGCGCACCGGCGAAGTCGACCGCCGTGGCGTTGTCGCCCACCGCGATGAGCAGCTTGCCGAGCGGGCGCTTGGTGATCCAGATGCCGAGGGCGAGCCAGCCGATGAGGATGAACACCGCCCACGGGATGAACTCGAGAAGCGGCACATCGCGGATGCCGCCGCGGCCGATCTCGCGGAAGCTGTCTGCCGGGTTTCCCGTGGCCGCTCCGCCCGTCCACCACATGACGCCGCCGAGAAGGGCGAGCATCATGCCGAGCGTGACGATGAAGGAGGGCACCTTGAGCAGCGTCGTGATGACCCCGTTGACGAGTCCGACGACCACTCCGAAGACGATCATGAGCAGCAGCACGGGGATCGTGCGCGAGTCGTCCTGCCCGACGAGGTTGCCGGCGATGATCACCTGGGCCGTGATCAGCGAGCCCTGCGACAGGTCGAACTCGCCCGCGATGATGACGAAGTACTGACCGATGGCGACGATCGCGATCGGGGCGACGCGCTGGATGAACCTCATGACCTGGCCCGGCTCGGCGAAGCTCGGGTTGAGGATCATGACCGCCACGAGCAGGATCACGAGCAGCAGGAACACCGCGCCCCGAGGGCTCACGAGTGTGCGCAGCGAGTTCATGCGCGTCCTCCTTCCGCCACGGGGTTCGTATCGGCGAGCTCCGATGCGGCGGCCGCCATCTCGGACTCGGCCGCCTTCGCGGCGTCGTCTCCCCCGGTTCTCGTGCCGCCTGCTCCGAAGCGCGGGCGGCGGCTGACGATCGAGCGCCGGCTGTAGACCGCCACCGCGGCGACGATCACGACGCCGCGGACGACGTCCTTCAGGAACGGGTTGACCTGCATGACGCTCATGACGTTGTCGACGACCGCGAGGATCGCGACGCCGCCGATCGCTCCCCAGATCGAGCCGCGTCCGCCCAGCAGCAGCGTGCCGCCGAGCACGACCGCGGCGATCGACAGCAGCGCGTAGCCGCCCTGCTGGCCGACGGTGGGGCTGCCGACGCCGAGACGGCTGGCGAGCAGCAGACCGGCGAGCCCTGCGAACACCGAGCACAGCACGTGCGCGGCGATCAGCGGCGGCTTGGTGCGCACACCGGACAGGCGGGCGATCTCCGGGTCGCCGCCGACCGCGTACAGATGGGCGCCGGTGCGGGTGCGGTTGAGCAGGAACCAGACGAGCACGGCGAGCGCGATCATGATGATCGTCGAGACGGGAACGGGCCCGACGCCGGTGGCGCCGATGAGCTGGAACTCCCAGGGCACGCTGCCTGCCGAGCCCTCGAAGTTGGTGTTGAGGATGCCCTGCAGAACGAGCCCCACGCCGAGGGTGGCGATGAAGCCGTTGACCTTGAGCACGGTGACGATCAGGCCGTTGACCAGGCCGATGCCTGCGCAGACGAGCAGGGTGACGGCGACGGCCGCCGGCACGTTCGAGGGGTTCCCGTTCATGATCGTCGCAGCCAGCAGGCTCGAGAGACTCACGACGTAGGTCACCGACAGATCGAGCGATGCTCCGAGCACCACCAGGGTCTGGCCGATCGCGACGAGTCCGAGCACGCTCATGCCGGTGAGGATGTCGCGGATGTTCCCGGGGCTGAAGAAGTTGCGCCCCACGGTGCCGACGAGGATTGCGCCGACGATGAGGGTCAGGATCAGGATGCCGAGGACGATGACCGTCGAGTCGATCCGAAGCCGCTTCATCGTGCACCTCCGTCGATGGTGGCGCCCGTGGCCGCGCCGAGGATCTCATGCTCGGCCGACCCTGCGGGCAGCTCGGCGACGAGCTCGCCGTCGTGCATCACGAGGATCCGATCGCTCATGCCGATCACCTCGGGCAGCTCGCTCGACACCATCAGCACCGCCTTGCCCTGAGCCGCCAGCTCGCGCATGAGCTGGTACACCGCGTACTTCGCACCGACGTCGATGCCGCGGGTCGGCTCGTCGAAGAGCACGATCTGCGGCTGGGTGAGCAGCCACTTGGCGAGGACGACCTTCTGCTGGTTGCCGCCGGAGAGGAACCGCACCTCCTGGTCGACGCCCCTCGAGCTGATCTCCAGGGAGCTGAGCACTCCGGGCACCTCCCGCCTGGACGAGGCGGTGCGAGCAGCGAAGACGCTGCGGGTCACGAGCAGGGCGTTGTCGAGCACCGACTGCCCCAGCGCGAGCCCCTGGGCCTTGCGGTCCTCCGAGACGAGCGCGAACCCGGCGCGCACTGCCGCCCTGGCGCTCGTGATGCGCGCCGGTGAGCCGTCGACCCGCATCGAGCCCCGCACGAACGGGTCGATCCCGAAGATGCCTTCGACCAGTTCGGTGCGCCCGGAGCCCTGGAGTCCCGCGAGTCCGACGATCTCTCCCGCGCGCAGGGTCAGCGACACCCCGTCGACGAAGGCGTTGCCGCAGCCGTCGAGCTCGAGACGCGGCTCCCCCACGACCGTGCCCGCAACGGCATCCGGGTAGTACGACTGGATCGAGCGGCCGACCATGCGGCGCACGAGCTCCTCGGTCGTCAGCGCGCCCGTCTCGTCGGTCGACACGAGAGCGCCGTCCTTGAGAATCGTGATGCGGTCGCACAGGTCGAAGATCTCCTTCAGCCGGTGCGAGACGTAGATCACCGCCACCCCGCGCGAGGTGAGCCGACGGATGATGGCGTAGAGCAGCTCGACCTCGCGATCGCTGAGTGCGGCGGTCGGCTCATCCATCGAGATGACCTGCGCCTCGAACGAGAGCGCCTTGACGATCTCGACGATCTGCTGCTCCGCGACCGTCAGCGACCCGACCCGCGCCTGGGGGTCGATGAACGAGACACCGAGATCGGCGAGCAGCTCGCCGGTGCGGCGGACCATCGCCTTCTGATCCACGAAGCCGGCACGGCGGGGCTCGCGTCCGAGGTAGACGTTCTGCGCGACCGTGCGCTCTGGCAGCAGGGTGAACTCCTGGAAGACGGTCACGATGCCGTCGTCCATCGCCTGTCGAGGGTGCGCGTACCGCACCTCTCCGCCGCGGTACCGCACGACGCCGTCGTCGGCGGGTTGCACCCCGGCGATGATCTTCATGAGAGTCGACTTGCCTGCGCCGTTCTCGCCGACGAGGCCGTGCACCTCACCCGGACGCACGTCGAAGTCGATGCCCTTCAGCACCTCGACGCCGAAGAACGACTTGCGGATGCCCGACACCTCGAGCACCGGCTGGGTGATCGTCGCGGTCATGCCGCCACCTCCGTCCATCGTCCGTCAGCGGCCGCGGAGGCGAGGACCGCCTCGGTCAGCACGGCCGAGCGGAACCCGTCCTCGAACGTCGGCAGCCCCTCGGGGTTCGCACCGCCGATCGCCGCGTACACGTCGGCGATGAAGCCGTTGAAGGCATCCTGGTAGCCCATCGCGTGCCCCGAGGGCACCCGCTGCAGGCGGGCCGATTCGGGCGCGGCCGTGGCGGGATCGCGCAGCAGCAGTCGTGACTCGTCGCGCATGCCGATCCACAGCTCCTCCGGCCGCTCCTGCTCGAAGCGGAGTGTCTGCCTGGATCCGTGCAGCTCGAGCGTCAGAGCGTTCTTGCGTCCGGCCGCCATCTGCGAGATGAGCAGCGTGCCGAGGGCACCGGACTCCGTCTCGACGAGGATCGCGACGATGTCCTCGGTGTCGACCGCCTGGCCCGCTCGCTCGTCGAACACCCTGCGGGTGCGCGCGCTCAGCGCGCTGATGCGCTGGCCGATCACGAACTCGATGAGGTCGCACAGATGCGAACCGATGTCGGCGAACGCCCGGGACGACCCGCCGGATGCCGAGCGCACCCGCCAGTCGTCGTCGGTGGGATGCAGCATCCAGTCCTGCAGATACGAGCAGTCGAGCGTGAGAAGCTCGCCGATGTCTCCCCTGGCGACGCGGGCACGCGCCTCGCGCACCATCGGGTGGTAGCGGTAGACGAAGGGAACCGCGCCGACCCGCCCTCGCGACGCCGCGGTCTCGGCGAGCCTGCGGGCGTCTGCGGCGTTCGTGGCCAGGGGCTTCTCGCAGATGACGTGCTTGCCGGACTCGAGCGCTCGGAGTGCCAGTGCGGCGTGTGTGGCGTTGGGGGTGCAGATGTGCACGACGTCGATGTCGTCGGCGTCGAGGAGCGCGGCGGCATCGACCTCGGCGCGCGCGGCACCCAGTTCGTCTGCGGCCAGTCGTCCGCCCGAGGCGGAGCGGGTGGCGACGGCGCGGAGCTCGCCGCCCGCGTCCCTGGCCGCGGTGCGATGCACGCGTGCCATGAATCCCCCGCCGAGGATGCCGGCTCGGATCGTCCCGAGACCGGTGTCAGTGACATCCGTTGTCATGCGGGTGAGTCTGACACAGGCGCTCCGACTTTTGCTAGACCTCCGTCAAAAGTTCTTTGTAACGAATCGGAAGTCGATCGAGCCCTGTTCCAAGTCTGTGGTTTACTGACGCAATGGTCGACGCACTCCGCACCGCCGCGGCAGCGAACCCCGGCGCCGGCGAGATCTTCCAGATCCTTCGCGACGGCACCGCTCGCACCAAGGCCGAGCTCGCAGCCATCACCGGCCTCGCCCGTTCGACCGTCGCGCTGCGCGTCGACGCCCTGCTCGCCGCGGACCTCCTTCGCCCTGCGGGCGAGGCCGTCTCGACCGGCGGGCGTCCGCCGGCGCGGCTGGCCTTCAATTCCCGCGCCGGAGTCGTGCTCGCCGTCGACCTCGGCGCCACCCATGCCACGATCGCCGTCGCGGATCTCGCCGGCGTGATCCTCGATTCGCGCACACGCACGATCGACATCGCCGACGGACCGGACAATCTGCTCGACGTGATCCTCGCCGACGGGGCGACCCTGCTCGAGACTCCGGCGGCCGTAGGCATCCCGCTGCTCGGCATCGGGATCGGCGTGCCCGGGCCCGTCGAGCACTCGACGGGTCGGCCGACCAACCCTCCGATCATGCCCGGCTGGGACCGCTTCGACGTCCCCGGCTACGTGCAGCGCACGTTCGACGTGCCGGTGCTGGTCGACAACGACGTGAACATCCTCGCCCTCGGCGAGCACGCGACGATGTGGCCGCACGTCGACGACCTGATCTTCGTGAAGGTCTCGACCGGCATCGGAGCCGGCATCATCGCCGGCGGGCAGCTGCAACGGGGGGCGCAGGGCTCAGCCGGCGACATGGGGCATGTCCAGGTGCCGAGAGTGGCCGGGTCCACCAGGGAACCCGGCGACGAGCGCGACCTCGAGGCGCTCGCGAGCGGGTCGGCCCTCGCGACGGCGCTGCGCGGCGCGGGGCACGAGGCGCACAGCCCGGCCGATGTGATCGAGCTGGTGCGCTCCGGCAATGCCGCAGCCATCGAGGCGACACGGCAGGCGGGACGCGATGTGGGCGAGGTCCTGGCGACGGTGGTCAATCTGCTCAATCCGTCGATCATCGTGCTCGGCGGCAGCATCGCCAGGGCCGGCGAGCACCTGCTCGCCGGGGTGCGCGAGGTCGTCTACAGACGGTCCATCCCGCTGGCGACCCAGCATCTGGCCATCGTGCAGTCGCAGGCGGGCGACAGGGCCGCCGTGCTCGGGGCCGCGATCATGGTCGCCCGCGAGGTGCTCTCACCCGCGAGCGTCGACCGCTATGTGGTGACGAAGGCGCGCTGACCGCGCCCTCGTCACCACATCGGCCGATCTCAGAGCGTCGCCTCGAACGGGTCGAAGTCGGCGTCGAGTGAGCCGACCTCGTCGATCGTGCTCGCGACCTGCACGAAGCTGCGCGATTCGGCGGCCTCTTCGATCGACAGCAGGGTGTCGAGCACGTGGTAGCCGAACTCACCGGTCGCGACATGCGGGCGGTCGGCGGCGATCGAACGCGCCATGTCGAGCAGACCGACGCCGCGACCCGAGAGCACGCCTTCCTGGACCACGTCGACGACCTCCTGCGTCATGGGCGCCGGCGGCACGAAGGCCTGCGTCAGCGGCCGGGTGATGGTGATCTCGCCTCCGAAGGTGTTCGGGTCGGGGATCACGATCGTCCCCTCGGTGCCGGTGATCTCGACGATGCCCGTGCGCAGCAGCGGCGAGTCGGTGCTGTACAGGCTCTGCGCCTGTCCACCCTGCTCGAAGTCCATCAGCACGCTCAGCGTCGACGGGATCTCGACGGGGAACTCCTGACCGGCGAGCTCGCCGACCTGCACGGTGCGGGTCGGGCTGCCCTGGAGACCGAGCGCGGCGACGGCGGCGACCGGTCCGAACACGTGCACGAGAGCCGAGACGTAGTACGGCCCCATGTCGAGCAGCGGCCCCGCGCCCTTGGCGTACAGGAACGCGGGGTTCGGGTGGAAGATCTCCGGCCCCTGCCATTGGAACGTGGTCTGGGCGAACAGCGGACGACCGATGTCACCCCGGGCGATGGCGCGCTTCGCCGTCTGCACGCCCGGCCCGAGGACCGTGTCTGGCGCGACGCCGACGCGCAGCCCCGCGGCATCCGCCTTCTGCAGCAGGCGCAGCGACTCGTCGCGGCTGACGCCGATCGGCTTCTCGGTCCACACGTGCTTGCCTGCGGCGAGGATCGCCTCGGACACCTCGACATGCACCGCGGGGATCGTCAGGTTCACCACGATGTCGATCTCGGGGTCGTTCAGCACGAGCTCGACGCCGCCCGCCCGCGGGACGCCGTACTTCTCCGCCTGCGCCTTCGCGCGCTCCTCGAGCAGGTCGCCGATGGCGAGCACCCGCACGTCGGGGAACGTGGTCAGGTTCGACAGGTACTGGTCGCTGATGTTGCCCGCGCCGATGATGCCGACGCCGACGGGCCCGTTGCCGATCGCCATCAGCCGGCCACCTTCTCGTCGAGGTAGACGCGGCTGCGCTCGATGGCGTCCCAGAGGTCGCCGTCGAAGTGGTCGAACTCCACGATCGCGAGCTCGAGTGCCGGGGCTGCGGCGATGGCCTCGACCAGCGGGACCACGCCCTCTCCTGCCGCGACCTGGTCGGCGGGCGGGTAGGCGCTCAGCAGCGAGGGATCGAGCGTGCCGTCCTTGGCGTGCACGGCGATGACCCGGTCGCCCAGACGCTGCAGAAGAGCGACCGGGTCGACGCCGCCGCGGGCGACCCAGTACAGGTCGACCTCGAGCACGACGCGCTCGTCGAGCAGGCCCGCGAGCACCTCGAGTCCGGTGACCCCGTCGAAGACGGCCTCGAGCTCGTGGGCGTGGTTGTGATAGCCGACGCGCACGTCGACGGTGGCGCCCACGGCGGCCGCCTCGTTGAGCAGACGTGCGGTCTCCTCGATCTGCTCGACCGTCTCCCAGCGCGCGGGCTCGGTGTACGGGTCGATGACCGTGTCCATGCCGAGCACCTTCGCGGCGGCGAACACCTCAGCGGGCGAGGGCACGGGAAGCGTGGTGCCGCTGCCGTCCGGGTTCACGAACGACTCGGAGGCGAGGAACGCGTGCCCCGAGGGCGCGGTGAGACCCGCGTCGGCCAGCGCATCGGCGAGCGGCTGCGCACGACGCACGAAGTCATAGGGCTCGACGGCCGTGAAGCCTCGCGCGGCGACCTCTTTCAGTGAGCCCTCGAGGTCGGTCTCGAGCTGATCCTTGATCGTGAACAGCTGGATGGAAGTCTGAATCGCCACGGGGTCTCCTTCGGTCGTCGGTGACGTGCGGGCCGTCTTCGCCCGTCTGTCCGAGCACGCTATCACCAAATACCTCCGCGCGGAAGTTTTCGTGTCGTTACACTCTCACCATGACCGACGATCAGGATCGCCCACGGCAACGCGGTGCGTATGCGAAGGGCATCGCCCGTCGTCAGGAGATCCTCGATCGCGCCATCGAGGTCTTCGCCGAGCGCGGGGCAGACCGCACGAGCCTGCGCTCCATCGCGAGCGCCGTCGGCGTCACCCACTCAGCCCTCACGCACTACTTCGGGTCGCTCGAAGAGCTGCTCGTCGCGGTCTACCAGGAGAGCACGGCACCAGAGCGCCAGCATCCCGACGCTTTTCAGCCGGATGCGACCCCCGTCGAGCGGATGATCGAGTCCGCGCGCACCAACCGCGAGGTGCCCGGTCTCGTGCAGCTGTATTCGATGCTGGTCGCCGCTGCTCTCGAAGAAGGGCACCCGGCCGCCCGCGAGTTCGCGACGACTCGATTCGCGCGGTTGCGAGCGGACATGGCCGCGGTCGTGCGGGAACAGCAGAGCACCGGACGCATGCGGGAGGACGTGGATGCCGAGGCCGTCGCCGCCCTGGTGGTCGCCGCCTCCGACGGCCTGCAGACGCAGTGGCTGCTCGATGACACCGCCCCGCAGCACGAGGCGCTCGCGCTGCTCGACCGGCTGCTGCGGCCGACCGCTCGATAGGGTGAAGGCGTGACAGCACCAGGCACGGATCGACGTTCGCCCTACGAGCGCGCGCTCGGCGACCGCATCTCGGAACTCCACCCGAAGACCGCCTGGTACTTCCGCACGATCCCCGAAGGCCACGTCGGTGTCGGCACCGGGGTCTTCACGACCGCGGGATCCCGTCATCGCTGGCTCTGGCCCGTGTTCCGCATCGCGGAGTCTCTCGGAGTCGCGTTCGCCGGGTGGGAGCACGACGTGCCGTTCCGCATCGAGAACCGCACGGTCGCGGGCGAGGCCCTGGCGGTGAGGCACTTCGACCTTCCGGGGCGCACGTGGGTCATGCCCGACATCGTCTCGCTCGGCGCGAACCGCATCCTGCGCAACGAGATCGGCCCTCATCGCACGGTCGTCACGACCTTCGACATCGACGTGCGCGGCGGCGCGGTCGTACTGACCATCCGCCGCGTCGGGATGCGTTTCGGGCGGCTGCGCATCGCGGCCCCGCGTTTCCTTCGTCCGCGCATCGGCCTCGTCGAGCGCTGGGACGAGCAGCGTGAACGGCACCACGTGAACATGACCATCGATGCCCCTCTGCTCGGTCGCGTCTACGAGTACACCGGCTTCTTCGAGTACGCGATCGAGAGCGAGACTCCGTGACAGATCCGACACCCCTCGCCTCAGGCCCCGTCGTGATCGGCGGCTCGACCGGTTTCATGGGGCAGTACCTGATCCCGCACCTGCAGTCAGCCGGGCGGGAGGTCATCACGATCTCGCGCTCGGGCGCCGACATCTCCTGGGGCGACCAGGCGGCGATCGATCGCGCCGTCGACGGCGCATCGCTCGTGATCGGCCTGGCGGGCAAGAGCGTGAACTGCCGCTACACGCCCGAGAACCGCGCGGCGATCTTCCGTTCGCGTCTCGACACCACCTCGTCGCTGAGCTCCGCGATCGCAAGAGCCGCGAGTCCTCCCCCGCTGTGGATCAACTCGTCGACGGCGACGATCTACCGCCATGCGGAGGAGCGACCGATGACCGAGTCGTCGGGCGAGATCGGCACAGGGTTCTCCGTCGAGGTCGCGAAGGCATGGGAGCGCGCCCTGTTCGCCGACGATCTGCCGCACACGCGTCGGGTGGCCCTGCGCAGCGCGATCGTACTGGGCCACGGAGGCGTGCTCGGCCCGCTGAAGAACCTGGCACGACTCGGCCTCGGCGGGGCGCAGCACGACGGCCGGTGGCCGATCAGTCGCGCGCGCCGGGCCGCCGGCACCGCGCACCGCCCGGGAGCACGCCGCGGTCGGCAGCGGTTCAGCTGGGTGCACGTCGAGGACATCGCCCGCATCATCGACTTCCTCGAGGTCACGCCGACGCTCGATGGCCCTGTGAACGCCGCCTCCCCGAATCCGACGGACAACGCCGACTTCATGGCGACCGTCCGGCGGGTGCTCGGAGTGCGCATCGGACCGCCGATGCCCCGGTGGATGCTCGAGCTCGGCGCCATCGCCATCCGCACCGAGACCGAGCTGATCCTCAAGAGCCGATGGGTGATCCCCGAGAAGCTCACGGTCGCCGGCTTCGAGTTCGCGTACCCGGACCTCGAAGACGCCCTGCGGGAGTCGTTCGATCTCGAGCGCGTCCGCTAGCGAGGCGCGTCAGTCGTCCCGCTCGACGAGTCTCCGCCGCCTTCGCGCCTGCGCTTCTCGATCTCCTGACGCAGCCGCCACTCCTCGATCTCGCGATCGAGATCGGCGATCTGCTGCTCGGTGCTGCGGGCGTCGACGGGCGGTGTCGGGCGCGGTTCCGGTCGAGCAGCCGCAGGTCGAGCAGCCGGCCGCATGCGGGGGATCCGCGGGATCCGAAGACCGGCCTCGGAGTACTCCCTGCCGATCGCGAACCACAGCAGACTGCCGATGAGGGGCAGCAGGATCACGATGATGACCCACGCCATCTTCGGCAGGTACCTCACCTGCGCGTCGTCTCTCCGGATGATGTCGACCATCGCGCCGACCATCAGCGCGATGACGAGGAGCGAGAACAGGAACGGCATGCGTTCAGGGTAGACGACCGGGCCGGGTCTTGCCGCTGCTAGGGCAGCAGGTGACCGGCCGCGCGGAACAGCTCGTACCACTCGGCCCGGGTGAGCTCGATGTCGGCACCCGCTGCGGCGTCCTGCACGCGCTGCGGAGTCGTGGTGCCGAGCACGACCTGCATCTTGGCGGGGTGACGCGTGATCCACGCCGTCGCGATCGCGATCGGTGCGACTCCGTACGACGCCGCCAGACGATCGATCACCCCGTTGAGCTCCGCATACTCGGGGTTTCCGAGGAAGACGCCCGTGAAGAATCCGCCCTGGAACGGCGACCAGGCCTGGATCGTGATGCCGTTAATGCGGCAGTACTCGACGATGCCGCCACCGTCGCGGACGATGCTCTGGTCTTCGCCGGCCATGTTCGCGGCGACGGGCTGCGCGAGGATCGGCGCGTGCGTGATCGAGAGCTGCAGCTGGTTGGCGACCAGGGGCTGGGTGACGGCGGTGCGGAGCAGATCGATCTGCCGAGGGGTGTGGTTCGAGACGCCGAACGCGCGGACCTTGCCCGCGGCCTCGAGCTCGTCGAACGCCCTGGCCACCTCTTCGGGTTCGACCAGCGCATCCGGGCGATGCAGCAGCAGCACGTCGATGTGCTCGGTGCGCAGCGCCGCGAGCGACCCCTCGACCTGGCGGACGATGTGATCGTACGAGAAGTCGAACGTGCCCTCAGCGGGGTTGATGCCGCACTTGGTCTGCAGCACGATCTCGTCGCGCTCGGCGGCGCTCAGCCCCAGCGCCTCGGCGAAGCGGCCCTCACAGAAGTGCATGCTTCCGCCGTAGATGTCGGCGTGGTCGAAGAAGTCGATGCCTGCGCCGCGGGCCGTGTCGTAGAGTTCGCGGATCTGCGCGTCATCCTTGTCATCGATGCGCATCATTCCGGCGACGACGGCGGGGGCAGTGGCGGATCCGAACGGGATGGTCTTCATACCCCCACGCTAGTGCGGACGAGGGGTGAGCTGTGCGACTGCGATGCCGAGCGCCTGCGCGATCTCGGCCAGATCGGTGACGGTGAAGTCGACCTCGCCCGCGAGCTTCCGCCGCAGCTCGGTGCCGGTGATGCCCACGCGCGCCGAGAGCCACTGGCTGCTGCGCCCAGCCCGCAGCAGTTCCTCTTCGACCGCATCAGCCACCACACGTCGCACATCTGTCGTCATTCATAGACAGTATCGCCGCAGGCGTAGCACATCAAGCATCGATGGCGCCAGTATGACGGCATCCTGGCTTCATCTCGGTGCTATCGTGACTCACGTGAAGACACCGGGTGAGCAGTTCAACGCGGCAGTCGGCCGCCAGCTCCGTGCCGAGATCGGCGCCGCAGGCAGCAGCATCGCCGCGATGGCACGCGAGATCGGCATCGCCAGGAGCGCGCTCGACAATTACGTCACGGGCAAGCGTTCCATCCCGGTCCCCATCGTGTACGCGGTCAGCGCGTCGCTCGACATCGCTCCCCACATCATGATCACCCGTGCGGAAGAGCGGCTTCGCTCCGAGGTCGAGCGCGGCGGCGCCACCATCACCCCGCTCCACCCCCGCACCGATGTCCGTGGTCGACGCGAGGATCGATCCGAAGTCGCGTTCGAGTCTCCCCTCGCCCACGCCGACGACACCGACGATCTCTACGACTGACGACCTGCGACGAGGAGGACCATGGAGGCCCTCCTCCGCCTGCTCGAACAGAACGGGCTGCACCTCGTCGAACGCCGAGGTCGGTGCCACGGCGGCTACGAACCGCAGACGGCGACCATCCGCGTCTCCCCCGGACTCAGCCGGAGAGCGACCAGCAGCGTGATCGCCCACGAGCTGGCGCACGCCGTGCTCGGCCACACTCCCACGGCAGACCCGTCGATCCGTGCGCGACAGGAGCGACGCGCCGACGAGTGGGCTGCGCGCCTGCTGATCAGCGCCGACGCCTACGCCGAGGCCGAGAAGGCGCGAGGCACCCACCCGGCCAGCCTCGCGTTCGAGCTGGGGGTGACGATCGAGATCGTGACCGCCTACCAGCGGCTGCTCCGCCGCGTCGGCGACGCCACGTACGTCGGCGCGAAGATGGGCCGAGGCCAGTGGGAGCACCGCACCCTGATCGCGGGATCCGCCACCGGGCGCCGCGCTGATTGAATGGCTGCATGACCTTCCGCACCACTCCGGCCCCGATCACGCTCACCGGACGCCTCGTCGAGCTCCGCCCGCTGGAGACCTCGCATCACGACGGACTCCTCGACGCGCTGCGCGAAGGCGATCTGTGGAAGCAGGCCTGGTACACCTCCGTGCCCTCTCCCGACGGACTCGCCGCCGAGATCGACCGTCGCATCGGTCTGATCGAGAGCGGCGGCATGATCCCCTTCACGGCGTTCGACGCCTCGGGGCGCATCCTCGGCCTCACCTCGTACTACGACCTCGAGGGTGACGTCCCACGGCTGCACATCGGGTACACCTGGAACCGCCCGTCGGCGCACGGAACGGGCACCAACGCCGAGTCGAAGCTGCTGCTGCTCCGGCACGCATTCGAAGAGCTCGGCGTCTTCCGGGTGGGCCTGACCACTCAGTGGGTCAACTTCCAGTCGCGCGCCGCGATCGAACGCCTGGGAGCGAAGCAGGACGGCGTCATGCGCGCGATGAGCCGGTACCGCAACGGCGCACTGCGCGACAGCGTCGAGTTCTCGATCATCGAACCGGAATGGCCCGCAGTGCGGGCCAACCTCGAGGCGAGGCTGGCCAGACGACGCTGATCACTCGGTGGCGTTGCCCGACCAGTTGTCCTTGCGACGAGTGGCCGAACCACCTGCACGCATCATGAATGCGAGCGACAGGCTGGTGATGAGAAGTCCACCGACGAAGACGATCGCCTGGAAGTCCTCGAGCGACTGCGCGAGCCCCATGAGCCAGATGCCTCCGAGGAAGAGGATCATGAAGAAGATGAAGCTGAGGATCACGGGATCTCCTGTCGTAGCGGCCGTCATCCAGGATACCGTCTAGCGCACACCTGCCAGCGACGGAACCCCCTGGGCTATCGGCGTCGACGATGATTTCGTGCAGGGATGACCGCACAACTGACTGCCCTCGCCATCTCCTGCACTCTCAAGCCCTCCCCCGCGGAATCGAGCACCGACCTTCTCGGTTCGCAGATCCTCTCAGCGCTCGCCGAGCACGGAGTGACCGGCGAGCTCGTGCGCGCCGTAGACCACGTCATCAGCCCCGGCGTCGAGGCCGACATGGGCGGAGACGACCAGTGGCCCACGTTGCGCGAGAAGGTTCATGCCGCCGACATCCTGGTTCTCCTGACGCCCACCTGGATGGGACAGCAGTCGAGTGTCGCCCAGCGGGTGCTCGAACGCCTCGACGCGGAGCTGAGCGAGACGGACGACGCAGGACGACCGATCCTCTTCGACAAGGTCGCGCTCGCCGGCATCGTCGGCAACGAGGACGGCGCACACCACATCGCCGCGATCCTGTTCCAGTCTCTGAACGACGTCGGATACTCCGTGCCTGCCCAGGCATCGGTCTACTGGAACGGGGAGGCGATGCAGACCGTCGACTACAAGGATCTCGACGAGACCCCCGAGAAGGTCGCCCAGGCGACGGCGACAGCCGCGCGCAACGCGGCGCGCCTGGCAGGCCTGCTCAAGGCGGACGGCTACCCGGCCGAGTAGGTCAGGACTTCGCCTTGCTCCCGTCGGCGATCTTCGCCTGCACGTAGTCGTCGATCACGAGTTCCCCGGTCGCGTTGAGCGCGTGCATGATCTCCTCGACGCGGGGCTTCTGGATGGCCTGGGGTTCCGCTGACGTGAAGAGGAACTGCAGGGGGATCGCCGGGTGGATCCATACCGTGACGCGCCCAGGATCGCCGCCCTCGGAAGGAAGCCAGGTCATCATGAAGCTCTCCTGGCGGCGGAGTTTCGTGCCGACGACGACCTTCAGATGAGCCAGTGTCTCGTCGTCGATGAGGATCGGCTCCGATGTGCCGTCATATCGCAGTCTTCCCATGAAGGAAACCGTACCCCGGGGTACGCGTCATCGTGTACACGCAGGCGTGATCAGACGCGACGGAACGTCACGACCTCATCACGGCGAGACCGTTCGACGCGCAATCCCGCGAGTTCGAGCCGGCGGAAGACGCGGCGCGGCAGCGCGGGCAGCTCGCCGGTGCGGCCCGGCGACGGCGCGGCGAGCCCGGCGATCAGCGAGAGGTCGACGCCCGCACCCCGCACCTCGATGCGGGCGTAGTCCGAGCGGGTTCGCCAGACGAGGTGCTGCAGGTGACGGAACGGGATGCGGTGCGTCGCGGTCCCCGCACGGATGCGCAGCTCGTCAGTGCCGAATGCGACGCCGCACGAGAGCGTACGACGGCGGAGCGCTCCTCTGAGCAGCAGATAGATCGGCAGGCCGACGACGACGCCCACCAGGATGATCGCGAGACGGGCCCCGACGCGCATCACCGCGTCGTCGAAGGCGATGAGCAGAGCCGTTCCCGCGAGGCCGACGACCAGGACCACGCCCACGATGGCGAGTGTCAGCGTCCGCATCCGCAGGTCGAGGGCCGTGAACTCGACGCCGGAGCCGTCGCGGCCCTCCTCCCGCTCCCACTCGGGTGCAGCGGGAGGCGGTCGTCGCTTCGCATCGCGTCGCCCGATGAGATCGGTGAGGCGCGAGAGGAGCGCGAGCCAGATCCACCCGGCTGCGGGGCCGGCGGCGATCTGCAGCACGACGACGACCGCGCTCACCGGGTCGGGCAGCCCTGCCAGCAGCCCGTCGTCGGACTCGATCACGAGGATCATCCCGGCAGTCAGGCCGACCGCGACACCGAGATGCACCGCGACGCCGGTGCGCACCGGGCGCATCTCCATCGTCGCGTTGACGAACGAGAACGCGACGCTCCAGCCACCGAGCAGCATGAGCAGGAACGGGAAGAAGCTCAGGTCGTCGCCCGCGATGGTCCAGACCATCGCGGCGATCAGGAACAGCAGTCCCCATGCGAACGGAGCACGCACGAACCGGCGACCGACCTCGCGCCTCAGCCGCCTCTCCGAGGTCGTCTCGGGCGCGGTGTCGGTCATCGCAGCAATCCTAGGACGAGACCCGACGTCATCGCGGGCGCTTCGGGTCGCGTGCGGCAGTACCGTGGATCCATGACCGCTCCTGTTGATCCGACACACACTCCCGCCTGGTCCGAGCTCGCCGCGCTGCGCGAGTCGATCACCGCCGATCTGCGGGGCTGGTTCGCCGCCGATCCGGACCGCGCTGAACGTCTCTCGTTCCCGCTCGCGGACCTCCATGTCGATCTGTCGAAGAACCTCGTCACCGATGAGGTTCTGGCCGCGCTGCTGCGCCTCGCCGAGCAGACGGGTGTCGCCGAGCGCTACGCCGCGATGCTCGAGGGGAGCCATCTCAACACGTCCGAAGACCGGGCTGTGCTGCACACCGCACTGCGCCGACCGGCCGGGGCCTCCCCCGCGCTCGTCGTCGACGGACAGGACGTGGATGCCGATGTGCATGCCGTGCTCGACTCGCTCAGCGCGTTCGCCGCCCGGGTT
>NZ_JXQX01000005.1:0-42945 GCF_000834175.1 Microbacterium sp. MEJ108Y | reverse complement strand
ACTCGGATTCCTCGTGCGAGCGGATGACCTCGCGCAGTTCCTGGTCGAGATCGGACGCCTCTTCGATCGCCGAGGTCATGCCGGCGAGGAACCGCGTGACCACGGCGCGCTCCTTGTCGCTCATCTCGTCGACCAGTGCCAGCATCCGCCTGTGCATCGCACCGAGGGTCTCGCGAACCTCGTCGTCGCTGCTGACCGTCGGCACCACGATTCCGGCCCTGCGATCGGTCGGGTGCGGCTCTCGCCTCGCGTGCCCGCCCTTCTCGAGGCGGTCGATGAGCGTCGTCGTCGATGCGGTGGAGATGTCGAGCATGCGGGCGATGTCGATGGCTCGCACGATGCGGCCGGCCCGCTGCTCGCGCAGCAGGAAACGCAGGGCGACGAGGTCGGTCTCGTTCATCTTCATCGAGATGCGTGTGCGTTCCCGCATCGCGGTCTCGGCCGCGCGGTAGCGACGCAGCAGGTTCAGGACGTCGACGGTGCTGGCGCTGTCGGCCTCGGGATACCAGTAGCCGGAACGGCTGAACTCCTCAGAGCGCTCCATCACGCCACCTCGCCATCATCGCTCAGGCTTTCTTCACTTCCACGGGGTTCCGCCTCGCGTGCGAGCATCTCGGCCGCGCCGGACTCGACCTCGGCCGGCACGATCCGCAGTATCCCGCCGGTGATGGCGTCATGTTCGGCGGTGACGATCTGATCGATCCGCCACGCAGGCACGGAGGGGAAGTCCGCGCGCAGACGGTCGATCATGTCGGCGTACATGATGTACCCGGCATCCTCGAGTGCGAATCGCTCGACCATGAGGCCCCTTTCCCAGAATCCCATCATCTCACTTCATCAGAGTGGCTGGTCGCATTGGATTTCGCTAGGCAACCTGGTTACCTGTTTGTCGAGTACCATGGAAGGGTCAGGGGGTGACGCATGAGCAGCAGGACTGAGACGACGACGCGGGCGACCGAACTCGTCGCGCGTGTCGACGAACTTCGCAGGGCCGAGGCCCAGTTCGGGCGACGCCTCGCCGCCGTGCGCGCACCGAACGACACCGACAGGGAGGCGATGAGGTACATCCTCGACGCCCCTGACGACGCCCCCGCCACGCCGGGCGGCCTAGCCGCTCACCTGAACGTCAGCACGGCGGCGATCACGAGCCTGCTGCGTCGACTTCAAGAGCGCGGTCAGATCGTCGTAGCGCCGCACCCTGCCGATGCCCGCTCCAAGGTGCTGCGCCCGTCCCTCCGCGATCTCAACGCGCAGGCCGATGAGCTGACGCAGCGCATCGAGTCGCTCGCCAGCGAGTTCACCCCGGAGCAGACCGATGCGATCACCCGGTTCCTGCGACGCCTGGCCGAGGAGATCGGCGACCTCCCCTAGGTCGGACTGTGATTTAGCTAGGTAACCTAGTAATCTATTTCTCAACGTAATGTTCGTCTGAGGGAGAGATCATGGGACGTCTGACGTACGGCAATACAGCAACGCCGATCGAGCTCGACGATCGGTTGATGACGCACCTGCGGCTCGTGATCGTGACGAAGCTGCGGCGAAACGAGTCCTTCCCGCTCACGCTCGCGATGGGCGACGGTGTCGCAGAGACGATCTGGGTGCACGCATCGATTCCGCTGCGCTTCTCGATGACGCAGGAGGCGGATGTCGATCGTTCGCTGGTGGTGGCGATGATGAACGCCGCGAGCTCCGCGGGAGGCCTCGATCTGACCCGTGACGAGTTCGCCCGGGTGGTCGACGGCTCGCGCACCCTGCATGCGATGAGTGCGTGAACCATGTCCGCACGCATCAGGAACGCCGCCAAGGCTGTGACCAGCGCACGGGTGCGCTCGGCATCCCGGCCCCGAGGACTGTGGGTGGAGGTCGACCCCGGCTTCCACGTCGGCAATGACCGACGTCAGTTCCTCGGTTCGATCACCGGGACGCCGCGCGAGGGCTTCCGCGCATTCGGGGCGCAGTCCGATTTCATCGGCCAGTTCGATCGCCTCGATGACGCGAAGGCCGCGATCACCGCGGCGTCGGCGACCGCCGAGGGGTCTGCCCAGGTCGAACCGCTGCTGGGCTGATCTCGGGCAGGCGACGCCCGCGTCGCAAAGGGCGATTTTCGGCGACGCGCTGAGGCGTGTACCGTCGTTGCCATGACCTCGATCGAATCGATTCGACGCCCCGTCGCGGACCAGGCGACCCGACGTGCGCGGATCGCCGTCTCGGCGCTGTTCCTCACGAACGGTGCGCTGTTCGCCAACATCCTGCCCCGCTACCCCGAGATCAAGGCCGCCCTCGACCTCGACAATGCTGGCTACGGACTCGCGATCGCCGCCTTCCCCGCCGGAGCCATCGCCGCCGGACTGTTCGCCGCCGTGCTGATCCGCCGCTTCGGTTCGGCGCGAATCGCAGTGATCGGCACGATCGGCACCGGCCTCGGGCTGCTCGCGGCAGCCCTCGCACCGTCCGGCATCCTGTTCGCGGTCGCCCTGCTGCTCGGCGGAGCGTTCGATGCGATCACCGACGTCGCGCAGAATGCGCACGGTCTGCGAGTGCAGCGGCGCTACGGCCGTTCGATCATCAACTCGTTCCACGCCATCTGGTCGATCGGCGCGGTGCTGGGTGGAGGCATGGCCGCGGCGGCGATCGCCCTGCAGCTGCCTCTCGGCGTGCACCTGGGCATCTCGACTGCGGTGTTCGCGGCCGTGGCCTTCACGGCACTCTGGTTCTGCCTCCCCGGCCGTGATGAAGAAGCGGATGCCGAGGCGACCGCCGAACCGGTCGAACTGCAGACCGCGGTGCGCCGCGGTGTGAGCCCGCGGACCGTGATGATCCTCATCGCGCTCACGCTCATCGCGATGGCCGGCGCGATCGCCGAGGACGCCGGCAACTCGTGGGCGACCCTGTACCTCAGCGACTCGCTCGGCGCCGCTGCCGCGGTCGCGCCCCTCGGGTTCATCGCTCTGGTGGGCGCGCAGTTCATCGGACGGATGCTGGGCGACGGAATGACCGACCGCTTCGGCCAGCGCGCCGTGGCCCGAGTCGGGGGCCTGATCGCCGCAGGGGGAATGGCCCTCGCGCTCATCTTCCCGAGCGTGCCCGGAACGATCGCCGGATTCGCCGCCGTCGGCTTCGGCATCGCGACGCTCATCCCCGCGGCCATGCATGCGGCCGATGAGCTGCCGGGTCTGCGCCCGGGGGCCGGTCTCACGATCGTGTCGTGGTTGCTGCGCATCGGTTTCCTGCTGTCGCCGCCGTTCGTCGGCTTCATCGCCGACACCGAGAGCCTGCGTGCGGGTTTGATCGTGGCGCCGGCCGCGGCGGTGGTCGCGGTGCTGCTTGCCGGAGTGCTCGAGAAGCGTCGTCCACGGGGGTAGTCGGCAGCGGCGGGCATGTCCAGACCCCTCCGCGCCCACCATGCCGCGGGTTTCGGCAGTATACGTATTCAATCCTCAAGAATTCCTGGAATATAGGCTTCCCTAAGTCCGTTGCATACGTATACCATCAGCGTCATGGGACATATCAAGCATCGGGCACTGCCGGTACTCGCCCTCGCAGCGGTGGGCATGATCGCCCTCTCCAGCTGCGGCGCCGGGACCCGCACCGACAACGCGAACTCGACAACGGTGTCGTGTGACTACACGGCTCCGGAGGGCAAGACCACGGTCAACGTCCTCGCCTACAACTCCTCGGCGATCGACCCGTTCACCGACACCATGGTGTCGAGCTGTTCGAACGACGACGTGACGCTGAAGCACGACCCGATCGACTTCGGCGGGCAGGTGACCAAGACCACGGCGACGCTCGCCGGCGACTCGGGCACCTACGACATCCTCGAAACCTACGGATTCGTTATCCCGGGCTTTGCCGAAGAGAAGAAGCTCGTTCCGCTGAACGACCTCTGGGACAAGTATGCCGACGACTACGGTCTGGGCGAGATCAGCGAGTCGATGGTGGAGGGCATGTCGTACGACGGCGACATCTACGCCATCCCGATGCAGGCGCAGATGTTCGTCATGGCATACCGCACGGATGTCTTCGACGACCTGGGGCTCGAGGTGCCGACCACCTTCGACGAGATGATCTCCGCCGCCGAGGCGATCCAGGCCGAGGGGCTCATGGACTACCCGATCGCGCTGCCGTGGCTCGCGACGAGCGACGTCTCCACCGGTTTCCAGGCCGCGATGAACTCGCTCGGCGCCGACTTCGTGAACGCCGACGGCGACGTGACGCTCGACGGCCCCGAGGCCAAGCAAGCCGTCGAGGCGATGCTCGCGCTCAAGCCGTACATGGATCCGCAGGTCACGACCTTCGACCAGCCCAAGGTGCAGCAGCAGATGTTCAACGGCACTGCGGCCATGTCGATCATGTTCTCGGGCCGGATGATCGACCTGACGCTGCCGGAGAACTCGAAGCTCTCCGACTCGTTCGGCTTCGCGGGGGCGCCCAAGCTCACGACTGACGCCGACTACTCCTACAACCGCCTGTCGATCGACGGATGGTCGATTCCGTTCAACACGAAGCTCGACCACGACATGCTCTTCCAGATGATGGCCTCGGCCGTCAGCGAAGACGCGTCGACGGCATCCGTTCCGGCGGCCTACCCGGCCCGCGAGGGGATGGTCACCGAAGAGAACTCGCCGTACGGCGCCGCCGCCAACGACTCGATCGCCTCGGCGATGCCGCCGATCGTGTCGCCGGTGCTGGCCGATCTGACCAACGAGATCCGCCCGATCCTCGTCGAGATCCTCAACGGCAACGTCTCCGTCGACGACGGGCTGGCGCAGATGCAGGCAACCGGCGAGTCCTTCGTCGGCTGATCCAGGACCGCCGGTCCGCGGCTGTGGCCTGAGCGCGAGTTCAGGCCACAGCTCGTCCAAGGGAGGACGCTTATGAAGACACGCGAGTTCTGGTTGCTCTTCGCACCGAGCCTGCTGGTGATGGGGGCGCTCCTCGTGCTCCCCCTGGTGCGCACGGTGCAGTGGAGCTTCGAGCAGGTCCGCTACGGCTCACCCGGATCGTTCGTCGGGCTCGACAACTTCGTCTACGCGCTGACTGATCCGCGCTTCCACCGGGCGGTCGCCTTCACCGTGATCGTCACGGTCATCACGACCGTGATCCTGCTCGTGTTCGGGTACATCATCGCGACAGGCGTTAACAGGATCACGACGTCCCGTCCGCTGGTACTCGGCATCCTGCTCGTCTCGTATGTGCTGCCCAACCTCGTGGGGGCTGTGGCGTTCTCGTGGCTGTTCGACGACAGCTTCGGCGGCGTCGTCAACCGGTTCATCGGGTTGATGGGCGGCACCCAGGTGCTCTGGTTCACCGACCAGGTTCCCAACGCGATCCTCGTGATCGCGAACACTGTCTGGTCGATGCTCCCGTTCGCGATGCTGATCATCCTGGCGGGGCTGCAGGGGGTGCCGAACGAACTGAAGGAAGCCGCGAAGATCGACGGAGCGAACGCCTTCCAGACCCACATCAGCGTGATCATCCCGACCATTCGCGGGGTGCTCGGGTTCGTGACGCTGATCACGATCATGGACGTCCTGAGGATGTTCGACAACCTGATCCCCCTGTCGCCGCAGGCGCAGTCGATCGGCAACGAGTCGATCATGCTCTACGTCTACTCGGTCGCCTTCGCCGACGGCGCACAGAACCTCGGCCTCGGCAGCGCGATCAACGTGCTCACCATCGTCCTCATCCTCATCATGCTGATCCCGTTCATCCGGGGCATCTTCAAGGAAGCGAAGGCAGAACGATGAGCCTCACGACCTCCGAGCTCTCCGACTCCGAGCTCTCCACCCGGGCGATCATCACCAGCGGCGCATCGAAGCGCAAGCGGCGCGGACCGAACCGCCCCCCGGTCATCACCGGACTGCTGCTCGGCATCCTCTGCATCGTGATGCTCAGCCCGTTCATCTGGATGGCGCTGTCGGTCACGAAGCCCACAGACGTCGCGTTCTCGAACCCGCCGGTGTTCTGGGACTACGAGCCCACGCTGCAGGCCTTCGTCAACCTGTGGGAGACGACCTATTTCGCGGACTACCTCGTCAACACCCTCGTGGTCGCCGTCGTCTCGACCGTGCTCGCGCTGGTCATCGGCATCCCCGCGGCGTACGCGCTCTCGAGGTTCCCGAGCTATGTTTCGGCGCTGCTGCTGGTGCTCGCCCTGATCTTCCGGGCGCTCCCGCGCTTCTCGGTCGTGCTGCCGATGTACGACATCAGCAGGGCGCTCGGCATCTATGACACGACGTTCGCGTTGGCGATCGCCCTCGTCGCGATCAACCAGCCGTTCACGATCTGGCTGCTGCGCAACTTCTTCGCCGAGATCCCGAAGGAGCTCGACGAAGCCGCCATGATCGACGGCTGCACCAGGATCGGGATGCTGCGCAGAGTCATGATCCCGCTGATGGGGCCCGGCATCCTGACGGCCGGCATCTTCGTGTTCCTGTTCGCGTTCCAGGAGTACCTGACGGCTCTCGTGCTCACCGACACCTCGTCGAAGACCGTGCCGGTCTTCATCGCGACGCAGCTCGGGCAGACCCTGCCGATGCTGCAACAGGCGGGAGCCGCATCCATGCTGCTCACGATCCCGGTGTTCGTGATCGCGTTCATCGCGCAGAAGTACCTCGTCGCCGGCCTCAGCGACGGCGCTGTGAAGGGCTGACATGGCGGTCGCGGTGCCGCCGCTCGTGCTGCTGGCCGGCATGAACTGCACCGCCGATCTATGGGAGGACGGCGGTTTGGGAGGGGGAGCAGGTGGGGCGATCCGGCCGGTGCTGGATCGCCCCACCGTCTCGGGGCAGGTCGATGCGCTGCTCGACGAGCTGCCCGATTCGTTCATCCTGGTCGGGCACTCACTCGGCGGCATCGTCGGCATGGCGCTCGCGCTCGCCGCCCCTACGCGTGTCGCGGGGCTCTGTCTCGTGTCGACCAACGCCAAGGCGCCGACCGATGCGCAGCGCTCCGGCTGGACGAGCTGGCTGGATGCTCTCGACGGTGGTGCTGAGCCGCGAGCGCTGCAGGACAGCATCCTCCAGCCTCTGCTCGGAGAGAACGTCGTGCGAGATCGTCCCGACCTCGTGGAGCGCACGCTGCGCATGGGCGAGGAGACCGGGGTCGAGCGGCTGCGGGCTCAGCTGCGGATGCAGCTCACACGCACCGATCTGCTGTCGCGACTCGGCGGACTGACCATGCCGACGCTCGTCGTCTCAGGACTCGACGACGTCATCTGCCCGCCGCGCTTCCACACCGAGATCGTGTCGGCGATGCCGGACGCACGGCTCGTGTCTCTGGATGCCGGCCACCTGCTGCCGCTCGAGAGGCCGCGGGAATTCGGTGGACTCGTGGGGTCGTGGCGCTCGCACCTCCGCATCTGAGCCCGCAGACGCTCGGGCGCCGTCGCGCGGCGTCCTCTCGGGAGGAGGACTGCGCCCCGGGAGGAGAGAATCCGTGAATCTCTCCTCCCGAAGCGCAGTTCTCCTCCCGAAGGGTCGGGATGCGGCGGAGAGGCCCGAGGGTGGGGATGCGGCCGCGAGGCCCGAAGGGTGGGGATGGGGCCGCGAGGCCCGAGGGTGGGGATGCGGCGGCGGGCTCAGCGCTCGGGCGTCGCCAGTCCGCGCAGATGCGCCATGAGGGAGGAGGCGAGGTTGTAGACCACGAGGTCGGCGCCGGCGGTGAAGGCCGCGCTTGCCGCATCCCGCGTGCCGACGATGTCCATGCGCAGGGAACCGGCGCGTGCGAGGGCCGAGTGCACGGCGGCGATGGCCTGCGGCACAGGCTGATCATCCGGGCCGGAGCTGGCCGCGAGATCGGCCGGACCGACCATGATGCCGTCGAGGCGCGGCACAGTGACGAGCGCATCGACGTTCGTGACGCCGCGGGGCGACTCGATCATGCCGAGCACCAGAGTGTTCTCGAGCCACCACTCGCGGTGGTCGGCGGGGTCGACGAGGCCGAAGCGCCCTGCCCGGCTGTACGTCGCGAAGCCGCGCGACCCGACCGGGGGGTACATCGCCGCGGCGACCAGCGCCTCGGCATCCGCTGTCGTGTCGAGGTGCGGAGCCAAGATGCCCTCGGCTCCCTGATCGAGCACCCGTAGGATCTGATCCCGATCGCCCTCGCCGACGCGCACGATGACCGGCACGTCGTGCACCTGCGCGAGCGCGATGTGCTGACGCAGCGCGACGAGGTCGGCCGGTCCGTGCTCGCAGTCGATCAGTACGAAGTCGAACGCGGCGACGGCGAGCATCTCGACGAGCTCTTCCGACGGCATCCGCAGCAGGGCGCCGATCAGCTTCTCACCCGCCCGTGCCCTGGCGCGCAGCGACGGCATCAGGCCACCATCCCGGCCGAGAGGTCGATGTCGGCGCCGCACATGCCCGGCATCGCGAGCATCGCGATGACCGCCGCGCCGACCTCTTCTTCCGTCACCATGCGGCCGAGAGCCGCACGCGACACGAACGCCTGCTCGGCAACGTCGATGCTCGTGCCCGAGCGCTCGGCCTCGAGGCGGAAGTTGCGTTCCATCCGTGGGCCCTGCACCGGGCCGGGGGAGAGCGAGTTCACACGCACGCCGGCGGGGCCGACCTCGAACGCGAGCGTCGACGTGAGTCCGATCACGGCCATCTTCGAGGCGCAGTAGGGGGTGCGATGCGCGAGCGGACGCTTGCCAGAGACGGATGCCACGTTGATGACGTCGCCGTCGCCGCGCTCCACCATTCCGGGCAGCAGCGCCTTGCAGAGCAGGAAGGTGCCGCGCACGTTCACGGCGAACACCTCGTCCCAGTCGGCGACGTCGATGTCGGTCAGAGCCGCGACGGGGCCGGGGATGCCGGCGTTGTTCACCAGGATCGAGACATCGGTGCCGGCGAGCTGCTCGCGGAGCGCGTCGACGGATGCCGGGTCGGACACGTCGCACGATATCCCCCGCGCCCGTGACCCGAGGTCGGCCGCGACGCGGTCGAGCTTCGCGGCGTCGCGCCCGACCACCACGACGTGCGCACCGGCGGCGTGCAGCGACCGGGCGATGGCCGCCCCGAGTCCGCTGCCGCCGCCGGTGACCACTGCCGTGCGACCGGAGAGGTCGGTCATCGCGTCTCCGCGCCGACCGCGGCGTGGCTCTCTTCAATCCAGGCGAATTCCGTGCCGGCATGACGCCAGGCACGGGCGTCACCCGAGCGGGCGTGGCCCTCGAACAGCTCGACCCGGGCAGCGCGCCCGCAGACGGCGCCGAGCTCGGCCGACGACTCGGTGTTCTGCACCTCCTGGTACGTCACGGTGCGCAGATACTTGCCGACCCAGAGCCCGCCCGTGTACCGGGCAGCGCCGAGCGTCGGCAGCACGTGGTTGGTGCCGATCACCTTGTCGCCGTATGAGACGCACGTGTTCTCGCCGAGGAACAGCGCGCCGTAGTCGTGCATCTTCGTCAGAGCCTCGCGCGGATTCTGGGTGAAGATCTGCACGTGCTCGAAGGCGAAGTCGTCGGCGATCCGATAGGCCTCGTCGAGATCGTCGGCGACGATCACCTGACCCCAGTCGCGCCAGGCCGGGCCCGCGTAGTCGCGCGTGGGCATGCCGGGAAGGATCTTCTCGATCCAGTCCATGACCTCTTCGGCCAGCGCCTGCGACGTCGTGACGAGCACGGCGGGCGAGTCGGGTCCGTGCTCCGCCTGAGAGAGCAGGTCGACCGCGGTGAAGAACGGGTCGGCGTGCTCGTCGGCGACGATGAGGATCTCGGTGGGGCCGGCGAACAGGTCGATGCCGACTTCACCGAACAGCTGCCGCTTGGCCTCGGCGACGTAGGCGTTGCCCGGCCCGGCGATCATGTTCACCGGCTCGATCGAGTCGGTGCCGACGGCCATCGCGGCGACGGCCTGGACTCCTCCGAGGATGTAGATCTCGTCGGCGCCGGCCATCTTCATCGCGGCCACGGTCGCAGCGGGGATCTCGCCGCGGATGGGCGGGGTGCACGCGACGACCCGAGGGACCCCCGCCACCTTGGCGGTGATGATCGTCATGTGCGCGGACGCCGTCAGCGGGTACTTGCCTCCGGGGATGTATGCCCCTGCGGCCTGCACGGGCACGTGCTTCTGGCCGAGGAACACCCCTGGAAGGGTCTCGACCTCGATGTCGACCAGTGAATCGCGCTGCGCCTGCGCGAAACGGCGCACCTGGCTCTGCACGAACTCGATGTCGGTGATCACCTGTGCATCGAGCGTGCCGATGATCTCCGTGATCTCCTCATCGGAGAGTCGGTACGAGTCGCGACTCCAGTTGTCGAACTGCTCGGCATACCGACGCACGGCGACGTCGCCGTTCTCGCGGATGTCGCCGATGATTCCCCTCACCCGCTCGGCGACGTCCTGCTGAGCGGTGTCCGCGAACGTCTTCGTCGGCGCGGTCTTGAGATGCAGGGGCATGGCCCTTCCTTCCGTTGCATACGTATGTGCTGATTATGACCGCGTATGCATTCGGGCGTCAAGAGCAGTAGAATCCGTGAGATCGAGGGGGAGGCGCCAGATGGTCGTCACGAGTCGTGATGTGGCCCGCTTGGCGGGTGTCTCGCAGCCGACGGTGTCTCGGGCGCTGCGCGACGATGCGCGAGTGTCCGAGGCGACGAAGCTCAGGGTGCGCGAAGCGGCCCAGCTGCTGGGCTACGTGCCGAGCGAGGCGGGGCGTGCCCTGTCGTCGGGTCGAACCCGGCGCATCGGCCTGCTGCTGACCGATCTCGACAACCAGTTCTACTCGCACATCATCGCCCCGGTGCACCGGGAGCTCGAGACCCTCGGCTACCAGCTGATGCTGCACACCGAGTCGGCCGACAACGACACGATCGTCGAACGGCTGCTCGCCAACGGTCTCGACGGCGTGATCCTCGCGACCACCACGGTCGAGTCCGTCGCACCGTTGCGCCTGAAGGACCGCGGCCTGCCGTTCGTGTACTTCAATCGCACCGGCTCATTCGTCGAGGCGGATGCCACCGTCGTCGATCCCGCGCCGGGCTATCGCGACGCTGTCCGGCGGGCGGTCGAACTCGGTCACACGCGCGTGGGAGCGGTGCTCGGACCGAGCAACACAAGCACGGCGCAGAGCCGGGAGGCGGCCTTGCGCGACGCCCTCGTCGCCGAGGGCGTGACGCTGCACGAGAGCGATGTGCGGCGGGTCCCGTACGGAGCGGCCGAGGGTGAGGCGGCGGCATCCGAGATCCTCGCCGGAGCAGACCGCCCGACCCTCCTGTTCTGCGGCAACGACGTGGTCGCATACGGGGCGCTCAACGCCGCCCACCGCGCGGGTCTGCGCGTGCCGGAGGACCTCTCGGTCCTCGGCTTCGACGATCTCCCCGAGGCTGCCTGGCCCATCATCGACCTGGCCACGATCGGATACGACATCGCCGGCATGGCGCGCACCGCCGCAGACCTCATCGTGCGTCGCATCGAGGACCCGGACGCCGCACTCGAGAAGACGCGGTTCGAATCCGCTTTCGTGTCGCGGCGCACCCTCGCGGCCCCGCACGCCGGCTGACCCCGCCGCTCGGCGATGATCACCGTGTGCGCAGGATCGTCTCTTGCGCTGGTTTGTGCATACGCATACACTGACGAAGACGAAGCCAGCGATCACCGATGAACCGCAGCTTCGCGTCTCGAAGGAGTGAAAAGCGTGTCTCTCGACCCGGTTGCTTACCTGCCGTACAAAGACCCCGACGACTTCATCCGTGAGGTCACCGATCTGATCTGGGTCGATCGGTCGATCAGCTTCATCCGCGAAAACTACGAGCCCGACTCGATCGTGCACGGCGCCTACGGCACCTCGACCACGCGGCAGGAGGTCATCGAGGGAACGCTCATGCGCATCTCGGCGACGCCCGATCGCACCGGCCAGGCGGAGGACGTGATCTGGGAGGCCCGTGGAGACGACGCATTCCTCAGCTCGCACCTCGTGCTCTCCGGACATCTGCAGACGTCGTCGCACAGCCGCACGATCGCCAACTGCCTGTACCGCAAGGGGCGCATGGTCGAGGAGTGGGTGGTGCGGGACTCGCTCGCCGGTGCGCTCGAGAGCGGCCTCGACGTCGATGAGCTCGCCCGCGCCCAGGCCTTCCGCGGGTACACCGGATCGTGGACCGAGCCGGCCCCCGCCGATCCGATCGCGAGGGGCGACTCCGGTGCGCGCCCCGACGACTACCGCTCCGAGGTCGAGACCGTGATCGACATGATCCAGACGGTCTGGAACGACCGCGACCTGCAGAAGGTCGAGAAGTTCTTCCACCGCGACCTCGTGCTGCTCACGGTCGGCAACCGGGTCGTCATCCGTCCCGAGGGCTACCGTCGGGCGCTGCTGCGGTTCCTCGAGTCGTTCCCCGCGGGACAGTTCGAGATCCGCGACATCCAGACCAACTACGACGTGCGCTATGCGGGCCTGCGCGTCGCCGTCACCTGGAAGTTCGTGGGCGACTACAACGGCGTGCCGAACTACGGCAGCCTCACCGGCAAGCCGATCGACCTGATCGGCATCTCGCAGTTCACATTCCACCAGGGAGCCCTCGTCAAAGAGGTGCGCCTGTGGGACGACATCGCCCTGCGCGCCCAGATCGCGGGCGTTCGCGGCGACGAGCCTGCGGCCTTCAGCAACATCTACTGATCAGCGACTGATCGACAAGGAGAAGAAGAAATGAGCAACGCCATCGTCGACCAGGTCGACGTCATCGTCCCCGCGGACGAGATCGCACGCCGCACCATCCGTCGGTCCGACTGGGTGCCGTGCAACTCGGCGTTCATCGACTGCCGCACCCCGGGTTCCGACCGCAAGGAGAACTACTCGTTCATCGGCGCCGGTGTCTCGCAGAACGCGAGCCAGTACGTGAACCTCGAGGTGAACCACGGCTTCAACACCGGGGCCGCCGGCATGCCGAACGGCATCTCGAACAACCTGCACCTGCACTTCACCGCAGAGGTGTTCATCAACCTCGGCGGCGAGTTCCGACTCCGCTGGGGGGTCGACGGCAAGCAGGGCGAGTACATCAGCCACGACGGTGACATCGTCACGATCCCCACCTGGATCTTCCGCGGCTTCACGAACGAGGGGCCGGACGACGGCATCCTCTACACGGTGCTCGGCCGCGATGACAACGGCGGCATCATCTGGGGTCCGTCGGTGCTTCGCGAGGCGGAGTCGTACGGCCTGCACCTCACGGCCGACAACAAGCTCATCGACACGGTCGCGGGAGATGTGCTCCCCGACGACGTGCCCCTGATCACGCCGATGAAGCAGCACTACATCGACGAGCTCACGACCTACACGGTCGAGGACATGCGCTCGCGGGTCATCCAGCCGGGTGACCGCAAGTACTCGTCGGCGGCACTGCTCTGCGCAGCGGTCGACGGCGGCCACGTCGAGCTCGCCACCGCCATCGGCTACGGCATGAGCGAGAACCGCCGCCAGGTGCCGAACGTGACCGAGCCGCACTCGTTCAACCTCGCGTGGGTGCGTGCCGAGGCGGGACAGGGCGTGCTTCGCCACCGCCATGACAAGACGCAGGCGCTGCTGTTCAAGACCGGCCGGTGGGAGGTCACCCTCAACGGCGACCCGTCGACCGCGGTCACGCTGGGCGCGGGCGACACCTTCTCGGTGCCCGAGGGCAGCTGGCGCTCGTACGTCTGCGTCGAGGGCGATGAGACCGGAACCGGAACGGTGCTCGTGATCAACGGCGGCGACGACCGCGTCTACCTCGAGTGGGCTCCGGAGGTCGTCGAGGCGGCGGCCGCCGCCGACTGGACCATCGACCCCAACGGCTACCTGGCCCCTCTCGGAGTGATGGTCACCGCCACCGAGGATGACTGAGATCGCAGGGGCGCGAGGGGCTTCCGGCTCCTCGCGCTCCGGCGCCTCCTCCGCGGGTGTCGGAGCAGCGGATGCCGGTTCGCTGCGTGTCGCCGCGATCTCACCCGAGATCGTGATCGGCGATGTCGACGGCAACCTCGACCGCATCCGCTCGGCGATCGCCGCGGCCGCGCGCCGCGGCGCTCAGCTGATCGTGCTGCCGGAGCTGGCAACGAGCGGCTACGTGTTCGCCGATCGGGACGAGGCGCTCGGCGCCGCTCTGACCACCGGCGACCCGCGGTGGTCGTCGGTGCAGGAGGCGATCCCCGAGGGCGCCGTGATCGTGGTGGGGTATGCCGAGAGCGACGGCGATCGTCTGTTCAACACCGCCGCGGTCCTCACCCGCGATCTGCGCCTCGCCGACTACCGCAAGGCGCACCTCTGGGGCGCCGAGAAGCTGGTCTTCGACAGCGGATCAGAGGCGGGGCTCGTCGTCGATGCCCCGTTCGGCCGTCTCGGCGTGGCACTCTGCTACGACAACGAGTTCCCGGAGGTGCCCCGTCGGCTGGCACTGGCGGGCGCTGACGTGCTCGCACTTCCGGTCAACTGGCCGCTCGTTCCGCGCCCCACAGGTGAGCATGCTCCCGAGCTCATCCAGGCGATGGCATCGGCCAGGTCGTCGAGGCTGCCCGTCGTGATCGCCGATCGGTGGGGCTCCGAGCGCGGGGTCGACTGGACAGACGGCACGGCGATCATCGACGAGCAGGGGTGGATCGTCGCGTTCCGGGCCGTGATGGGGGCCACCGCGGTGCTGTCGCTCGACGCGGCGCGGGGCAAGGCGCTTCCGCCGCACAACGACCTGTTCGCCGACCGTCGCGCCGACCTGTACTGACGCGATCGGATGCCGGTTTGACCCATGCAGGGTTTGACCGTGCAGGGTTTGACCCGTGCCGGATGCAGGACCTGAGCGCGGATGCAGGGCGGGATCGTCGATCTGCTCCCGCATCCGTGCCTTCGTCCTGCAGACGGGTCGGAACCCGCCGTCATGCGAGAGCGGTGCGCCCCTGATGCTCCGGCAGTCGTTCGCGCAGCATCCGCTCTGCCAGCTCGGCCAGCTTCTGCGTCGCGGGCGACAGCAGCACGCCCTCGCGCTGCACGAGCGCGATCGTGTCGTGCATCGGCTCGGCGAACGGGAAGGTGCGGATGCCTGACGGAAACGCGTCGGACTCGGCGATCGAGCGCGACACGATCGTGTCGGCGGTGCCCGCCGCGACCAGGCTGAGCGCCGTCTCGACGTGCTCGACCTCGACCGCCGGCTCGATGGTGAGCCCCCGCAGCCGTGCGCGTTCGAGCAGCTGGCGCCGTGTGGGGTCGTCCCACCCGGCGAAGGCGTCGTAGAGCACGAGCTTGGCGTCGGCGACCTCGTCTATCGAGACGGCCGGGGCGTCGGGCTCGCGGGTGGCCGAGGCATAGAGCACCTCGTCGCGGAACAGCGGGCGCACCTCGAGGCCGTCCTCGTCGACCGGAAGAACCAGCAGGCCGGCTTCGAGCTCGCCGGCGGCGATCGAGCGGGCGACGTGCGCCGAGTTGATGCCGACGAGCCGCAGTCGCACGTTCGGATGCCGGTGATGGAAGGTCTCGGCCAGATCCGCGAGCGCGTAGTAGGCCGCGTTGCGCAGCACGCCGAACGTGCAGGTGCCGCGGTCCAGCGACGTGAGCGCCTGGATGGTGTCGATGCCGTTCTGCACCGCGCTCACGGCCTGCGCCGCGTGGGGGCGCAGCTCGAGCGCGGCGGCCGTCGGCACGAGGCGCCTGCTGCCGCGGGTGAAGAGGGTCACGCCGAGTTCGCGTTCGAGGCGCGCGACGAGCTCGGAGACGGAGGCCTGCGTCATGCCCAGAGTCCTGCCCGCCGCCGTGAACGAGCCGTCGTCGAGCGCCGCGAGGAAGGCCGTCAGCTGCGTGATGGTCATAGCCAATGGTAAACCCGATGGATTGCCACGGATCATCAGGCTTGTCTCGTGGATGCAGCGGATCTAGCCTTCCTGCATGCGTTACTCCTCAGCTGTCCTCGCCCGCTACGACGGCGACTTCCATCACCTCAAGACCCCGCTCATCGACGCACCCGCCGCGCAGCGCGATCCGGCCGTCATCGAGACCGTCACGAGCATGCTCGCCGACATCCGCGAGCGCGGTCTCGATGCCGTGCTCGATTACGCACGCACGCTCGACAACTACCAGGGTGCCGACATCGAGCTCACCGCCGAGCAGATCGCGAGCAGCGGAGACCGCCTCGACCCGGATCTGCGCGCGGCGATCGAACTGGGGGCCGAGCGCACGCAGGCGTTCGCCCGCGCCTCCCGCGAGCACCTGACCGACTTCGAGACCGAGTTCGTTCCCGGCATCGTGACCGGCGCCAAGTACATCCCCGTCTCGCGCGTCGGTGCGTACCTGCCGGCCGGTCGGTTCCCGCTCACGGCGAGCGCCTTCATGACCGTGGGCGTGGCGAAGGCGGCGGGTGTGCCGACCGTGATCGCCTGCACGCCTCCGCAGCCCGACGGCGGAGCGAACGACGCCGTCGTCTACGCCGCGCACCTCTCGAGGGTCGATCGCGTGTTCGTGATCGGCGGGGTGCAGGCGCTCGCGGCCATGGCCTACGGGCTGCTCGGCGATCTGCCCGTCGACATGCTCGTCGGCGCGGGCAACGCGTTCGTGGCCGAGGCCAAGCGTCAGCTCTTCGGCACGGTCGCGATCGACCTGCTCGCGGGTCCGAGCGAGGTCGCCGTGATCTCCGACGAGACCGCCGACCCCGTGCTCGTGGCCGCAGACCTGTTGGGGCAGGCGGAGCACGGGCCGAACTCGCCCGCGGCGCTCATCACGACATCCGAGGAGCACGGCCACGCTGTGATCGCGGAGATCGAACGGCAGCTCGAGACGCTGGCGACGGTCGACATCGCGGGTGCCGCCTGGCGCGACTACGGTGTCGTCACGGTCGCGAAGGACCGCGAGACCGCCGCGGCCCTCATGGATGACCTCGCCCCCGAGCACCTCGAGCTGCTCACGGACGACGACGACTGGTACCACGAGAATCTGCGCAACTACGGCTCGATCTTCATCGGGCCCTGGAGCACCGTGGCTTACTCGGACAAGGGCATGGCCGGCACCAACCACGTGCTGCCGACCGCGGGTGGGGCGAAGCACAGCGCGGGTCTCTCGGTCTCGCGCTTCCTGAAGCCTCTCACCTATCAGCGCATCAGCCGCGAGGCGACGCCCGAGCTCGCGAACGCCGTGCAGGTGATCTCCGACTCCGAGGGGATGGCCGCACACAGCGCGACGGCCACGCTGCGGTTGGACCGTCTCGCCTGACGGGGCGTGCCGCCATCGTCCTGCATCCGGTCGCGACGGGTAGGTCGGGGCCGGATGCAGGACCGAGGCACGGATGCAGGGCGGGATCGCCGATCTCGTCCTGCATCCGTGCTGTCGTCCTGCAGACGGACCGGGGTGCCTGGGCTGCGGCGCCGGAGGTGGGGCCGGATGCCGGCGGATGCGGGACCTGACCGGTGTCGGATGCAGGACCGAGGCACGGATGCAGGATCATGCGGATGGTTGAGTCCTGCATCCGTGCTTTCGTCCTGCAGATGTGCCGCACTGCGAGACCCGCGCGGCCATTGAACCTCAGAGGGCGGTGTAGCCGCCGTCGACGAGGTGGTAGCTGCCGGTGATGAAGCTGGCGGCGTCGCTGGCGAGGAAGGCGATGAGGTTCGCGACCTCGTCGGCCTGACCGAGACGGCCGATCGGGTGCTTGCTGACGAGGAAGTTCTTCGCAGCGGCATCCATGCTCGCGAGCAGCGGGGTGTCGATGAACCCGGGGCCGACCGAGTTCACGCGCACGCCCTGGGCGGAGTACTCGAGGGCGGCCGACTTGGTCATGCCGACGACCGCGTGCTTGGCGGCGACGTAGGCGGGCGAGTTCGCGAAACCGACGCTGCCGAGGATCGAGGCGATGTTCACGACGGAGCCGCCGCCGTTCGCGAGGATCGAGGGGATCTGCGCCTTCATATTGCGGAAGACGGCGTTGAGGTTGATCGAGATGACCTTGTCCCACGCGGCGTCGTCGTATTCGGCGGTGGGGGCGGATGCTCCGCCGATGCCGGCGTTGTTGACGCCGATGCGCAGCGGAGCGAGCGTGTTCGCGAGCTCGACCGAGCTGGCGATCCAGGCGGTGTCGGTCGCATCTCCGACCGATGCCTCGGCGATGCCGCCGGCGGCGCGGATCTCGTCGACGACCGCGTTCGCGTGCTCCGCGTTCAAGTCGTTCACGACGACGGATGCGCCGTTCTGAGCGAGCAGGAGAGCGGTCGAGCGTCCGATTCCGCTGCCTGCTCCCGTCACGATCGCCGAGCGGTTCGAGACGTCGTACTGAGCCACGAGTGACTCCTCTTCCGGACGGTCGCGGTGCCGGGAGATCTTCTCGGACGGTCCGTCCTTCTCTCCAGCCTACGCCCGCAGAAGGGGGATGGATGCGCGTGAATGGATTTTTCTCGGTCAGCCCAGAGAGCGGATCGAGGCGCGCTCGACGACCGGCATCGGGATCAGCACCGCGTCGAGCGGGCGCTCGCCGAGCAGCATCTCGACCGCGGTGCGCCCCATCACGTCGTAGGGGAGTCGCGCGGTCGTGAGTCCCGGTCGCTGGAAGCCGGCGAGCTCCTCGTCGTCGAAGGAGGCGACGGAGATGTCGTCGGGAACTCGAAGCCCTCGCTCGGCGATCGCCTGATACGTGCCGAAGGCCACTCCGTCGTTGCCGGCCAGGATCGCCGTGAGGTCGGGGTGCGCGTCGAGCATCTGCAGCGTGCGCGAGTATCCGATGTCGGGGTTCCACTCGGGGACGTCCATGATGAACGGATCGACGCCGGCCTCGGCGAAGGCGGCGCGGATGCCGTCGAATCTCGGGCCGATGGTCACCGAGTGCCGGGGAGACGACACCGCACGCGGGTTGTTGCCGATCACGCCGACCCGGCGGTGGCCGGCATCCGTGAGCAGGCGCGCCATCGCATGGCCGGCGGTCCGCTCGTCGGGGAGTACGGAGGGGTGCCCCGTCGTCGACGTGCCGTTGACGATCACGACCGGCACGTCGGCGGGGGTCTCGGGCACCTCGATCATGCGGGCGCCGAGGAGCCCGATCAGGATGCCGTCGACCCGGCGGTCGATCATCGCCTGGATCTCGTCGGAGATGGTCGCGTCATCACCCTCCGTCTCGGCGATCAGAACGGTGTGGCCGTGCTCCTTCGCCGCGGACAGCAGGCCGCGGATCATCTCGGAGGCATAGCGGGTCACGGTGATCTGATCCGAGATGAATCCCAGAGTCTTCGTCTTGCCGAGGCGCAGACTCTGGGCGGCGGGATTCGGCCGATAGCCGAGTTCCTCCGCTGCTGCCCGCACCCGGCGTGCCGCGTCGGCGGAGAGACGTGAACCCGGTCGGTCGTTCAGGATCATGCTCACGGCGGTCTTGGACATGCCCGAGAGCGCGGCGACGTCGGCGAGCGTCGGCCTGCGATCGACGTTCTTCGGCACCGGGTTCCTCCTGTCGTGACATCCCCAGCTTAGGCAGTGCATGCGGCACCCCGGAACCACGCTGGTTGAATTGATTTAGCAAAATCATTGCGGCCCCGGATCGACGATGCTAACCTCGGCGATGCTGAATCAATTTAGCTTCGCGGGCGGGACTCGATTCCCTCGCTCTGAAGTCATTCACTCAGGAGAGAACATCGTGGTTGATCTCACTCGCAGGGCTCTGCTCGGCGCGATCGGTCTGGGCATCGTGGGCACCGTCGTCTCGTGGCCGAGACTCACCGGAGCCGACATCCCCGGCCGCGGCACAGACACTCTGACCGTCGCCCTCTTCGGCACTGCGCAGGACGCCGTGGCGCGTCAGGCGCTGGTCGACGGCTTCCAGCGCAAGCACCCCGGCATCACCGTGCGCATCGTGGCCATTCAAGGACAGGACTGGAGCGAGTACTTCGCGAAGATCCTCACGATGATCGCCGCGGGCACGCCGCCCGACGTCGTCACGGTCGCGACCGAGGGGGCGCAGCTCTTCGCATCGCGCCTCGCGCATCCTCTCGACGAGTATGTGCGCCGCGACGCGTCGGAGATGCAGGAGTACTTCGACGACGTGAACCCGACCCTCATCGAGGCGTTCATGTACCAGGGCAGCCTGTTCCAGATGCCCGACAACTTCAATGCGGCGAACGTCTTCTACAGCACGACGGCGATGGATCGCGCGGGGCTGGAACGCCCCGCCGACAACTGGACGCTGGAGGATTTCCTCGGCACCGCCCGTGCGATGAAGAAGAGCGCTTCGGGGCAGTTCCTGCCGTACTTCTGGAACAACCGGTTGTGGGGCGGCGTCGTCCCCTGGCTGTACGTCAACAACACCAGCTTCCTGCACGAGGAGAAGGCGAGCGGCGGCGACTGGCTGTGGGACCGCTTCTACCCCGGCCAGCCGGCCCGCAGCGGCGGCTACGTGTGGAAGCAGGCCGACGCCCTCAACGAGCACGCGATCGAGAGCTTCTCGGTGCTCGAGCGCATGGTCTCGGAGGGGCTCGCCGCGAACCCCGCACAGGGTGGCGGAAACGAGCTGGTCTCCCTGTTCTCCACCGGCTCGGTCGGGATGACCCCCGCGGGAGGCTTCTGGGTCAGCGGCCTCGAAGAGGCGGGCGTCGCGAACGACGCCTACGACGTGACCTACTTCCCGAGGATGGCGGGGCAACGGCACCAGTTCGGGGCGGGCGGCTACGCGATCATGGAGACCTCGCCCCGCAAGGACGAGGCATGGGAGTGGCTCAAGTACTGCGTCTCGGTCGAGGGCATGACGATCGCCCACCCGAAGCCCGACTCGTCACTCCCTCGTCGCTCCCTCAACGCCGAGCTCTATGGCGCGGGGGTGGGGCCTGCGCACTGGGAGGTCTTCTACGACACTCTCGACAAGTTCCCCGACACCGGTCCGATGCCGGCGCCTCCGCAGCAGGCCGCTGTCGAGTCCGCTCTGCTCAAGAACGTGGTGTCGACCATCACGAACGGCCCATCCGGCGTCCGCCGAGGGCTCGAGACCATGCAGCGAGATCTCGAGCTCGCGCTGGGGGGAAACTGATGTCCGAGAACACCACCCGCACTCTCACCGTGCCGCCGGGATCCCGGCGCGAGACCGGCACGGTCGCCCGCTCGGGACGATCGATCATCTGGGTCTTCCTGGCGCCCACCCTCATCGGGCTCGGGCTGTTCAACTTCGTCCCGATCATCGGATCGTTCGTCCTGGCCTTCTTCCGCTGGGACATCATCTCCGACCCGGTCTTCGTCGGGTTCGACAACTTCGTCGATCTGGCGGCCAACCCGACGGTGAGCGTGTCGTTCCTGAACACCATCGGCTTCGTCGTCGTCGCCGTCATCCTGCAGCTCGGGGTCGCACTGGTGCTCGCGGTGCTCGTCCAGTCGAAGATGCCGAACTGGCTGCGCACCTTCTTCCGGTCGGCGCTGTTCTTCCCGCTGATCCTGTCGGCGGCCTCCGTCTCGCTGATCATGGCGTACCTGTTCAACCAGGAGTTCGGCCTGGTGAATCAGACGTTGAATCTGATCGGCATCGCGGATGTCGGGTGGTTGACGACCGGACTCGGCGCGAAGGTCGTGGTGCTCCTGGTCTACGTGTGGCAGAACTTCGGGTTCACGTTCCTGCTCTTCATCGGCGGGCTCGCCGCGATCCCGAGTGAGGTCTATGAGGCGTCCGCCCTCGACGGTGCGGCGGGATGGACCCAGTTCCGCATGATCACGCTGCCCCTGGTGAGCCCGACGCTGCTCGTGGCATCCGTCATGGCGATCATCAACGCCCTGCAGATCTTCGACCAGCCGTGGGTGCTGACCCGCGGTGGCCCCGGTGACGAGACCCGCACGGCCGTGATGGTGATCTACGAGTCCGCGTTCCGACAGCTCGATTTCGGTGGAGCGTCGGCCATCGGCATCGTGCTGACCCTTCTGATCATGCTCGTCACGGCCATCCAGTTCCGGCTGAGCCGCCGATTCGTCTTCTACGGGTGAGGCCCATCATGACAACGACAGTGGTTACGAAGCGCTCCTGGCTCTACACGCTCGGCACGGGCGGCAAGTTCGCCCTGCTCGGACTCGCGGCACTGCTGACCCTCGGGCCCGTCGTCTGGACCCTGATCACGGCGCTGTCGCCGACCGACAGCGTGACCCAAGAGGTCAACGTGGGTTTCGGAGCCTTCGCCGACGTCTTCACCAAGATCCCGATCTGGCTCTACGCGTGGAACAGCGCCCTGGTGGTGCTGCTGGTCGCCGCCGGCCAGATGCTCTCCGCCGCGATGGCCGGCTACGTCTTCGCGAAGTTCGAGTTCCGTCACAAGAAGCTGATGTTCGCGCTGATCCTCGCGACGATGATGGTTCCGCTGCAGGTGACGATCGTCCCCGTGTTCATGCTGGTGAGGGGCATGGGGCTCGCCGACACCCTCCTCGCTCTCATCGTGCCTGCGCTTCCCACCGCTTTCGGCACATTCCTGATGCGGCAGTACTTCATGGGCATCCCGACCGAGCTGGGTGAGGCCGCCCAGCTCGACGGGGCCGGGCCCTGGCGCACGTTCGTCGGCGTCTATCTCCCGCTGGCCACCCCCGGGCTCGCGATCGTCGGCATCCTCGCCTTCAACTATCACTGGAACGAGTTCTTCCGACCTCTCATCATGACCATCAGCGATCAGAACTTCACGCTGCCACTCGGCCTGGTGACGCTGCAGGGCAACCTCGGCACCGGCAGCGTCTCGACGGTGCTCGCCGGTGTGATCCTCTCGATGATCCCCGCACTCCTGGTGTTCTTCTTCGGGCAGAAGCCTCTGCGCGAAGGACTCACGGCGGGCGTCGGCAAATGACGCACGCCCCCCATCAAGTAGAAAGACGACTGCCCCGGTGACCCCCACTGACCTTCCCCCGGTCCGCACCCTGAGCCCGCGACTGCACTTCGCTCCGCGCAACAACTGGATGAACGATCCGAACGGTCTCGTCTTCCACGACGGTCTGTACCACCTGTACTTCCAGTACAACCCGCAGGGCAGCGAGCACGCCCATCTCAGCTGGGGCCACGCGACGAGCACCGATCTCGCGCGATGGACCGAGCACGAGCCGGCGATCCTCTGGGACGACACGGAGCAGATCTACTCCGGCTCCGTCGTGGTCGATCACGGCAACACCTCAGGGTTCGGCACGGCCGAGGAGCCTCCGCTGGTGGCGCTCTACACGGCGGCCGCGGACGGGCACCAGGCGCAGGCTCTCGCGTACAGCACCGACGGCGGATACGTCTGGACGAAGTATCGGGGCAACCCGGTGCTCGACCGGGGCACGAGCGACTTCCGCGATCCGAAGGTGTTCCGCTACGACGACGGGGGCGACGGCTACTGGGTCATGGTCGCGGTCGAGGCGGAGGACCGCCAGGTGCTGTTCCACCGCTCCGACGACCTCAAGACGTGGACCTACCTGTCGTCCTACGGTCCGGCCGGCCCCGTCGGCGGGGTCTGGGAGTGCCCGGACATGTTCAGGCTGGCGATCGACGGCGATGAGGACGATGCGCGGTGGGTGCTGCTCATCAGCCTCAACCCGGGAGGCATCGCCGGCGGCTCGGGGACCCACTACGTCGTGGGCGAGTTCGACGGCACGACCTTCCGGCCGACTGCGCCCCTTCCGACCCCCGCGCCCGAACTCCTGGTCGACCGCAGCCAGTCGCGTGACGAGCTCGAGGCGTTCGGCTGGATCGACTTCGGCCCCGACTGCTACGCCGGCGTCACGTTCGACGGCCTCGCCGCGCACGAGCGGACGCTGATCGCCTGGATGGACAACTGGCGGTACGCCGGCAGCATCCCGCACGATGACTCATCCGAGTACCGCAGCGCGATGACTCTTCCCCGCAGGCTCTCGCTCACCCGCGACGGCAGCGGCGCGGTGCGTCTGCGGCAGGCGCCGGCGATCGAGGTCGGGGCCGACGAGATCATCGAGCTCGGCTCGCTGACGGGTCGTGTCGCTGTGGGCGCGGGGCCGGCGGGTGCGGGGCTGGGGGATGCGGTGCGGATCCGTGTCACGGCGACCTTCGGAGATGCCGACAGCGTCGAACTCCGCATCGGGGCCGGGGATGCCGGCGAGGTCGTCATCCGGCAGAGCCACGCGAGCGGGCGCATCGACGTCGTTCGCCCCGACGTGGTTCCGCCTGCGGGGGTGGGCGGGTCGATGTCGATGCCCGTCGCGCGTGCGGGTGATGTCGCCTGGGAGATCTGGATCGACGCGCTGAACGACCGGGTGGCATCGCTCGAGCTGTTCGCGGAGGACGGCGATCGGGTGCTCACCGCGTTGATCCCCGCCTCCTCTCATCGCACCTGTTCGCTGGCGGCCGTGGGGGGAGCGCTGCGCGAGGTGCGCGTCGCCGTCGCAGAGGAGGCGTGCTGAGGTAGCGGCACCGGCCTCGCGCGCGACAGCTGCGGTCGCGCGAAGTCATCGACCCATCGCGGAATACCCCGAGAGGGTATACGCTTGTTCTTAATACCCCCCATGGGTACTAGAACGAGGGATGGAGACATGATGACGAAGAACGAGTTCCAGGTGACGGGCATGACCTGCGGGCACTGCGAGATGTCGGTGCGCGAAGAGGTCTCCGAGATCCCCGGCGTCGAAGACGTCCAGGTGAGCGCCCAGACCGGAAAGCTCGTCGTCACCGGCTCGGCGTCGGTCGACGATGCGCAGGTCCTGGCCGCCGTCGCAGAGGCAGGCTATTCGGCGGTGCGGACGGCATGAACGCCGGCGCACGGCTCGGCCTCTTCGGGGCGGGCCTCGTGGTGGCGTTCGGCGCGGCCTTCGGGCTCGCCGGCGTCATCGTTCCCGCGAGCGCGGTCAGCGACTGGACGAAGGGTGCGGAAGTGGACGATCACAGCGGTCACGCCGAGAGTGCTGTCGGCGCGGATGACGCGGCGGGTGCCGCTGCAGACGACCTGAAGGGCCTGTCGCTCGGTCTCGACGGATATGTGCTGTCGCCGATCGAGGCGCCGGCATCCCCGGGCGAACCCGGTGCACTGGCATTCCGGATCGAAGACGCCGCCGGCGTCCCCGTCACGGACTACGCGACGGCGCACGACAAGGATCTGCACCTGATCGTGGTGCGCTCAGACGGGAGCCGGTTCCGACACGTCCATCCGGTGCTCGACGAGGCCACGGGAACGTGGTCGCTTCCCTGGGAGTGGACAGAGGCCGGAACCTACCGCGTCTTCGCGGACTTCACCCCGGCCCAGGCGGATGCTGCGTCGCTCACTCTCACGCGCACTGTGCAGGTGGCGGGTGAGTTCGCACCCGTCGCGCCGCAGCCGACCCGCGTCGCGGAGGTCGATGGCTTCACGGTCTCGCTCGACGGCGACCTCGAAGCAGGAGCGGCGAGCGATCTCACGGTGACGGTCGCACAGGACGGTCGCCCGGTCACCGCCCTGGAGCCGTATCTCGGCGCGTTCGGCCACCTCGTGGCGCTGCGCGACGGCGACCTCGCGTACCTGCACGTGCACGCCGCGGGTGATGAGCCCGAAGCGGGCGAGACGTCGGGGCCCGAGATCGCGTTCGCCGCAGAGGCCCCGACCGTGGGGCGGTACCTGCTGTACCTGGACTTCCAGGTGGACGGCACGGTGCACACGGCCGAGTTCGTGCTCGATGCCGCTCAGGCACAGGGCGTGACCGAATCCGAGGGCGATTCGCACGACGACGGGCACTGACCGTCAGCCGTCGCCCCTGCCGCAGCTGATCGCTGCGGCCCACAGATGGAAGCCAGAGAAGGAACGAACATGAGCACGTCAGCACCTGCGAACGCAGGGACCGGAGTCGAACTGGAGATAGGCGGCATGACCTGCGCCTCCTGCGCGATGCGGATCGAGAAGAAGCTGAACAAGCTCGATGGTGTCGTGGCGACCGTCAACTACGCGACCGAGAAGGCGAAGGTCACCGTGCCGGACGGGTACGATCCGGCGGCGCTGATCGCAGAGGTCGAGAAGACGGGGTACTCGGCGTCGATCCCCGCACCGAAGGGCTCGAAGAATGATGCCGCCTTCGCCGGTGAGGGCACCGTAGACCCTGAGCTGCGTTCGCTGCGCAACCGCCTGATCGGTGCGATCGTGCTGACGGTGCCGGTGATCGCGATGGCCATGATCCCGGCGCTGCAGTTCACGTACTGGCAGTGGGCCTCGCTCGCACTCGCGGCCCCGGTGATCCTCTGGGCGGCGTGGCCGTTCCACCGGGCCGCATGGATGAACCTCAGGCACGGCACCGCGACGATGGACACGCTCATCTCCCTGGGCACATCGGCCGCATTCCTGTGGTCGCTCTACGCGCTGTTCTTCGGCACGGCCGGCACCCCCGGCATGACCCACCCGTTCGAGTTCGCACTGGCCCCCTCCGACGGGGCGGCGAACATCTACCTCGAGGTCGGTGCCGGGGTGACGATGTTCATCCTCGCCGGGCGCTACTTCGAGAAGCGGTCGAAGAAGCAGGCCGGCGCAGCCCTGCGCGCGCTGCTCGAGCTCGGCGCGAAGGACGTCGCGGTGCTGCGCGGTGGTGCGGAGACGAAGATCCCGGTCGAGGATCTGCAGGTGGGAGACCAGTTCGTCGTGCGGCCGGGAGAGAAGATCGCGACCGACGGTGTCGTGGTCTCGGGCACGTCTGCCGTCGATGCATCGATGCTCACGGGTGAAGCGGTGCCGGTCGAGGTCGCAGAGGGCGACGTCGTCACCGGTGCCACGACCAACGTCGGCGGCCGGCTCGTGGTGCGCGCCACCCGGATCGGCTCCGACACGCAACTCGCGCAGATGGCCCAGCTCGTCGAAGACGCTCAAACCGGGAAGGCGGAGGTCCAGCGTCTCGCCGACCGGATCTCGGGCGTCTTCGTGCCGATCGTGATCGTGATCGCCGTCGTCGCGCTGGGCGGCTGGCTCGGCGCGGGGTTCCCCGTGGCCGCGGCATTCACCGCGGCGGTGGCCGTGCTCGTGATCGCGTGCCCGTGCGCGCTGGGCCTGGCGACACCCACCGCGCTGCTGGTCGGCACCGGGCGGGGTGCGCAGTTGGGCGTGCTCATCAAGGGTCCGGAGGTGCTGGAGTCCACCCGCACGGTCGACACCGTCGTGCTCGACAAGACGGGCACGGTCACCAGCGGCAAGATGACGCTCGTCGACGTGGTCGTCGAGCCCGGCACCGAACGCGCGGAACTCCTGCGGCTGGCCGGCGCTCTGGAGGATGCCTCGGAGCACCCGATCGCCCAGGCGATCGCCAAGGGCGCGACGCACGAGGTCGGAGCGCTGCCGACGCCCGAGGACTTCACGAACATCGAAGGCAAGGGAGTGCAGGGGATCGTCGACGGTCACGCCGTGCTCGTCGGCCGGGACTCGCTCCTCGCCGAGTGGTCGCAGACGCTGAGCCGCGAGCTGGCGTCGACGAAGGCCCGCGCCGAGAGCGAAGGCAAGACCGTCGTCGCGGTGGGCTGGGACGGGCAGGCGCGCGGCATCCTGGTCGTGGCCGACACGGTGAAGCCGAGCAGCGCCGAAGCGATCGCCCAGTTCACGGCGATCGGGCTGACCCCCATCCTCCTCACCGGCGACAACGACGCGGTCGCCAGGCGCATCGCGGCAGAGGTCGGGATCGACGAGGTCATCGCCGAAGTCCTGCCGAAGGACAAGGTCGACGTCGTCACGCGACTGCAGCGCGAGGGAAAGGTCGTCGCGATGATCGGTGACGGCGTCAACGACGCCCCCGCACTCGCGCAGGCCGACCTCGGCATCGCGATGGGCACCGGGGCGGACGTCGCGATCGAGGCATCCGACATCACCCTGGTGCGCGGAGACCTGCGCAGCGCGGTCGACGCGATCCGACTGTCGCGAAAGACCCTCGGAACCATCAAGACCAACCTGTTCTGGGCCTTCGCCTACAACGTCGCGGCCATCCCGGTCGCGGCGCTCGGAATGCTCAACCCCATGCTGGCCGGCGCAGCGATGGCACTGTCGAGCGTCTTCGTCGTCGGCAACAGCCTGCGCCTGCGGGGGTTCCGGAGTGTCATCCCGCGGTGACCCGGGCGATGTCGCGCACCTCGAAGAGAGACACTGAGATCCACACCCGACACGGGAGACAGCACTCATGATGAGCACGCACCACGCCGAGGGAAGCGCCGGCGACCAGCACGTCACTCACGATCACCACGCTCAGGACGCAGACGGAGGTCACGAGGGCCACGGCGGGCACGAGGGGCACGCCGGGCACGAGCGACACGGTGGTCATGCCGGACACGGCGACCACGTCGGCCAGTTCCGGCGCCTGTTCTGGATCAACCTCATCATCGCGGTGCCGGTGGTGGCGTTCTCGCCGATGTTCGCGATGATCTTCGGCTACGACGTCGCCGACGGGGCGCGGTTCGTCTCTCCCGCGCTCGGCACCGTCATGTACGCGTGGGGCGGATGGCCGTTCCTCTCGGGTGCGATCGGCGAACTCAGGGCGCGCACGCCGGGGATGATGCTGCTGATCGCCCTCGCGATCACCGTCGCGTTCTTCGCCTCGTGGGGCGCGACCCTCGGAATCCTCCACCACGAGCTCGAGTTCTGGTGGGAGGTCGCCCTCCTCATCGTCATCATGCTGCTCGGCCACTGGATCGAGATGAGATCCCTCGCGCAGACGACCTCTGCGCTCGACTCCCTCGCCGCGCTGCTGCCCGACGAGGCCGAACGGGTCGAGGGTGACGCGATCGTCATGGTCGCACCCGCCGATCTCGTCGTCGGCGATGTCGTCGTCGTGCGCCCCGGAGCGAGCGTTCCGGCCGACGGTCGTGTCATCGACGGGGCAGCCGCGATGGATGAGTCGATGGTCACGGGCGAGTCCCGCCCCGTCACTCGCACGAAGGGAGACACGGTGACCGCGGGCACTGTCGCGACCGACTCCGGCCTGCGGGTCGAGATCACCGCCACCGGCGACGACACCGCACTCGCCGGCATCCAGCGCCTGGTGGTCGACGCGCAGAACTCGTCGTCCCGGGCGCAGCGCATCGCCGACCGCGCAGCCGCACTGCTCTTCTGGTTCGCCCTGGTCTCGGCGGCTCTCACCGCGCTGGTGTGGACTCTCGTCGGAGATCCGGATGCCGCCGTCGTGCGCAGCATCACCGTGCTCGTCATCGCCTGCCCGCATGCGCTCGGCCTCGCGATCCCGCTGGTCGTCTCGATCGCCACGGAGCGCGCTGCCCGGGGTGGTGTGCTCGTCAAGGACCGCTTGGCGCTCGAGAGCATGCGCACCGTCGACGCCGTGCTGTTCGACAAGACGGGCACGCTGACAAAGGGCGCACCGACCGTCACCGCCGTCGAAACGATCGGTGGCATCGACGCCGACCGCCTGCTCGCGCTCGCCGCATCCGCAGAGGCCGACAGCGAGCATCCGCTGGCTCGCGCCATCGTGCGCGCGGCCGAAGACAGAGGCCTGACGGTGTCGAAGGCCTCGGGCTTCTCGTCATCTCCCGCGGTGGGAGTGACCGCCACCGTCGATGACAGCGAGATCCGCGTGGGCGGGCCGAAGCTCCTCGACGAGGTCGGAGGCCGAGAGATCGCCGCCGCCGACGCATGGCGAGGCGAGGGTGCCATCATCCTGCACGTGATCGTCGACGGGCGGGTGGCCGGAGGAGTGAAGCTCGCCGACGAGGTGCGCCCGGAGTCTCGTGACGCTGTCGACGCCCTGCACCGCCTCGGTGTCGAAGTGGTCATGATCACCGGTGACGCCCAGGCCGTGGCCGAATCCGTGGCGACCGAGCTCGGCATCGACCGGGTGTTCGCCGGTGTGCGCCCCGAAGACAAGTCCGCGAAGGTCAAGGAGCTGCAGGCCGAGGGCAAGAAGGTCGCGATGGTCGGCGACGGCGTAAACGATGCCCCCGCTCTCGCTCAGGCCGACGTCGGCATCGCGATCGGTGCCGGCACCGACGTGGCCATCGCCTCGGCCGGCGTGATCCTCGCGAGCTCCGACCCCCGGTCGGTGGTCTCCGTGATCGAGCTCTCCCGTGCCGCCTACCGCAAGATGACGCAGAACCTCTGGTGGGCGGCCGGGTACAACCTGCTCTCGGTGCCGCTCGCCGCCGGCATCCTGGCGCCCGTCGGATTCGTCCTCCCCATGTCGGTCGGAGCCGTGCTGATGTCGCTGTCGACGATCGTCGTCGCTCTCAATGCGCAGCTGCTGCGTCGCATCGATCTGTCTCCCGAGGCGAGCGTCCGGGCCGTTCTGGGGCGGTGAGCAACTGATCGCAGAGACCTGAGCCGTCATAGCAGCGGCCGCTCCGACTACGAGTCGGAGCGGCCGCCATCTGCGCAGCCGCCGTCTACGGGACGATGACTGCGCGACCGCGGATGCTGTTCGCGGCGAGATCCTCGTAGGCCTTCGGGCCGTCGTCGAGCGAGTAGGTCTCGGTCTGCACGTGGATCTTGCCCGCGCGGGCGAGGTCGAGGACCTCGATCAGCTCGGAGCGGGAGCCCCAGTACGGGATGCGCACGGCCGCGTCGTAGGCGATCGAGCCGAAGCCGAGGCTCATGGTCCCGCCGCCGATGCCGACGATCGTGACGTCGGAGTCCAGCGCCGCCACGCTCTGCGCGAGCGCCATCGTCGGGTTGGCGCCGACGAAGTCGAACACGGCGTTCGCGCCCAGGCCGCCGGTGATCTCGCGGATCTTGTCGGCGGCGGAGGCATCGCTGATCAGCACGTGATCGGCGCCGACCTCTGTGGCGAGCGCCAGCTTGGTGTCGTTCACGTCGAGGGCGATGACCGTGGCACCCGAGATCGCCTTCAGGATCTGGATACCGACGTGGCCGAGGCCGCCGGTGCCGATGACCACCGCGAAGGTGCCTGCACCGAGCTTCGGGAGTGAGCGCTTGATCGCGTGGTACGGGGTGAGGCCGGCATCCGTCAGCGAGACGTTCTGCACGGGGTCGAGGTCGCCGAGCGGCACGAGGTGGCGGGCGTCGTCGACGATCATGTACTCGGCCATCGAGCCCTGGCTGCCGAGACCGGGAGGGCGGATGCCCTCAGCGGCGGCGTTCGTGCAGTAGTTCTCCATTCCCTGCGAGCAGTTGTGGCAGCGTCCGCAGCCCCACGGTCCGTAGACCGCGACGGCGTCTCCGACCTTCAGCGTCGAGTCGACGCCCTCACCGATCTCGTGCACGATCCCGGCGCCTTCATGACCGAGCGTCAGCGGCAGCGGGTAGCTCTGCTCGAGGTAGTCCTTCTCGGGGAGGCCCATGACGTAGTCGTCGGAGTGGCAGACGCCGCCAGCGGTGACCTTGAGCAGGACCTGACCCGGCCCCGGCTTCGGAATCGGGATGTCGACGACGACGGGCGGCTTGCCGATCTCGACGTAACGGAGAGCTTTCATAGTGTCTTCCTTCCAGCAGATCGAGTGGTCTGCCGCGCGGTGCGGAAGGCGGGAGCGCTCGAACCTGCCACTTCAATTATCGAACTGTCAGAATCGCGATGAAATCGGACTAAGTCCGATGTAAAGCGCTAAGTTCACTGCCTCGCGACGGGGCTGATCCGATCATACGGATCGGGTCAGACATTTCGCCTCAGAGAGTTCTGAATCCCCATGGCACGCATCTCGGCGACCCAGCGTTCCCCGATCGGCGAAGCAGGACAACGCTAGCGTCGAAGCTCGTAACCCTGTTCGTTTAGTAGGTTGATTGCGATCTCGAGCAGCTTCCCAATGAACTTGATGAGGTCTGCAATCAGCTCCTCGTCTGGTTCGTACAGAGCCCCGCCCATCTGAGGCGTAGATGGGGGCGTCTCGATCGCGTGGCGCAGAGTGGTGATGAACTGCCCGTGCGCGTGGGCCGAGGTTATCGCCCAATAGTTGAAGGTCTGCAATGTGGGGCCTGGAACGCGATTCGCTATCTTCCTTGTGATCGAGGAGGGATCGATCAATGGTGCGCTGAGAACGTCCTCCGGATCGTATCCGAGGTTGCTCGCCGTGGTCCTGAGAAAACGTCCGAGTGCTGCTATTCCCTGTTCGGTCTTGTCATCCGGCGTTCGCGCTTTGCGCAGAGCGTTGGTCAGCTTCAGCCCGTGCTTGTACTCGATCCGAGCAATCTCAAGTGCCCTGCGGGCTCTAGAAGGGGAATCGGTGCCGTCCAGAATCCAGATGACCTCCACGAGCCCCTCCAAGACAGGACGGAACAACGTGTAGTCAGCCTGCATATGAAGGAGCAACACGTCCTTCTCGGGGCTAGCGGCAAGCTCCGCCCAGGCGGATACGTGGTCTGCAACGGTGAGGACGAGCCCGGAGACTATGGCATGAGGGATGACGATGTTTCCGGAGAGGGCTTGATCTTCCTCCGCCATCGACCCCTTTCGAACGGTGGGCACTCCACTCTTGATCGCCGCCGCGAAGTCCCGGAATCCTTCGACAGCACCGCCGAGAGTCTGCAAGGTGGAACGCTGTGTCATGGTACTGAGCGTACGGGTGGATCGAGCGTCATCTGATGATGCGAGCAATCGCAGATTGCTGTCCTGGGGTGGTTCTACTTCTTGACGCGGTAGCCGAGTCTTTTCACGGCTTTCGCGAGGTACACGTTCGCACTGGAGGCGTCCAGTCGGGTGTGCACCAACGGCAGCTGCGGGAACGAGTCCTCGGCGGGCGAGAACAGCGTCACCATCGGGCCGAAGTCGATCGATGACACGTGGTAGAGCCCGTCGATGCTCGACCCAAGTTGGTCATGGATCGCATTCGCCCAGTTCCGTGTGTATCGCTTCGGCCCCATCTGGATCGAAGAGGTCGTGCCGTTGATCACGGGCCAGTTGCTGGTGAGATCCAGTAGCCGAAGCTCACGCGTCGGCCGCCAAGCCGCGAGGGTGTTTCCACGAACGCGCCGATTGATTAGTCGGCCCTTCTGAAACACCTCGCCGAGAGCTGTTGTAGATCCGGCAGCTGCGTACATCACGCCATAATCGGCATGGTGCTGATGCGGCTCGGGATGCGGGTCAAAGCGCATGGTTCTGATCGGCCCGAAGTGCCGTAGCTCATCCCACGCCTGTGGGTGAGCACCTCTTGTAGCGAAGACCCGCCAGAGGATCCCATCGAATGATCTCAGGTGCTCACTCGCGTCGAGTGTGAGCGGCGCCGGGGGTGTTGCGGGGACTTTCGCGTTCGACGGGCTCACGTGATGTCGGCGTCTTCGAGGATGTCCACTACGGGTGCAGGATCCTTCGCGGCAGCCAGCCACTCGATCGGCGTCATCCATTCCTGGGGGTCGACAGACTCATCGCTCGACCGCAAGTCGTCTTGAGGTGTTGTCATGAAGCCTTCGACGTCGGCCGGATCCCAGTCGGACGGGATCGCTCGGACGAGCAGCGGGAGGTGGGGGATCGTCGAGACCCTATCGCCGGGAATGAACTGCCATCGAGGGTAGAGGCGGATCCTTCCGGCCCGGAAGCCGTACAAGGTGTTCTTGCTCTGGCGGTGACGCACACTGGAGGCATCGATGCCGAGGAGCGCTGCGACCTCGGATGCGGTGTAGGTGTTGGTTAGGGCGCGCACGTGAGTCTCGCGCTCGAGCTTGGCGAGCCCACCGCTGGTGACGAATGCGGCTGCCTCGGCGAGCTCCTCCGGAGTGAAATCGCCGGACTCGATCAGGAAGTTGGCTTCCTGCTCTGTGAGGCCCAGCTCGGTCGATTGACGGTCGGCCATGGCATCGGCGAGCTCGTCGATGAGTGCGTTGAACACGGATACGTCGACGTTTGACGTCTTCGCCACCTGCGCAAGGCGCTCGACACCGGCTTGTACGTCGGTCTTTGCGGGGGCCTTGGTCGCCACGACGAGCTTCGGGTTTCCGTTGAGGAATCGACCTGTCACTGTGCCGCGGTTCACAGTCGCCTCGCGAGCGGAGGCGGCACGAGTGCGACTTTTCTTCACGGCCATCTTGCCTCCTCGTGTCGTCATCTGGTTAGCACGTACACGCAATATCTTACGCGCGCTTTTGCGTGTATGCACCCCCGCGAGGTGACGAGGTGAGAGCGGTCAAGAGCTCCCTGGCCCGGGAGCAGCGGCGTTGAAGGAGACCTGTCGTCCGCGCGTTCGAGGCGGCACCCCAACTCTTCGCCACCTTCCTCCCCGGCGCAACGCTTTCAACGCTCAGTAATCAGTGCGGATGTCGTTGGCTTACGCTTGAATGCTTGCGTGGGAAAGAGCAAGAAAACTCGGAGAAGCAAGCGGTCTCGATCTCAACTGCGGGCGGTGAGCGCCGCGCGACGGGAGCCCGACGCACTCGAACTGGCCTTTTCAGCGTACGATCCGGACGAGCTCTGGACGCTGATTTTCGCCGCCGCCACGTCCCCCGGCAACAGGCATCGGTCGGTGACATTGGGGAGCAGCTTCGCGGCTGCGCTACGAGCCTCCGCCGCTCCGGCGCCAGACGAATACCAGCCGCTGCCTGCGATCCAAGCACTGTCCGATCTAGCGGCTACCACCTATGGGATCGGCCCGGCGCGTGAAGATTTCATCCCCACCGACCCGACCCAAACTGTCTTCCTCGCGGTCGGCTCTGAGCCGCTGCGCGCGGTGCCCGGCCTCACCGAACGGCCGGTCGCCGACCTCACGCGTGCGCTCAGAATGGCGGAAGCGGTAGACGGTCGGCTTCACAGACGATTTCAATTCGGCATCGCAAACGTGGTGAACGTGGCGATGAAGTACGGCGACTTCTGCGCCCGCCACCTTGCAGACGCATGGGTACCAGCCCCGGATCTCGCGCTCAACGACGAGGTCTCCCTACCGGACGCGGAGTACGAAGCGACGCGGGCCTTCCTCAACCTGAACCCGCTCGACCACATCGAACTCGGTGAAGCTGATGAAAGGGCGTTGGAATGGATGACGAACTCCGCAAGTCGGGCCACGTTCGACGCGGAGAGTCTCTCCAGCCCGTTCGGGAGGTACCTTCGCTTTGCTCACTCGGCGGGTGCACACCGATGGGTGCCGCCACTTTTCATCCCAGAGATCATGGCCCATGCCGTACGAGAACTGGTGTCTGCGCTCGACCGGGACGGGCAAGCACGACGGGCCCTCCGGAGTTCTTGCCTGAACCAGATCCGCCGGTCCCTATGGCGCTTCTCCAACAGCTTGATCGAAGCTCCTCCCCGCAGTGAAGGCGTCGAGTCCCCGCTTCGCGGGATTGACGTTCAGTGGCTGGTGCCGGTGAACCCATCCACATTCATCGCCGTCTCAGTCATCTACGTCCCCGACCTGGGAGCCGCGCCGCCGCCATACATCGGCTCAGTGGAGCTGGCGAAACAGGTGAGGTCGCAATCAGGCCCTGTGCCGGTGCGGATGGCGGGCGGGCGACAAGGAACCATCAGGCCGGGCGCGGAGGTCATCCCGCTGACGGTGTTCGCTGCACCCGGCCACATCGCTGTGCCCCAGGCGGTCGGCGAAGCAAAGCTCGCGCTCGAAGACCTGACCTGGATCGCGGAAACGGCTACGTCCGACGATGATCTCTACGCATTCGCGCGGGATCTGAGCGCTCCCGATTTCCCTGAGAGTTTCGGGTGGGAGGCGATCAACTACTGGGAGCCATGGACAGCGAATGGCAAGTCGTTTTTCAAGGGTGGCGTGGTACCCAATGCCGTCTACTTTGAAGCGCACGCGGGCGAGGCCGAGTGGGATCGAGCGGTAGAGCTATCCGATCTCGAAGTGGCGCTCCTCAGGGTTGGGCTTCCCCCGATTCGAGACCTCCGAGCGGCAGAAGTCGCTCCGGGGCCCGTCGCAAACGTCGCGATGATTGCAGGTGACCCCACGTACGACGCCACCCGCGGTGTCAACATCGCGCCGAGTGTTGACGGGTGGTCCCTCGCTCTCACCGAACCTCCCGTTGCCGTGGCACGAGCGAGCCTGGAGGAAGCATCTGCCGACCGCCGACGGTTCTTCTTCGACTTCTGCGGCGGGCTAATCTACGGCTTCGCTGCGCTTGGTGATCGATGGCGTTTCGCGCACCAGGAGATCGATGTGCCCGGATACGTCCTTTACCTCCACGCATCGGAAACGGTCTCGGGTGAACCGTCCGGCGTGGTCACGCCGTATCTCGACCCGCACGCGCGTGCCGTCGATGAACCAGTCAACTTTTTGTGGCGCATCGATGTCGAGGGATTCGCAGATTCGGCGAATGGAGATCCGCACGCGGCGAATCTCCTAACAGCGGATGCAGTGTTCGATCTGCTCCGCGCGGGAGGCATGGATATCGAAACCGCAGCGGCGCTCCGCGACCAGTGGCGCACAGCGAGACCCTTTCTCATCTTGGAGATGAAGCAGGCCCGGACCACTCTCAATCACCTGCCTGATCCGTGGCGTTTACGACCCTCTGATGAGAGCCGCATGGTTGCGGCTTTGGGACGACGACTCCACGATGCCGGCGTTCAACCGGGAGAGTACCGGGCGGACGACGCGAATCGGCTCATCCGCGAGCATCTTGCGCCCCTTGCTCTCGAGACCCTGACTGAAGGAATCAAGAGACACGATGTGAGCGAGGTGGTGTTGACGGGGATGGAGCAGCTGGCGAGGGTGATGGACAGCGGTATTCATCAGCAAGACGATCTATCCCGAGTCGCGGCGAATCTCGCGACCGAATGGGATCCGCTCACCCGCACGGCCGAGCTCTCGGCGGAGACACTTCAGCTTCGTCAGTGTAACGAGATCGTGGTGGAGGCTGCCTTGCGCATCCTGGACAATCCGGCGGCGGTGAAGCCGATCACTCCTCAGGCGTGGAGCGGTCTTCTTGCCGCCGCAGATGCGTACCTCACCGCGACCACGCTGAGTGAGCGGATGTATCACCAAGTCGTGCCTGCAGTCATCAACCTCGGCCCGATGTACGAGCTGGCCGTTGACGACGATTCGCATCCCGACGCATCGGCGTGGGGCCTGCGAAACGACGAACTGACCCGTGCAGCTGCGAGCGTTCGGTTGCACGGCACTCAAGACGACGACTCGCTGCAGCAGGCGAACGAAGAAGACGACGTCGAAGATGCGTTCCAGCAGGCATGGGGAGCGACGTCGCAGGACATGCTCGCCGCACTCGCCACCCTCGCAAAGTGGGAAACGTTCGAGCCAGGCAGGACGACCGCGCACGTCACCGTGGCCGAGGCAACAGCATGGGTCTGTGACGCGCTGGGCCCGGACGCGGATGAGTCGCAGAGAACGCGTGTCGAAGTCGCTGTCGGGATGCTTACGAGCACGGCCGTCCAGATGCAAGCCGTGGAGTGGAAACCCTGGCAAACGCGCACACGGCGTCACCGGCTCCTCGTGCAACCGCTGGTGCAAGACTCGGACGGACGACTCATTATCAGCCCGCAGTACTTACTGACGTCCTTCCAGGTCTACTACCGCCACCTCCTCCAAGGAGTTCTTCCCTGGGCGGGAGACGTTCCCCAGCCTGTCAGCAACGCGCTTGCGGATCGCCGTGCGCGCCGCAATATTCGGTTCGAAAGATTCCTTCAAGACCGGCTAGAGGAACTCGGCTACACCACGGTCGCCCGCGTGAAACCCAACGACCACGCGCGACTCGGCGTGCCGATTCTCACGACCGAAGTTGACCTCGTGTGCGGACGCCCTGGCGATAGCACCATCTGGTTAATCGAGGCGAAGGATCCTGCGTCGGTGCACGGATTCGCTGAGACGGCACGCCAACTGCGCACCTTCTTCCGGGACCAGGTAGGAGACCGCGGGACCAAGCCCTGCTACGCCACGCAGCTAGCCCGCAAGGAGAGCGAACTAGCGCCCCACGTCGCGAGCATTGCGACGCGCCTCGGACTCGGGGACCCGCCTGAAGGCGAGCAGTTTCGCCTGAACACGCTCTTCGTAACCCGAAATCTCACTCCGGCAAACTACGTCGACGAGCGGTATCGGGTTGAGACGGCGACGGAGTTTCTCGCAGCTCGAGGCCAAACGCCGTAGGTGACATGCGAGAGCGGCGGCGCGCATCGCGGGCCCCCGCCTTCGCCAGCTCGATCACAAACGGCCTGATGGCCTCAACTCACCGAACTTGGACCGATTCACGCCGATGCGGCGATCCTCGCACGTGCACTAGCTCGGGCCCCCAGCCCGGCGGCGGAGGTCCTACTCCTTGTGGAGCAGCCAGACACCTGGTGCTGTCTGGCGAGGACGTTCCCTCGGAGTCTCGGTCGACATGCTGATCGCTCTCGACCGAAACGCAGCTCGTCCCGCCCTCGCAGTTGCCGCGAAGAGCTTGTCTCACAGCATCCCGGCAAGCGCGGCCGTCAGCATAGAGCTCCTCCGTTTGCACGCCGCATCGAAGCTTCGCGGCGACATATTTGCGAAGTAGTCACGTCCCAGTCCGCACGTTTCGATCACCGGCACGTCTGAGGGGCTCGCAAGGTTCGGCAACTAGAATCCTGGCATGACCGCTCAGCCCGCACCGAAGCCTCATGTCGGAGCTGCGCTCAATCGTGGTGCTGCCGAAGAGCTGGCGCGGACGTTGAGGGCGGTCGCTGATCCGACGCGGTTGCAGATCTTGAGCATCATTCTGGGATCGGCTGACGAGCGGGCGACCGTGGGCCAACTAGCGGAGGCGTTGGGGTTGCGTCAGCCGACAGTGACCCATCACGTCCGCATTCTGTTGGACGACGGGTTCCTGGCACGCGAACAGGACGGCAAGCTCGGCTGGCTCTCCGTGCACCCGACGCGCCGTAGCGCCGTCGAGGACTTCCTCCGATGAATGAGGGGTCGCCGCACCGAGTGGGGAGCCCCCTCGGGGAGCAGGCTGCCCGGGAACGGGCCGGTCAAGTGTCAGTCCTCGGCAACCCCGATACGCTCCGCGTTCTCAGTGCCCTTGCCTCCGGGATCAAAGCCCCGGAGATCGCGGCTGTCCTGAACGCCGATCTATCGGTCGTCGAGCAGGCAATCCACTCGCTGGAGCTCGTTGATCTCATCCGTAGCGACGGCGATGTCTGGGTGCCGACAGCCGATGCCTGGGTCCGTTTTGGGAGATTGCTGTCGAGTGAGTCGATTGAGCCGACAACACCCGAGGCTTCCGTCACGGCTCTCCCGCGAGCTGTGTCCACCATCGTTGACGACCTCTCGTACCGATTCAGCTCGACGTTCAGCCGCGAGACAGTGGCGGGTTATGTCGCCCAGAGTTACCTCCTCCTGAGCCAGCGGACGCGAGTGCGCGAGCACCTGTTGACCATGACCGCCCGGTACGCCGCCGACCGCCTGGATGCGCTCGCAACCAGTCAGGGCCTGGTTCTGCGTGATACTCCTGAGGTCCTGTTTGTGTGCGTGCAGAATGCGGGGAGGTCGCAGATGGCTGGAGCCCTACTCCGCCATCTGTCTGGCGGCCGGGTGCACGTGCGCACGGCTGGATCCTCACCGGCGGAGGGCGCGCACCCTCGTGTTGCCGCGGCACTGGAGGAAGTGGGCGTGGAGCTCTGGGGCGAGTTCCCGAAACCGCTGACCGACGAAGTGGTGCGTGCCGCCGACTACGTCATCACGATGGGGTGTGGGGATGCGTGCCCCGTCTTCCCTGGGCGCCGTTACATGGAGTGGGATCTACCAGATCCGTTGGAACTCGATGAAGACGGTCTCCGTGGCGTTAGAGACGACATTCGCGCCCGGGTGCTTCAGCTCCTGGTCGAGCTCAAAGTGGAGCCTCAGGACGCGAGTCGGTAGCCGGCCACTCGCACCGTCTCGATAAGGGCTTGTGCGGGGGCGAAAGTCGCCAGCCGGGCGCGCAGCTTCGTCATGGCGACGCGAACAGAAGCGTGCGGATCCTCGAGGTCGGAGCCGAACGCAAGCGCGAGTGTATCGATGCTCACACTCTCGGGATACGCGCGCACGATCTGATGCAGGAGTTCGAATTCGCGCGGGGGAAGCAACAGTGCATGCTTCTGCCAGCGGAGGCTGCGGTGCGTGATGTCGAGGGTCAGCTCCCCGAATCGGAGGGTGCGGTCAAGCGGGCCTGTCCGTGGGTGGAGGCGCGCCAATTCACGCAATCGGTCGGGGGTGATGGGGAGGCGGATGGTGCCACGCATTCCTGCTCGCATCGCAGCTTCGATCATCGACGTCTCCGTGTCTTCGCTCACCCCGAAGAAGATCGGTCCTCCGCACACCGGTTCGGCGATCTGCACGATGGCCGCGAGCCGGTCGACCGACTCCCCGCCGGCGAGGACGAGCGACGCCTCGTAATCGTGGGCCAAGTCTGCCAGCGCATCGACGATCTCAGCGTGCACCGTTATCGGGACGCCTGCATGTCTGAACTCGGCGAAGCTCCCACGAAGGATCTCCGAACTGCGCCCGTGCAGAACGAACCGCGGGTCACCACCAGACAGGGAGGTCATCCGAATCGTCCGCTGATGTAGTCCTCCGTGCGCTGGTCCTGCGGCTGCTCGAAGATGTTCTTGGTGAGGTCGTATTCCACCAGGACTCCTGTGCGGTCTCCGGTGGTCTCGTCGGCCAGGGCGGTGAAGAATGCCGTGCGGTCGGCGACTCGTGCAGCCTGCTGCATGTTGTGGGTGACGATGATGATTGTGTAGTCCTGGCGCAGCTCGTGCATGAGGTCTTCGATCCGCGAGGTGGCGATGGGATCGAGGGCCGAGCACGGCTCATCCATCAGGATCACGTCGGGCTGCACCGCGATGGTGCGCGCGATGCATAGGCGCTGCTGCTGGCCGCCGGAGAGTCCGAACGCGGACTGCTTTAGCTTGTCTTTCACCTCGCCCCAGAGTGCTGAGCGTGTGAGTGCCTCCTCGACGAGGTCGTCCATGTTGTCGACCTTCATCCCTGTGACGCGAGGGCCGTAGGCGATGTTGTCGTAGATCGACTTCGGGAACGGGTTCGGCTTTTGGAAGACCATCCCGACGCGTCGTCGGACCTCGATGGGGTCGACGCCCTTCGCGTAGATGTCTTCCTCTTGGAAGATGACGTTTCCTTCGACGCGGGCACCGTCGACGAGGTCGTTCATGCGGTTCAGGGAGCGCAGGAGCGTGGATTTGCCGCATCCGGAGGGGCCGATGAGCGCGGTGATCTCGTTGCGTCCGAACTCGAGGTTGACGCCTGTGACGGCCCGGAAGTCGCCGTAGTACACGTTGACGTCTTCGCAGCGGATGAGTCCGCTGGGGGTTTCGGCAACCCGCCGTGAGTCTGCGGTCTGGAAGTGGGTGTGGGCCGCCGTCGGCGCCGCTGCGCTCGTCGAGGTGCTCGTGGAGGTGCTCATGGGTTTACCACCGTTTCTGGAACTTGTTGCGGATGAAGATGGCGAGGGCGTTCATCAGGATGAGGACGGCGAGCAGGAGGAGGCTCGTGGCGCCGGCGAGCTCGTGGAATCCCTCCTGCGGGCGCCCGGTCCAGTTGAAGATCTGGATGGGGAGCGTGGTGTATCCGCTGAGCAGCCCGTTCGGATCGAACGTGATGTAGACGAGCGCTCCGAGGACGAGCAATGGAGCTGCTTCGCCGAGAGCTCGGGACAGCGCGAGGATCGAGCCGGTCGCGATGCCTGGGACCGACGCGGGAAGCACCTGCCTCCACGTCGTCTGCCATTGGGTGGCTCCCAGCGCCAGCGAGCCGTCGCGGATCTCCCGGGGTACGGCGCGCAACGCCTCCCTGGTGGCGATGATGATGACCGGGAGGATGAGCAGCGTCAGCGCGAATGCTCCACCGATGACGATGTTCTTGTTGGTGACTCCGAGCATCGACAAGAAGGCGAGAGCGAGGAGACCGTAGACGATTGAGGGGACAGCAGCGAGGTTTTGGACGTTGAGCTCGACGAACCGGTTGAACCAGCGCTTCCGGTCGGCGAACTCCTCGAGGTGCACGGCGGCGGCGATTCCCAGGGGGAGGGTCATCACAGCGGTGGCCCCAATCGCCCAGACCGATCCGAGGATGGCTGGACGAGCTCCGGCTTCCTCCGGGTCAGCGGAGGGGAAGTTCGTCACCAGGTTCCAGGTGAGCTTGTTCTGTCCAGTGATGAAGATCGTGATCAGCAGAGTGACGAGCACAGCGAATGCGACGAAGAGCGACAGCCAAAGAAGTACGAGGAAGATGAGCGCGGTGGGACGCAGTTCGCCGTTTCGCCCGGTATTCAGCGGCCGGGTCGCGTTGAGCACACGGGACTCGGGAATCGTGGGCGCGGACATCAGTAGGCCTCCCGGAATCGGCGGACGAATCGGATGCTGATGAAGTTGATGAGCAGTGTGATGAGGAACAACAGCAGTCCGACAGCGAAGAGGGTGTTGTACTCGAGGCTTCCGACGCGGGAGTCGCCGAGAGCGGCGTTCGCGATGAAGCCGGTCATCGTCTGCCCCTGCTCCAGCGGATTGCTCACGAGCTGTGCCTGACTGCCCGCAGCGATTGCGACGATCATCGTTTCTCCGACGGCCCGGGAGATTCCGAGAACGACGGCGGCGACGATGCCAGACAGCGCGGCCGGAAAGACCACGCGAAGAGTGGTCTGCATGCGGTTGGCGCCGAGAGCGGCACTTCCCTGACGGAGCGCGCTGGGGACAGCAGACATCGCGTCCTCGGCGATGGATGCGATGGTCGGGATGATCATGACTCCCATCACGAGGCCGGCAGCGAGGACGCTGAACGCCCCTGTGGGGAGCTGCAGCCAGTCGCGGAGGACGGTGCCCTGCACGAACTGGAGGGCGAAGAACCCGTAGACCACGGTCGGGATACCCGCGAGGATCTCCAGCAGGGGCTTGAGCACCTTGCGCACTCGCGGTTTCGCGTACTCGGCGAGGAGGATCGCCGCACCGAGGCCGAAAGGAACGGCGACGAGGAGCGCGATGACCGTGGTCCACAGGGTTGCCGTGACCAGGGGGAGGACGCCGAAGGAGGCGTCCGCGAATCGAGGGGCCCAGCGCGTGCCGAAGAGGAACTCGAACGGTGAGACCTCCGCGAAGAAGCTCAGGGACGGGACCAGGAGCGCGATGACGATGCCCACGGTGGTGATGACCGTGATGGCTGCGGCAAGGCGCAGACCGAGTTTGATGAGGAACTCACCGGGCCGGCGGCGGCCTGCGAAAGACGAGGAGGGGGCGGGGGCCCGGCCGGTAGCCGGGCCCCCGGGC
>NZ_JXQX01000043.1:0-602 GCF_000834175.1 Microbacterium sp. MEJ108Y | reverse complement strand
GGTCGCACCCCGCACATCCACACCCACCGTCCGCTGCAACAGCTCATTCAGCCCCCGGCAGCCCGCCGAACGCGGAAAGTCGCCCGGATCCCCCGTCGCGATCGTCTCCACGATCACCGCCTCGGCACGCCGGAACACCGCCCCCGCCCCCTGCAACACCGCAACCCGCTCCGCATCCGACAACCCCGCCAGAGCGTCGTCGGACAGCACCGCATCGAGGTCGGCGACGACCCGATCCAGAAGCTCCGCAGTGCTGTTCATACCCCCCAGTCAACCGGGGACCACCGACATTCGAGACCCGCACAGTCCCGAATTTTTCCTAGGTCAGGAGGGAATTCCAGTCTTCCGGGATGCTGCTCAACGACAGGGGGCGGCATAGCACCGCTCGCCCGACACAGGTCGGCACGCACAGCCGGCACGGCACGCACGGCCGGCACGACACGGCACGACACGGCACGACACGGCACGGCACGGCACGACACTGCACGGCATTGCACGGCATTGCACGACGCCACATGGCACGGCCGACCCAACCCTGCCCTGCCCCGTCCAACCCAACCCAACCCAACCCAACCCAACCCAACCCAGCCCAACCCAGCCCA
>NZ_JXQX01000042.1:0-612 GCF_000834175.1 Microbacterium sp. MEJ108Y | reverse complement strand
TTCGGCGGGCTGCCGGGGGCTGAATGAGCTGTTGCAGCGGACGGTGGGTGTGGATGTGCGGGGTGCGACCCGGGTCGACAGGGTCGTCGATCTGGTGCGGCGGCCGATGAGTCTGGCGGGGGAGAGGATGCCGGCACGGTGGGCGGAGATGCGGCTCGCCCTGCTGGACGGGGTGGTCGGGGTCGCCGGGTTTCTCGCCGCGACGGCGCCGATCGAGAAGGTGTGGGATCGGCTCACGGTCGATCAGCGGTTGGCGGCGGATGTCGCATTGGCGGGGTGCGCCCGCGGCCACAGCCTCGAGGCGGAACCCGGCGACGACTCGACCGGGGACGACCCGGACGTGGACGAGCATGCGGCGGGTCCGTCGCCGACGGCGCAGGATCTGAAGGCTCTGGCGGAGGATCTCGCGTCGATGTTCGATCCGGATGGTGAGGAACCGAAGGACGAGGATGCGCGGCGTCGTCGGGGGATCACGATCGGCCGGGTGAAAGATGGCATGCATGCGATCCGCGGCTACCTGACCCCGGATGCCGCGGCCCAGTTGCAGCTCATCTTGGACGCGATCCTCAACCCGAAGGGCGACGGGCCGCCGATGCCCGGGGTGTTCTTCGC